>JAEINW010000207.1 GCA_016342715.1 Salinivirgaceae bacterium | reverse complement strand
GATTGGTGTTTTTTCAAATTGAGACTTCAGCTTGCACCCTTTTCTTTGTAGGTTCTATTTCTTGGGGCGATGCCCCAGGCTAAACTATGCAAGGCTTTCAGGCTTTCAGCCTTAGTTTTTTGTTAAAACCTATTTAGGTATTTATAAGGATAACCATATTATATTAATTATAAATTTCTTATTTGGTTCAGAAAAATGCATTAAAATTTTGCGCTCTGACTACCTTATTAAATTCTCCAAAATAAAAGTCATTCATCAATTTTTTAATATTAAAATCTAAATGCAGGTTGCATAAGAATTTTATCAGATCGTGATATTCCAATTTGATCTGCATAATTTTCCCACTTACTCACAGTAGATTTTATTTCTTCAATAATATGATTCATATCTTCCGTTTTTAGCATAAAATACTCACCTACTGATTTAGCTAAATTAAAATCCAAAGCATTGCTATTAAGGTCAATATTTATAGCCAGTCCATCTTTGTCAATGGATGGATTGATATCAAAAGCAGGAGATAAAATCCACCCTTTGGGAGTTAATATAAAACCATGGTTTCTTAAATGATCATCAGTATTTGAGATTGCGATGTTAAAGACAATTCTTCTCCAAAGTTGGTGCAAATCTTTTTCAACCCTAGCTCCAGAAAATTGAATAAATTCTGCAATACTTAAATAGCTTGCTTCAGCTTCTTTTAAAATATCTTCGCTATTTCCAGTCATAGTCATGGCCGATGCAAAGTGAAGCCGTTCGCCATTTTCTCTGTCAAATCGTTTGGTAAAGAATGTATGGTGGTTACCAGAAACTTTTTCCACTTTTGATTCAGCCATTTCAATACCTGCATTTATGGCAAGTTTATATGCTAATAATTCCCAAAGAGCTTTATCAATTGTGTCATTCTTCGATGGAAATTTGGCAATCCAAGGATGTCTTTGGTCATCTAAAATATTTGCTTTAGGTCGGGCGCCACCTAGTGATGATCCCGGAGCCATTAAAATAGCTAACCATTTACGTATATCTGCTGATTCTGTATCGCTTTCAACCTGTTCGGTACAAAACTGCAATTCACGAACAGATGACCATGGTGGAGTCGGAAAATCGGCATTGTCATCCAGGAATGGACCATTTTCGTTTAATTTAAATCGTAAAGCGCCCATTCTGCTTTCGTCATAAACACCCAATAGAAAATCTATATCATAAAGCTTTGGTGCTGAGTTTTCTTTTTCTCTTGCTATTAATGCATTCCGCCTTTTCATTAGAGTGCGTCCCCAAGTATCAGGCATGGAATCAAGAAATATTCCAAAATTAGCTTTATTACCCGGAAATTGAGGCCCAGTAAACCAGCCAATATCGGGATCAATTAGGAATTGCTCTTGACTTTTAAGCCAATTTTTGTTATACTCAAAACTGAATGATTTACGCCCTTTCCCAAAATGAGCTGATAGAATTCCAATCTGTTTGGGATCTGTCATTCCTTTCCAATGTGCATAAACCAATATGTCTTTTTTATTTGAAGCCATTAATAACTTATATTAAATCGAAATCTTGTAATTTTCTTCCTAATTCATCATCGGCTGCTAATTTTAACAAATCTTCATGAAGATTTAATACTCTTAATACATTAAATAAAGCTCCCAATGAAACGCTTGAACTTCCTTTCTCAAGAAGGTAAAGTGTATTTCTTGCAATGCCAGCTCTTTCGGCAACTTGAATTGTTGTTAGTTTTCGGCGTTTACGAGCTAGCTTAATGTTTTCTCCCAACTGTTCTAAATATTTTTGGTGCTGCGGGAATATTATTTGTTTCTTATTTTTCATTATGTACTATATTTAATACAAATATAACGATTATGTTTGTAATATAGTACATAATGATAAAATACTATAGCAAAACTATTTCTAAATTGTGTCTCAATATTCCTTCTTTTTAAATATATTTTGGAGTTCATCAGTGATCTCGGTATAGTCTGTTTTATTCAAATATTAAATTCCAAAAGCCAATAAATTAATAAATCCAAAAACAAAATTAAAGTTGAGATCAAGTTCAATACCAAAACTTACCACTTTTTCAAGGGCATTGCTTTATTTATGAAATAGCATAGTAAAACTTGTCATCCATTTTGTGGACTAAGTGCCCATTTTAAAAAGGCATTATTTATTTGGGATACTTTGACCTTCTTTAATGTCAGTGATATCACCATTAATACGAATGTGTCTTACTAATTCTTTCCATCCTTGCGATGAATCAATAAAATTAATTATTTTCATAATATCTCATTTTAATTATTAAATGCCCTATCCATTTCAATAAAGAAAAACTTTAAAGTTGACTATCCCCGAGGCAAGCCTGCGATGCACCTAGCTAACCGAAGGCAGTTTTCGCCAACTTTGTTTCAGCTTATGCTGAAACTCCTGCCTACCGGCCAAACAGACATATTTTCTTTATGAACCCCTCTCCCTACCAATGTTTAGATCTCCCCTAAAATTCAGAAACGGAACCTGGTTTCCTTTGAGAATCCTATATTTCGCTTTATATAGGATGTTGCATATGCATTGAAGTTTTCTCGTTATAGTTTATTTTTGAAGTGCGTATTAAATTCTAGAAAAGTTGGAGCAATGTTGAATATTGCAAAATCATTTAATATTTCATTGGCTCTAGATTCAATGTCTCTTAACTGGATATTTATTAAGGATGCATTTTCTGTTGTGCTTTTTACAATGAACTGATCTTTTTTCATTAGATCATCTGGGTGAAGGTTAATGCCTAATGAATAGTTTTTTGGACTGCGATTTATGATTAGTCTAAGATACACAGGATTTTTGCCGTCTAGTCTTGAATAATCTTTTCTTAATAGAAGTTTAACTGAAGCACTCATGGTTTTTAAAATTTGTGTGAAACAATTGTGAAACAAATCTTGAAAAACTATGAGAAATAAAGAAATAAAAATCGGAAAGAATGATTCTAAATAGCTGATAATGAAATATTTTGAAACTTTAAGTTTCAAAATGTTTCATTATCTAGTGGAGCTGCCGGGACTCGAACTTATGTTTATACAAAGCTGTATGATAAGTAATTGTGAAATGTATGAGTGTTGTGGTGTCCGAATAGGTATCTTTGTGTGAGTTTTTCGTGAGGCAATTTTTTTGTAAAATAATAAAAAAATGCAAAATTTGCTTACCCAAGTTACCTAATCTTCCAGAAACCTTGTTTTTTATGTAAAACATAGGGTAACTTAATTAAAACGAGTGGGTAACTTCATCTTACCCGGAATTAATTTTTTATCAAAATTTAAAAATGATAGAGGCTAATCCGCTATCATTATAGTCTTAAATTGCTCTTCAATTTCAATAATTTCAGATTCGTTAAGCATTTTAAATTCTTTTGTCTTTGCTCTTTTTGAAAGCTTCCCATTATTTTGCTCCAAAAAACGCACCAGATCCGCTATCATTTTATCGGGCATCTCAAATGTATTTTCTAGATAGCTTTTAAACACATCGTACTTTCGCAAATAATTTACTTCTGCAGGAATTATATTTTTAATAGTATCATCAACGCAATCATATAAAAATTCAGCCATTGGTGTGGCATCAAAGTACCTATAATAATCAATCGTATCATTAATCACATTCACATTATTGTCAGGAGTTGTTTCCCATTCAATAAAATCGAGCAATGGGTGTGAGTATGCTTCCAATACCTTTCTGTAATCATCAATGTGGTCAAGTATTGATGCTGAAACTGGAAAAATAACTCCTTGCTGAGCAAATTTCATTTTTGCTAAAATATGATGAATCAAGTAACGATGAATTCTTCCGTTTCCATCTGAAAAGGGATGAATATTTACAAAGCCAAAAGCAATCAGAGCTGCAGCTAAAACGGCATTAAAATCAGATGCTTCAAGCAAATTGTTTGTAATAATTAAACCATCAATTAATATTTCAAGATCATCAGCCCGTGCTGAAATATGGTCGGGAATGGGTTCGCCAGTTATTCTATCATGTTCTCCCACAAAACCACCTTCAGTGCGAAAACCCATAGTAGTAAATCGATTGTTTTCAATTACAATTTGCTGTAAACGCAATAATTCTTCCTTACATAATGGTTTAGATCCTGCTTGCCCAATAGCCTTACCCCATCGTAAGGCTCTGTTTGTTCCTGGATTTTCATCTTCAATGGTAAACGATGCCTTTGAATCTTTCAATAACAAAAAGGAGGAAGCTCTTTGAAGAACATCTTTATGTATTGAGTTTAAGTATATGTTTTTTTGATTAGATAGATTTGCTGAAATATAATTTTCTAGTTTAGTTGTTTTAAATATTAAGGGACAAAAATTGTATGTTCCTGGCAAATTATTTATAACACGATGCCTAGATGATTTTATTCCAAACGTAATTCCATACTGAATTTTAGTATCTAATAAATCAATGTATTTGATTTTCGTATCAGCATTTGGAATTTTTAATTCATGTTGCATTAAAAATTCATATAAAAACCAAATTTTTCGTGCATATTGTCCCGACGGTTCCTCTTGAATAAGATCAATAACTTGTTGAGCCTGCAGTGATTCAAAAAGTTTTTTAAAAAATAATAAGTTTATTCCTTCATACTTAATAGCAAATACCAAATGTTTAAATAAGGTATCCTGTGGCTGGTGACGTGAAGTGAAAATCTTCCATTTTTCAAGGTTGTATTGCCTGTTTTTAGTACTAATTAGAGCAATTTTATTTGGTAGTGGAATTCGCAGCTGCTTTGTATCTATTACAGCTGCATAACCAACAATTTTTCCTTTTTCGGGCACGTCCAATCCATGAAAAACAGACGCTTCTTGTGAAATACTTACGCTATGCATATGTATGTGTGAAAATTAAACGCTACTTTTATTTGTAAATGTATAACAAAATTATGAAAAACATGCGCGTTGTGTGAAAAATAAACGGAATATGTATGACTATATGAAAAACAGACGCTAATTACGGTAATAAATGGAGCTTATGTTAAAGCTTAAATAAGAACCGGATAACCATTCATTCGAACTATTGCTATATACCTTTTTTGAATATGATAACCGTAAACTCTATAATGTTTTTTATCCCCAAAAGGTCAATTACCTTCAATACCCTTCTCCGTGTAGTATCTGAAAAATGCATCCAACCTAGTTCTGACATAATTTATCTATTAAAATCCTCAATAAATTGAGCAACTTCACTCCAAGTTTCTTCAACTAGTTTTTTATTTCTCTCAGCATTTATTAATCCAAAAGTAATATCGCTATTGAAATCATTGAATATAATTTGCTTGTTGAATTTTTTATGCAAATGCATCCACTTTGTGTTTTGATAGATTGAATCGTCACCTGTTAGTTTATTAAGTTTTGATTGAACAGCCGGATTAACTTCAACCTTGTTTGAAACACCAAAATAGAATCCACCATCTGGAGTAAAGCGTACAGTTATTTCAAGCCCATCTGATATGATAAAATTTAAAATACACTTTTGCTTGTTCTTTTGACCTTTGCGATAAATTTCGTAATGGGTTAAATCGGTAATTACTTGGCTGTTGCCATTTATATCGATAACTCGCTTAGTAATATTGTAATTGTTCTGTTCAATGATTGATTGCAAAGCATACCAAAAATCACTTACGGCATGCCATTTTATATGCTTGAAGTTTTGCATTAATTTTTGTGCTGCTAGCATATTTTCTTTGGATTCTCCAACTAGGGAACGGTAAGCTTTTCGCTCTTCAACTGAACTGCTATCTGTTGTCATACTTTTAATAAGTTTAATGTATTGTATAATGGATTCCCTTAAAAATGGTGTTCTTATGGTTAATTTAAGGCATTTTTCAAGCCAAGTGACAATTAAATCTTGATAGCTACAAAGTATGATATCTTTTTTGCCATAATAGCTACCAACACTACTTTTTGAAGGATCGTGACCATCTAGCGTTAAATAAATAACTGAAATATTATTAATAGGTATGTTTTCGATATTTTCCGCATGATCGATATAACGTTCCAATTGCTTACCACCAGCACCATTACTATCTCCTGCGTATATCTTGTTTTCTATAATAAGGCACTGTTTCTTTACTCGATCAATTATTAGGATATCAATGTTATTATTCTCTTTCTTGTTGTTTTCAGCCGGGTAAACGATGCTGTCTGGTGAAAGCTTGTAGCTAATTAATGGTGGATTCTTCTCTTCATTATCATTTGATTCCTTGTTAGCTTCTAGTTCCTCATCATCAATGTCATTTGTTGCCATTAAAATGCCTGAAATATTTACCTCTTCTAAAAACAGATTTAGAAACTGGTTTTCAAAACCATGAGTACCTTTTGGTTGTAACAATACTGATATAAAACGTGAGTGAAGCCTACGCTCGTCGTTAAACTTATGAAGAGTTGTGAATATATTAAACTTCTCTTCTCTATCAGCTAGCATTTTATATTCTTTATGAATAATAAATAGCTGTTTTAATAAGTTTTCCATTATCTTTCAATTTCCTTTAAAAATCGTGAAAGTTTTGCAGAAGGGGTATTACCTTTTGCATTAAATATCTCTCTGTTTCCGAAAACCATAAAACAATCTTTTGCACGTGAGACAGCAACATTAAGCATATTGGGTTTATTATCACGATCAAAAAAGTACCCCTTCCCAATATCAGCACCAGAATAAACGGTTGAGAATATCACAATTGGTCGTTCTGCTCCTTGTAATGCGTGAACTGTTCCAATTTTCATACCTGATGGATTTATTCCTTTTGATTTCAATATTCTGGCAATTGTATATTTCTGGGCTGTAAATGGTGTTATTATTCCCACTAGGTCTTTTAATTTTGGAGCTTTAAATTGATTTGATTTGTCGGTCTTTTCATAATCTTTCAAAGCAAGCTTTCCGTAGTATTCTATTATGTAAGCTTCGTTTTGTTTTAACCAATCACTAATAGCCAGAGCTTCTTCTTTATTTGCCCTACTTTTATTTATCGTAAATGATTTACCTTCAACATGAACTAATGACATCGGTATAAATGGTTCATTCTTCGATTTGCCCCTACGCGGTTCAAGTAAATTATTGTAAGCCAATGCATTGCAGTATTGTATAATTTCATTATAGCATCTTCTATGCTCTGTCAATAAGAATCCCCTTTCCTCTAATTCAGGAAGTTGATAGTTGCAACTTTTCTGAGCAAGTTTCATTATGCTACCTGATGAACCCAAATAGCCCTTATCATCCAACAATTCTATTCTTTTTTTATCATGCTCACTCTTAATTATATTGTATCTGATAAGATTGGAATAATCAACTTTCGGAGGTACATTCCATACTGGTTCTATTTGCTTAACATCACCAACAATAACTGCTCTTTTTGCTAGAGCAAATGTGGCAACACCAACCTCGGGGGCAACTTGACCCGATTCGTCAACTATTAACAAGTCAATTCCACCAATTAATGAGGGATTATCAAAGGATGGTTTGCCATTTTTTAGTTTTTTAATAAATCTGGAATAGGTAAAGAATTTTGGTATCATATAGAAGGTAGAAACAAAACAAGGTGTTAGCATTGCGAAGCGTTGCCATTTTTTCAATGCGTTTTCTTCATTGTTTTTCCTTAATTCAGTGGCATCTGTACTTTCCATTTCCATTATCCACCGACCTTCCCAATAGTGAGTGGCCAATTGAAAAGATTCATGTTTAATACCAGTTTCTAATTCGTTATAAAAATAATCTTGATTCCGTTTTTCCTTTCTTTTAAATTCTTCAAAAGTTAGTGGTGGATTACTTTTAATGTGATGGGTTGTTTTCCAATTACCCCATGTGTTGTTTAAACTTTTTATTCTATCGATCAATTGATATTTAACCCTAAAAAATTCTAACAGGGTTTTTAATTTAAAAAAGTTGACTGAACTATAATCAATGGGGCAATCATTAAAGCACGATGCAAGCATTGTTGCACGTTCGCTTCTAAAAAAAATTATCAGTAGTTTTTTCCACCAAGGTTCATGTTTTAAACAATCAATGTAATTGGTTTGAATGGCTTTTAAGTTTGCATGTTCACTATTAATGGCATCTATATTTAATTCACTATCACTAAAATATTTTGTTGTATCATGCTTACCAGAATATGTTTCAACCACTCTAAAAATCTCTTTGTAATCTTTCCATGCTTTTATTCCTGTTTTTAGTACATTATCAATTTTTAGTAATTCGTTCCTGAGTTCATCTACAGCACCCGATACGTTGTATTCTCGATAACCTGCATATTCTTCAAATTTATCTAAGAAATAATCTTTTGCCGTTTCAACAAATTCAATATTTTGAACTTTAGACGGGAACCCTTCACCTGTAAACTTATGATATAGAATATCTGGCGAAATATCTCTTTCAACATTCTTATCTTTTGCAGGTAGATATAAACCATAGCTTTTTAAATCGGGTATCCATCTACCAGATAAATTTCCATCTTTGGTTTTTGCTTTTGTAAAACTGTCAATGATATTTACAACAGCTTGATTATTTGTAGAAGTGGCAACAATAATACTTGGTTCTGCTCCTTCAATTGCTTTCTTTACAAACTCGTTAGCAACTACGCTTTGAAGTAAAGTAGTTTTTCCAGTACCAGGAGGTCCATTTAAAGCAAAAACTTCATCATCTTGACTATGAACATAGTGGTACAATGAATTTCGCTGCGTAAAGGATAATGGGAATTCAAAGTTCATTTGACCATGATGAAGCAGTGTATCGTCCTCATAATCTGAAATATTCCTAATTTTTTTATTGTTTGGGAAATTCTCATTAGCCATTCTTTCATAGAGCTTTGAATGACTGTCGTTTTTAGAGATAAAATCGTAAAGTTTTATTATTCCATCCGAAGCCCCTTTTAAAGAATCATTAACCACCAGAGTAAACCCAAACTTGGTCAGGTAGTTTTCAATTTTGTATTCTGATATTTCTTGATCTGCAAGTTTCTTAAAAATTAGTTGAATGTATTCCCAGAATTCACCCCAGTTATTATCTTCAAAGATTAGATCATAAAAAACCTTATCAATGGTTTCAACATCTGAAAGGGTATAGAAATACTTTTCGCTCAGTTGGGGTTCAAGAAAAACCCTTGGAATATATGGGAAACTCTCTTCGTCAGGTTGTAAGCTGCCGTCAATATTAAGTATTGCTTTAATCCAAAATGGGAATGCCTCTTTTTCTTCCGATTCTATTGCGGATTCTGCAAGAGGAGCAACGCTAAAAAGCGATACTAATACTGGAATCGTTGTAATATTAAGGTCGTTTTCTTCCTCTTCATCCTTTTTATTGAGAAACTCAAACAAATTATTAACACCTAGATTGAGCGATTTGCGAGAAAATAACTAAAGGATATCTTGCTTAACAATTTGTTAATGAGTATATTAGTGGT
>JAEINW010000206.1 GCA_016342715.1 Salinivirgaceae bacterium | reverse complement strand
TGCAACGATTTTTTACCTGTTCAATACCGGAGGCGTTGCCTCCGGCTGAAATAAATATGCCTTACAGGCAATTAATTTTCGGAATATATTAACCGACTTTTTTTAAAACACCTTTTCTAATTTTTTAATTTAGGTTGACTTAGGGATAACCATATAAATTCTTAAGGTTTGAATATATCCATTACCCTTATCTATTGTCATTGAAATACTATATTCTCAATGTTAATTACTTTCTCATTTTTCCTTTTGCAAAGTAAATAAAACACTATATATTGTATTTTTTCAATTCTATTTTAACAGGTGAACTATATATAGCAAATTTTATGATCTATCAACCCATTGAGCAAAAGTTCAAACCTTCTAAAGAAAAAGAAAATGCTATTAGCTTAGAAAAATTTCTAGAGCTATTAACAAACGAAGAAGACTATTTTCGTGGTAAACAACATCAAACCAAATTGATGATAACACGCTTACGTAAAATATTTTATGCAAAATATGGATGGGACTCTAAATTAATTAGAGGAGCTGCAAAAACTGAAGGAAGGTATGAAGTAAAGCTAGTACCATGTGGTGAGCCAAAACCTAAAAAAAATGGAAAAGAATTTGAACCAGCTCCAAAATGCCGCGAAGTGCTTGTAAAAAAAGGCGATTGGATGAATCCAAATGCTGGAACTGTTCCCGAAATCTTTACAGATAACAATCAACAAGTAATACTACCAGACGGATTGTATTGCGACTTGGGACACGTTTTAGCCGGTGTGGATGCGTATAACTATTTTGCCCCTGTTACACCTCTTCCCAAATGGCTAATGTGCTTAAAACCTTTTTTTCCATTGGTTGACAGTAATGTTGATATTGTAACTTGGTTGGGAGATATAGCAAGTTCAGCAGGAGAATTCCTATATAAAAAGCTTGAAAACAAACGGGAATTAAGCGATGAAGAAATACAAAAAATAATTGATGAATATGCACCCGGACCCGACATGCTTGGGGATATTGATCCCTATGTTATTTGTGAAATTTATAATACAAAAGCAAATGATGGCTTACGCCCAACTGAAATGTTTAAAGACTATTATGATGGCAACGGTATGGGCTCTTATTATAGAAAGCGTCGCTGTCAATTCTTCAGTACTATAGTCGGATTAAATGGTTGGGATGGCGAAAACTTCAGTAATGAAAAAGCATGGATAAAATACTATTTGAAACAATTACGAAACAATGACGCATTCTACTTATTTAGCCGCTGTGAAAATTTCAAAGGGTTAATGATAGCATTAATTGCTTGGATAGGTTGTTATAAGCACACATTGCGCAATAAAACATTACTTCAAATTTTCGTAAAATCGCTAAAAAGTGAGATAAAAAGTGAACCAAAACTATAATTATCTGACAATTTTAATTTAACAAACATGGAAGACACTAAAAAAATTAGAAAACAATTAACAGCCATAATTGGGGTTATTATCGCCATTTTAATAATTCCACTTGTTGGAGAATTTATTCATAACCATGGATCGATTCCTAAAGATTTATTTGAATTCCCTCCAACAAGTCCTCAAGAAAAAGCTGGATTTAGCTTGCCTGTTTTTATAGTATTTGCTGCATCATCCTTATTTGGAATTGTACTTTATATTTATCCATGGATATTTGGGTTCAAGCGTCCGCCAAAAGAAGAAATAAGTGAAAAAGTAAAGAAGGAAAAGCTGCCACTTTGGTTTTGGATTGGAATGCTTCTATTTGTTACCACAGCTCTAATCATGTGGGGCAAATTTAGTCAGCCTAAAATCATTATCAACTTTTCGGTTATTCCTCTGTTCTGGGGCTTTTCCTTCATTATTGATGGATTGGTTTACAGAAGAAATAGTGGAAATTCCATTATTAGTAATATGCCCAGAACTATTATTGGAATCGGAATTGCTTCCATTTCGGGATGGCTAATTTTTGAATATTTAAATTTTTTTGTCAACGATAATTGGTACTACCCAATGGCCGATTTAGTAACTACCAGTGAGTTTTATGTGTATGCATTGGTTGGTTCCACTGGCTTAATGCCCATGGCCTTTGAAATGTACTCTTTACTAAATACCTTTAAAGGATTACAGCATAGGTATTCATTCGGAAGAAAAATTACTTTGCCACGCAAACTTCAATATGCCATCTTACTTTTTACTTTGGGAATAACTTTTATTATTGGCTATTTTCCCAACCAAATGTTTTTCATTATCTGGCTCGCTCCCCTTATCATCTTCTCCATATTACTTGATATTTTAGGACTTTGGACTCCGTTTAAACCCATTGCTCAAAAAGGTGATTGGACTCCCTTAGCTCTCATTTGTTTAGCAGAATTTATTATGGGTTTTTTATGTGAATTTTGGAACTATTTAAGTGCATTTCATAATCCTTTACTTACACATAACCCAGATTATTGGGTATATAGCATACCCTATGTAAATATTTTGCATGTATTTGAAATGCCTATGCTTGGTTTATTTGGCTATATCCCTTTTGGTGCGTATATTTGGGTGTGGTGGATTGTTGTTGCATTTACTTTAAACATTCCACCTTACATTGTTAAAAAAGATTCATATACAGGATTTTAACGAAAACCACGAATTAAACAAAAAAAGCAGGTGGATAAAATATTAGGTTATCAACTGATTGAACTCGTTTCAAAAAGTCAAAACACTGAAATTTACAGAGCCATTGACTCTGATAAAAAAAGTGTTGTTTTAAAACTATTGCGTGACGATAATATTGATTCTGAAAAACTGGCTCATTTCAAAAAGGAATATGAAATAACTTCAAAATTAACATCAAATTGGATTGTTAAACCATACGATTTACTAAAATACAAAGATACCTTAGTAATGGTTCTTGAAGATTTTGGGGGAATTTCCTTAAATCAGTTTATTGCAAAATATTCACCCTGTACAAATACTACGCAATTAATTGAAATACTAAATGTTGCCATTTTAATAACAAAAGCATTAAACGATATTCACAATCAGAATATTATTCATAAAGACATTAATCCAAGCAATATAATTATTAATAAAGAGAAAACAATATTAAAAATAATTGATTTTGGATTGGCAACAAAGCTAGTTAATGAACAATTTGAGCCACTAAATGAGACAAAGTTTGAAGGAACCTATGCATATATTTCGCCAGAACAAACCGGTCGGTTTAATCGAATAATTGATTATAAAACAGATTATTATTCATTGGGCATAACATTTTATGAGTTATTTTCTGGTCGTTTACCTTATAACGCAAGCACTCCCAGAGAATGGATACATAGTCATATTGCAAAAGAACCTTTAGCCTTAAATATTCTTAACCCTAATGTGCCGGTTGAGCTTTCTAAAATTGTAAATAAATTAATGAACAAAACAGCCGATTACAGGTATCAAAGCGGTTTTGGAATTCTTTGCGATTTAGAAAAATGCTTGACAGATCTTCAGTCATTTGGAAAAATAGCCGAATTCCCGGTTGGCAGGTATGATGTATCTCAAAAATTTCAAATTCCACAAAAATTATATGGCCGTGAGAATGAAATTGCCAATTTATTAAGTTTTTACAATGAAGTAAAAAACAACCATCGATCTCTGGTATTAGTAAATGGGTATCCCGGAATTGGTAAAACTTCAATTATAAAAGAATTGCAAAAACCCATTATTGAAAGTAAAGGATATTTTGTATCAGGTAAATTTGATCAATTAAAGAAAAATATTCCTTACAATGCTTTTATTCAAGCCATTTCTCAACTATTAAGAGCAATACTCTCTGAAGGTAGTGATGAAATTCAAAGCTGGAAAACTAAAATATTAAATCACCTAAATGGCAATGGAAAACTAATTACTAATGTAATTCCTGAATTAGAATTTATTATTGGAAAACAAGCTGATTTACCTTCACTCCCAGCTTCCGAATCACACAATCGTTTTTTCAGTACATTTTTAAATTTCATAAAAACATTTACCTCTAAAAAGCATCCTCTGGTAATATTTTTAGATGATCTTCATTGGGCAGATATGGCATCGTTAGATATGATTGAAAGTTTACTCAGTCATAATCATACCGGCTCACTTTTAATTATTGGAGCTTACATAGATTCTGAAATTAAAACAGAGCATCCCTTACTTATTTCTATAGAAAGGATTCAAAATTCAGAATCGAAATTTCATAACATTCATATCGATAATCTTGAACATAATGCAATTCAGGAATTACTAATAGATGCTTTTTCATTTACTAATGAAATATCCGATTATTTAACAAAAGTTTGTCTTTCAAAAACCAATGGAAATCCATTTTTTATTATTGAATTCTTAAAAAGTTTATATCAAGCGGAACTATTGCAATTCAACAATATTAGTGGTGCCTGGGACTTAGATACGAAGCATATTGAAAAATCGGAAGTTGCTGAAAATGTTGCAGACTTGATTAGTAAAAGATTGGATAATTTATCTGAAGACATTCGAAATATTTTAAAATATGCGGCTTGTATTGGATCAAAATTTAATGCCTATTTAATTTATAACGCCTCCAAAAATACTTGGAAAACTACCATTAACCTATTAAATGAAGCTTCAGAAAAATCGATTATTTATCCTGTATCGAGTCAATATCGTTATGCGGAATATAATACTTCCACTGAAGTATCATATAAGTTTGTGCACGATAGAATTCAACAAGAAGTATACGATTCAATTCCTGATGAAGAAAAAAGAGAAATCCATCAGGAAATTGGAAGATTTTTGCTAAAAAGCTTAACAGAACTGCACCAAGATGAAAAACTATATTCTGTGTTAGAACACTTAAATAAAGGAATAGAATTTATTAAGGATGATGAAAAAGTGTTTTTGGCAGATTTAAATTTAAAAGCATGCAAAAAATCAAAACAAGAAGGAGCCTATGAGAATTCGTTATATTTTGCGAAAACCAGTTTAGAGCTCATTAATAGTTCCATATGGAAATCGAATTATAAATTAGCATTACAAATTCATATTGAAGCAACAGAATCACTTTCATTATGTGCTGCATTCGATGAAATGGAAATGACCATTAATTATTCACTTGAAAAAATCACCTGCAATCTTGACAAAGCAAAACTTATTGAAATTAGGATTCTTTCATATATAGCACAGTACAGACAATCTGATGCGGTAGCAGAAGCCATTAAATTACTCGAGTCATTAGGAACTAAATTTCCAAAAAAACCGCTAACACTCCATATTGTTTTAAATCTTATCAAAATTAATGGGAAGCTTAAAAAATTAAAATATAAGAATATTCTGGATTTAGAACCCATGCAGGATCAAGTGATTTTAGTCTCAATGAATATAATGGCAAAGATTTTATCTGCCTCGTATTATGTAGATGCTAAGTTATTTCCTTTAATTGTTTTTAAATTAATACAATACACCTTAAAACATGGTATTGCACCAAAGTCTCCAGTAGCATTTATCACCTTTGGATTATTAAATTACACATTAGGAAAAACAGATCAAGGCTATTTACATAGCCAAACTGGAATGAATATGTTTAGCAAACTTGAAGCCGATGAACACTGGTCACAAGCAGCATGCATTCATAACTCAGCAGTAGTTTGGAAAGAAGCTCTTAAAAATTCAATTAATGGTTTATTTAATGCATTTAAAAAAGGCGTCGATACGGGAGATATTGAGTTTGCCGTAGCATCGGTAGCAGCAGGATTATGCTATAAATTATATGGTGGATATGACATTCGTGAACTGTATTATGAAACCGAAAAATATAAAACCTCATTATATTATTTAAATCAAAATGTTCCTTTTAATCAAATAAAAAGTCTTTTACAAACTATTCATAATTTTATTGAGGGATCTAAAAACCCTGAAATACTTAATGGTACTTTTTATAACGAATCAGAAATGACACCCCATTTTCAGGAAATGAAAGATAACGCCTCGGCGCTTGATCTTTATTTAAAGAAAATGGTTTTAGCCTATCATTTTAATAGTTTTTATAAAGCTCAAGAGATAGTAAGCGAAGCACGAAAAATTGTAAACGATGTTGCTGGCTTGTTGCTTTACTCTCAATTCCATTATTATGAGTCACTAATTCTATTGTCCTGCATTTCTGACTTCAATAAGCAAGAGTACAAAACGGCAAAAAACAGAATCCTATCCAATCAAAAGAAATTGAAAAAATGGGCTAGTGATTGTCCTGCTAACTTTGAAAATAAATACCTTTTAATTGAAGCCGAGTTAGAACGATTAAATGGGAATATTACCCAAGCCCGTGAAAATTACGACATAGCAATTACCTTGTCTCAGCAAGAAGGCAATTTAATGGATCAGGCTTTGGGTAATGAATTAGCTGGGCAATTTTGGATTCAAAATAAAAAACCTGAATTTGCAAAAATATATTTAGAAAAGGCTTTCAAATTATACAATATTTGGGGTGCAACTGCAAAAGCTGATGCTTTATTATCAAAATACAATAAAATATTGCTTAGTGATGAAAATATGGGAATTCGATCGCTTTCTAGCGACTCAAAAAGCTCAACAGGCACTTCAAAAATTTCGCAAACGCTAGATTTAGAAAGCATATTAGATTCTGCAAAAGCCATTTCGAGCGAAATTATATTTACTGAACTTGTAAAAAAAATACTTACAATTATTCTTGAACATGCGGGTGCTCAAAAAGGATTTTTATTAATTAATGATTCAAATGAGCAATTGCAAATTGAAGCTCAAGGTATAATTGAAAACAATGAAATTATTATTAAGCTTGAACGCAAAGCTCTTTTATCGAATACCATACCTAAATCGTTAATTCACTATGTTGAAAGAACAAAAGAAACAATAATATTACACAATGCTTGTTCTGAGGGTGATTTCATTAATGATGAATATTTCAAGCAAAATGCTATTAAATCGGTGATTATAGTTCCGATTCTCCATCAATCAAAGTTTTCAGGTTTATTATATTTAGAAAATAATTTATCAACTCATGTATTTAATCAAAAAAGAGTTGATATCCTATCTATTCTTTGTACCCAAGCTGCCATATCCATTGAAAATGCACAGCTTTATAATTCTTTGGAACAAAAAGTAGAGGATAGAACCATAGAAATTTCTGAGAAAAACAGATTGCTTGAATATCAAAAAGAAAAAATTGAAAAAGCGCATGATGAATTAAAAGATTTAAATACTACAAAAGACAAATTTTTCTCAATAATTGCGCATGATTTGCGTGGTCCTTTAGCTAATATTAATATGTTCTTTGATTTGTTATCGAAGAAAGTAATTAGTAACGATCAAAATCAAATTGATGATTTTATTCAACGCTTTAAAGAAACCTCAAAAAACACTTACGATCTGCTAAACAACCTCTTGATATGGGCACAATCGCAGCGTAATGAAATATTATACAATCCAACACAAGCTAATATTAAAAAAGTGATTGATTCAAACCTATCATTAATTGAACAAAAGGCTAGCGAAAAAGGAGTTAGTCTAAAAAACAAAATAACATCAGATTTTTCTGCATACTTTGATGTTAACATAATAGATACAGTTACCCGAAATATAATTAACAATGCCCTAAAATATACCAATAAAAATGACTCAATAACCATTTCTCTTTCTGAATCGAATGAATCTGTTATTATTTCAATAAACGATACGGGTATTGGTATGAATAAAAATATTATGGATCATATATTTAATCTTGAAGGCAAGGCATCAAGTAGAAAAGGTACCAACGATGAAAAAGGAACTGGATTAGGGCTAATTTTATGCAAAGAGTTTATTGAAAAAAATGGAGGTAATATTTGGGTTGAGAGTCAGGAAAATGTAGGTAGTACTTTTAGTTTTTCTATTCCTAAGCAATCGTATAATTAAAACTTTTTACTCGGATTAGATAGAAATGACTGATTGTAATATTTCATTAGTTATTAACAACCTGAGTTCAAAATAAAATACGATACAAATATCTGGTATTCAATCTTTTTTTGAAATCCGTCTTATAGTATCAAGTACAAAGCCTGCCTTGTCGGCAGACAGGTATCAAGATTCAATACAAAACATGTACATATTTCTTGATTACTTACGTGAGGGCTTAGTCGTTCTTGTGTCTGATTACCTGCCTACCGCCAGGCAGGCTTGATACTACAATCATATAAACACATAGTTATTAGCATTCTATTAAAGTTTCTTATATCGAGTTCAGGTTAACAGAATACTAAACTTTGTGAAAACAACTTTGAGTTCTTCGTGGTAAAAAAAATAAACCACTTTGAATCACAAAGTACCACGCAAAAAGGCACAAAGTAAAATAATGGAACTTTGCTAACTAAGCATTTTTTTTATTTTGCGCACTTAGCAATTAATAATTTTACTTTTTGATACAGCAACTATTGACTCCTTGTCAATAATAGGCTTTGATCCTAAAAACAAATAATTAATCGGACAATAATTAAAACTTTTATGAATTATTGTTCATAACTATTGGTTAGCTATAAAAAACATTTTATATTTGGTAACCAGTATTTATCAACAAGAATATAGCCATGACATCGACACTCAATTTCAGCATTTCAGATCACAAATTACTTGGCAGCGATGTAATACCACTTATTACCTCGAAAAACAACATCGAATTTAATGCAAATCTTCCCGATACCATTATTATTCATTACACTGCCGGGCGAAGTGCTGAAACTTCAGCAAGATTTTTACAGGACGAAAATGTAAAAGCATCGGCACATATAGTTATTGGCCGAAATGGTGAAATATATCAGATAGTTCCGTTTAATAAAATAGCTTGGCATGCGGGAGTTTCACAATTTGGAAATAGAAAAAACTTTAATAAATATGCCATTGGAATTGAACTCGACAATGCGGGAGTTTTAACAAAAGTAGGTACTGAATACCTATCGTGGTTTGGGGAAAAATATCAAGCCAATGATGTTATTTACGCAAAACATAGAAACGAAAACTCACCAAAGTATTGGCATGTTTATACACCAAAACAAATTGAGGCCTGCGAACAAGTGGTAAAATTGTTAATCACAAGCTATGGAATAAATACCATTCTTGGCCACGAAGAAATTGCCGTTGGTAGAAAACAAGATCCCGGACCGGCATTCCCTTTAGATAAATTCAGAACCAATTTGTTGAGTTTAGATCGTGACGAAGAAACCCCTATAAGCTATGAAGGAACTCACAAAGTAATTGCCAGCTTGCTTAACATTCGTGAAGGTGCCGGCACTGCATTCAAAAAAGTTGCCCAGCCCCTTAAACAAGGTGCCGAAGTTAAAATTTTAGAAGAAAAAGACGGATGGTGCAAAGTAGAAACTAAAATTACTGGCTGGGTTAGCAAAGGTCATTTAGATATATAAGCAGTAAATAATCCTCGGGGCAAGCCCACGAGGCATTTTTTAGAATAGTTTTAACTGATGATCCTCTTTTAACTTCAC
>JAEINW010000205.1 GCA_016342715.1 Salinivirgaceae bacterium | reverse complement strand
TTCGTTTTGATTTCATGACTACAAATTTAAGGTTTAAAAATCTTAACTTGTTGTCCTAAATTTTGGGGTAACTATAATTTGCCAAGCTGATTGTTTTTTAAAATCAAGTATTGAATTTTCCTTTGAATTGCTGGGATTGGAAATTTAGTATTTTTGTACTAATGATTTTAAAAAAAAAGTCCTAGCTATTTATGGGAGATAATTAATGGTATAAAATAATTCAAGCTAAAGAATGGGAAGTGTAAATTTAAATGCACTTCCTTTATCAAGTTCACTTTCAATCGATATGCCACCATGAAGTTCAACGAACTCCTTACAAACCGTTAAACCTAAACCTTTTTCGTTATGAGTTCCTAGTGTTGTTAAAATAGCATCTTCCTTTAGTAATTTTTGAATTGCTTCATTTGTCATTCCTATTCCATTATCTGAAATAGTTATTTCAACAAATTTACTATTGGGAACTACCAAAAGGTTAATTTCACCATTGGCATTTGTAAATTTAATGGCATTAATTTACTTGGTCATTTAATCAATATAATTCCTATTAGTAGTAAATTTTAATTTCATATTTCGGTCATACATTACAATACTTCCTGCAACTGATACATTTATACTTAAACTGGTATCAAATTTTACCAAATGCTGTGATTTTTCAATGGCTTGTTTGGTTAATCCATTGTCTTCGGCTCCCAATAAATACACACAGCGGCGCGGGTGTATGAATTCTTCAAGCGGAACTGCTTTATCATCAAGCTCCACTCCTACCAGCTCAGCACCTTTTGGTAAGTGGGCATAAAAATCATCAAAATTCTCATAATGAAAATATGGCATGGCCCCAGTTGCTTTATGTGTATCGCAAGCTTGTTTAGCATAGCGTTTACCCACTGTAAAAATAAAACTGGCTCCCATATTTTGAGCCGAACGCCACAATACCCCCAAATTCTCAGGAGTTTTTCCATTCTGAATTCCAATACCAAAAAAGCCTTGTTCTAAATTATCTATCATTATAAAGGAATTATTTGAGCTTCAAATATACATTTAATATGATGATTTGAATTATTTCAAAAATCATCGCCATATTAACTAATTTAAATATTTTCGGAATAAAATGTGGATAAACGAAAATATTAATTATATTTGCATCGTGCACGATATTAACGTGAACGTTTTAAATAAACAACTATGACAAATCAAGTAAAAACCACATTGACACAAAATATTTTTAGAATATTGCTGTCTATCTTCATGATCTATGCCGGCTTTAGCCACCTTACTTTTAACCGAATTGATTTTCAGGCACAGGTGCCCGATTGGCTTCCTTTAAGCAAAGATTTGGTGGTACTATTATCGGGAATCGTAGAAATTGCATTGGGACTTGCCCTAGCTATATGGAAGAATGAACGTGTACGAATTGGTTGGGCACTTGCACTCTTTTTTATTTTAGTCTTTCCTGGAAATATTGCACAATATCTCGATGGCAAAGATGCTTTTGGTGTTTTAAATTCAGATGGAGCGCGCTTAAGACGTCTGTTCTTTCAACCCTTACTTATTGCCTGGGTGGTATGGTCGGCTGGTTCATGGAAAGCCTGGAGAATTAAAAAAACAAAGCACTAATGGACGACAAACAATTATATTTAAGTAGTCAAGTGTGCTTTCCCCTCTATTCGGCTTCTCGCCTTATTACTAAAGCATATAAGCCTTACTTAGACGAATTGGGACTTACTTACCCCCAATATTTAGTACTTATGGTTTTGTGGGAAAACAATGGGGTTTCTGTAAATCAAATTACAGAGAAGCTGGGTCTGAACACCAATACCCTCTCGCCTTTGCTCAAACGTATGGAGAAAATGAAGCTTTTACAACGGAGTCGTTCCAGCGAAGATGAAAGAAGTGTTATTATTCAATTAACTGAAAGTGGAAAACAGTTAAAACTTAAGGCGCGTCCTATTCCTGAAAAATTACTCACAGAAATACTATCTGATAATATAAAAATAGAAGATGTATTGAAATTGAAAGATATACTTAATGAATTGATAGTGGTGCTCTCAAATAAAACTGAATCATCAAGAAAAATATAGATAGATTCACACATCGTAATATAAAAGAAGAAGAAGAAGTCGTAGAATAGAAATAAAATAACTATTAAATAGAAAACATGGAATTATTAGAAAAATTAAATTGGCGTTATGCTACAAAGGCCATGAATGGCACAAAAGTGGCACAAGAGAAAATTGATACCATCATAGAAGCAGCCTCAATGGCTCCAACATCAAGCGGATTGCAACCCTTTGAAATAATGGTGATCACAAATCAAGAGATAAAAGAAAAAATAAGAGCTATTGGCTGGGATCAATCTGTAATTACCGATTGTTCACATTTACTTGTCTTTGTTGCCTGGGATACCTACACACCCGATCGGATAAATAAAGTATTTGATCATACAAATGAGGTTCGTGGATTTAAAAATCAGGGTTGGGAAGATTACCGTCAAATGTTATTAAATAGTTATCCTCAAAGAGATGCCGAAGTTAATTTTAATCATGCGGCACGTCAAGCATACATTGCATTTTCTCAGGCCATTGCTGCAGCAGCTTTCGAAGGTGTAGACAGCACGCCTATGGAAGGCTTTGATCCCGATGCTCTGGATAAAATTTTAAACTTACGGGAAAAAGGACTTAGAAGTTGTGTGATGTTACCGCTGGGTTACAGAGACACTGAAAAGGACTGGTTGGTAAACCTGGCAAAAGTTAGAAAAAGCAAAGATGATTTGGTCACTGTTATTGATTAATACATTGACACCGATCGACTAAAAAATTATAGGTTTAAATAAGGGAAAGGGGTAGTTATCCCCTATGCCCCAAACCTACCACCTTAACAAAGCTGAACCCTCCAAAAGTAACAAGCATTATTCCAACACTTATTATTCTCTGGCCGCTTTTACATTGCTTCGTGCTGTCAAATTTTCCTTTTAAATGGCAATAGTGCATTACAATACAGCTGGCAAGTGATGCATTTAATACATACGCAGCGAATACATACCCCTAGTTAAAAGCTTGACATAAAATAAATTGATAATTCGCATTCATTGTAAACTTTTCAAGCGGTAGTATTATATGTTCTATGCAAGTAGCTGTGCATACATCGATTAAAGCGATAATACAAATATGCACTATGATTTTACAAAGAGCCCTAAATTCTAATCTAAGTTGAGCGATTGGAGCATAGCGAACAAGCGCTTTACTTAGAGTTAACCCCGATGTAGAGATTGTAGTGTTTCACAAACAAAGTGCAGTGAAATACTTACAAGAACTAAATCGTGAGCGAGAATCGCTCAATTTGGGTCTAAGTAATTTTTCTGTTCTGAATGCCTCTACAAAAAAAGCCTTGTTTTAAATTAAAAAACATATAAAGGAATAATTTGAGCTGCAAATATACTTTTTAATCCAAATTCTTGATTAAATTATAATTTTTCATATTAATTTTAATATCTAATTCTACTTTGACACTTTAAAAATGAAAAAAAAGCTTAATCTAATTTTGTATACCCTCCCCAGCCCTACCTGAATTAAGGAGGGAGCTTTAAACTACTAAATTTTTAACTTTAGCAGTTTTAAATAATAGAAGCAATCTCCCATGCTTGCATTGGAGATTGCGACATTGATCGGGATAGAGGTAAAATAAAAGTCGTAAAGTTGAACTAATAAAATACAAAAAATGAATTACAAGGACTTAGGCTATAACAATTATTTCGAAAAATATAAAATTGAAAATAATCTCGATTCATTTGAAGTTGGCAGAGTAATATCGGAACATAAGGAAAGATATGTGGTAAAAACTCCTACTCAGGAATATGATGCCGAACTTATAGGGAATTTACGATTTACAGCAGAAAGTAGGTACGATTTTCCTGCGGTTGGTGATTGGGTCGCATTTTCTGAATATGATGATGAAAAAGCTCTAATTCATGCTATTTACCCCAGAAAATCGATTATTGAAAGACAAGCTGTTGGTAAAACCGGGCAAGTTCAGATTATTGCAACCAATATCGAAACAGTATTAATTGTTCAGGCTGTTGATAGAGATTTTAATTTAAATAGATTAGAGCGATATTTAACCATTTGCAATGCATCAAAAGTGGAACCTATTATTGTACTTAGCAAAATAGACCTAATTGATGAAACTAAATTGGAATCTATGCTGGAACAAATTAATCTTCGAATTAAAAATGTTCCTATAATTAAGGTAAGTAATCAAACAAAAGGTTATGAGCAATTAAAAGCTATCATTGAAAAAGGGAAAACCTATTGTTTACTCGGTTCATCGGGTGTTGGTAAATCAACATTACTGAATGCACTTGCAGGCTCAAACCAAATGAAAACAGGTGAAATAAGTACAAGTGTAAATAAAGGAAAGCACGTAACCAGTCACCGAGAACTCATTGTTTTAGAGAGTGGTGGAATTATAATTGATAATCCTGGAATGCGAGAAGTTGGAATAGCAGACACCAACAAAGGATTAGAAATGACATTTGATACTATTTTTGAATATGCTAAAAATTGCAGGTTCAAAAAATGTACGCATTTACATGAAAGTGGTTGTGCCGTAATTTCTGCCGTTGAAAACGGTGAAATTGATGAAGATTCCTATGAGAATTTTCGCAAAATGGAAAAAGAAAAAATGCACTTTGAATCAGATATCCAAGAAAGAAAAAAGAAGGATAAAGACTTTGGCAAAATGGTTAAAAACTTCAAAAAACAACGAAAAGAAGGTAAATACTAAAAGAGAATGAACATTATAAAAATACAACCTTGGATTTTAGCTGGATATGAATTTATTTGCAAAAGAGGGTTCCACTGGTCTACAGATTGAGATTATTTCTCGGAAGGTTAAATAAATAAGTCAATCTTACAATCATATGTTTTTGCAGAGGCTGACCAAAAAAAAGATTCCTTGCAAAGCTCGCTAAGGTTTTCGTAAAATACGCAAAGATTAATCGCTTGATATGCCAAACTTTGCGCTCTTTGCATTATAAATTTTTGCGTTCTTTACGTGGAATAAAGTGCCTTTTTAGTCAACTTCTTTTCTTGTCAAAACTAAACTCATCCAAAGCAATTATTAATACTCCCTCAGTCCCTCTTCAATTTGTTCGTGCTGCCAAATTTTAAATCCTCGTTCATCTTTAGGAATAACTGCTAACAAATCTTCAAATTGATCATTAACACTTTTTAAACCCTCTGTATCTAGCTGCCAAGTTTCTGAACTTGCCATTCTGTTTGTTTGATATTTTTTACTTCCAATAAGCAATTCGGTCACATTTAATGCATTTTCAACAAAATCGGATAATATGAGTCGTTCATAGTGCAAGTCATGATCATTTAAAACTCTTATAAACCCATTGTCTGTAATAATTTCATTATTAATCATAAGCTTTTCTAAAATCATCTTTCGATACCCGGCCTTTTGAAAGCGGTTTTTAAAATGAAATGAGCAGTAATTAATACCAATAGGCAACTTATTTTCTTGTGCATATTGCATTAGTTCCAAAGCGCAAATTTCCGATTCAAGCACCAAAGGTCGTTCCGCAGGGATATAGGTGTAGTCCCTTTTTGCAAACTTTATAAAATTATATTTGGTTAAGCGCATCTGATGCAAGTTAATATGAGTCACTCCTGCTTTAATAAGTTCTGGCAAAAGAGCCAAAAGGGTATCTCGTTCCTCAGGTACTGCTGGAACTTCAACCGTAACATGCTCAATATATTTAGCCGCTGTTTTTAAACTTGAAATGTTATAGTTTGTAGCGCCAATATCAAACCGTATTTCATTTAAACCAAGGTCTGAGAGTTGTTTAAGTTTTTCATCAGTTACAAGAATTCCATTGGTATAAATCCAAATATATAAATCGGGTGAACAAACTTTCCTAAGTGCCTTTAGGTACGAAAGGGTTCTATCAAAATAAAGAAAAGGCTCTCCACCACTAAAACTTACCCCTTTAAAATTAAAAAAGTTAATGTATTCAGCATAAGCTTCAGGCGTTTCAAATGTTAAGTTCTGCGTGCTTGGTAGCGCATCCTCATCTTGCGAAGTAGGACAATAAAAACAGTTGGCATTGCACTTATTGCTTATAAACAAGCAGCTCCATTTACCTTCGCCACAAATTTGACAGCCTTGCGAAATGCTTTTATAGTAAGGTTTGGTCTTTTTAAATAGCCAGGACACTTCTGTGCACAACTCATTTCTTTTTTGCTGCATGGCTTCAACCAAATACCGATTTACCCAATTCAAGGCAAATTCACCGGAGTATTCTTTCTTATTTGAATTAACAAGACCATTCAAAAAGGTATGGTATGCTTCCATAAAACTAAAAAATAAATGATAATTGATGACCAAAACTTGTAAAATGCCTATATAATGTAAGACATATAAGTACACATCAGCGGGTTATTTAGGCTTGTAAAGCTCTAAATTAAAATGTATTAAATAACACATTGCGGTATAAATAGTGGCTGCAAGTTAGTTATTATAAATGGTTTTAAATATAATGATTGTTTTAATTAATTAAGAGTTCCGTTGTTCTTCAATTGTTTCCTTCTATCAATATCTACAACAAAAATCTTTATATCGATTATTAAAAAATATGTGAGTTTGCAAAACAATGTCTAACATAAAAATCCTCAAAATTTCGTGCTACATTTGCTAAACAAATTATTCATAAAATATGCGTCCATTAATTGTTGCACACAGAGGCGAGTCCTTCATTGCTCCAGAAAATACGCTGGCAGCCATCAATTTGGCCTGGGCGAATAAGGTAACTGCCGTTGAAATTGATGTGCAGTTAACGCTGGATAATCAAATAGTTGTTATTCACGATTACAACACCCAACGATTGGGCAACATTAATTTGGTAGTAAAAAAGTCTAAACTACATGATTTAAAAGCAATTGATGTAGGAAGTTTTAAATGCGCAGCCTATGCCGGTGAACAAATACCTACCTTACATGAGGTGCTTAAAACTGTTCCAAGTAATGGAAAACTCATTATTGAAATTAAATGCGGTATCGAAATTATTCCTTATTTGGTCGATGAAATAACAAACTCCGCATTGGCAAGTCATCAAATAGAAATTATATCTTTTAATTATCAGGTATTATCTAAAATCAGATCCTTAGTACCCAAGCATAAACTATTGTGGTTGCTTAAGCTGAATTATTACTTTCCTTCATGCTTGAGTGGTATTAATAAACGACGCATAGCTAACAAAATAAGCAAAGCCCAATTGGATGGAATAAATGTTTGGGCCGGCAAGACAATTAATAAAAAATTTGTAAACTATTTTAAAGATAAAAAGCTCTTGGTATACACCTGGACCACCAACGACCTTAGCACGGCCCAAAAACTTAGCAAGCTAAATGTGGATGCCATAACAACTGATAGAGCAGCATGGCTTATTGATAAAATGCAAAAATCAAATTAATGAAACCCTCATGCAAGGGACGCAAATATTTCCAGTCGATCACGCACAGAAGGGTATCATTAAAACAACAAACGAGCTTACGAGCTCAACGAAGTTAAACACTTAAAAACGCTTTATAGATATGAAAAAGGTAATACTTTGTTTACACGGACTGGGAAATAAACCCCCAAAAGAATTGCTACAACAATGGTGGAAAGATGCCATTAACGAAGGATTGCTATTAATAAATGAAGATAAAAAACTTCCTGCATTTGAAATGATTTATTGGGCCGATGTGGTTTATAAAAAACCTCTGGATGAAACCATTACTGATGAGAATGATCCCTATTACATGGATGAACCCTATGCTGAAAGTCCAAGTGAAATTATAGAAGAACCGCATTCGTTCAGAAAAAAAATCATTGATTTTGTTTCCGAAGAAATGAATAAAATATTTTTGAATAAAGATCTTTCATTGAACTACAGCTTTATTTCAGATGCCATTTTAAAAAAATATTTCAGAGACCTTGATATTTATTATTCTGGAGAAAGTACGGATGAAAATAGTATTTCTTATCAGGCGCGTCAGGTAATAAGAGACAGAACCGTTCAAGCCATTCAAAAGTATAAAGGCTATGAAATTTTGCTTATTGCCCACTCTATGGGTTCTATTATTGCTTTTGATACCTTGAGTTTTTTAATTCCTGAATCAAAAATACACAGCCTGGTAACCATAGGATCTCCCTTGGGCTTACCCATAGTAAAAAACAAAATTTATGTCGAACAAAAAAGTCTATTCCCTGGCAAAAACAAATTAGAAACGCCACCAAACATTACCCACAATTGGTATAATTATGCCGATATAATGGACAATGTAGCGCTCGATTATAAATTAGCCGACGACTTTTTAAAAAACAAAAATGAAATTGGTCCTGTTGATTTTTTGATAAACAATAATTATGAAATAAATGGGGCAAAAAATCCCCATAAATCCTATGGATACCTGCGAACTCCCGAGTTTTCGAAAATGCTTAGTGAATTTATTGGTATTCCTGAATTAACATTCATCCAACGTATAGCTAGAGCCTTTAAAAAGCTTTTAAAAAGGATGTTTGGAAAGATAGATGCAGTAAAAATTTCAAACTAAGCCACGCATTAACACCAATTTCTGAATAATATTGAATACATTCGCCACTCAATAAAAAGCAGTCGTGTTTCAATTGGCAGTTGTACACTAGTGTTACTCAAAGTACAACTATTATGGAATTAGAAAGAAATCTTGAAAACATAGCCCAAATGGCTAAAGTTAAAGAAAAGGAGAATAGCTCTTTTCAATCGTATCTTAAGAATCAGGATACTGATAAGATAGATGCCATTGCTCATAGGCTCAATGACGAAATTACTGCCCTAATTGACTGTACCGAGTGTGGAAATTGTTGTCAAAATCTACGACCTATAGCTACCAATGAGGAACTTCGTGTGTTTGTTGAACCCCAGAATATTGAAAAGTTTAAGTATTTAGAAGGTTTCCAATGTAAAAATCTTAAAGACAAAAAATGCACTATTTACACCACTAGACCAGAAGTATGCCGATTATATCCATTCTTAGATAGAGATAAATTTATTACAAGAACCTATGGAGTGCTTCAAAACTATGAACACTGCCCCATTGTTTTTAATGTTTTTGAGCTTTTAAAAATAGAATTAGGTTGGTGTGTCGAAAACACCAGTGTTAAATAAAAGCTACCTAAACACAAAATAAAAAATCCATTTTTACTAATAAAGTAAATTTTAAAGTTGACTAGTCCCGAGGTAAGCCTCGAAGAATTCTTTTGAATAAAAAAAACAGTAAACATATTTCCCAGCAAACAACAACTAATCCACAGCAAGCTTATTTTCAATATCGGTAATTTGTTTTATCTAAGTTGAGCGATTGGAGCATAGCGAACAAGCACTTTACTTAGAGTTAACCCCGATGTAAAGATTGTAGTGTTTCACAAACAAAGTGCAGTGAAATACTTACAAGAACTAAATCGTGAGCGAGAATCGCTCAATTT
>JAEINW010000204.1 GCA_016342715.1 Salinivirgaceae bacterium | reverse complement strand
GTACATAGCGAACAGATTGTTAAATTCTAGAAATAAGGAATTTATAGATATTGTAAGTTTTTTGTCATGTACTTAGGAATAAAATAATAAATATCCATACCATCGATGAAGATTTTATTATTTACGAATCGGTCAATGGGCTTCATTACGACGATGATAATAGTAAAGATATTAATTATACTGCAAAACTTTCTGCCATTAGCAGAGAAGTTGGGATAGTAAATACGCTTAAAACAAAACAAGATAAAAGCCATGTTTACAATATGATGGCAATTGCCTGGAAAGATTGCTTTTTTGATAATTGTGAAGATGCAAAAAACATACTCGAATCATTAATTAACACCTTATTATCACAAGGTAAAAAAACGTATATACGCTGGGCTCTTTTTACCTTTCTAATTTCTACTATTATATTACTGTTGATGTTACACTTGTTGAAATTTCATAAACCTAATTTCACTTACTTCATAGGAACCCTAATTATGGGAGGTTTAGGGGCATTAATTTCAGTACTAATAAAAATAAAAGATGTATTTATTAATCCCCACGACAGACCCATTATTATATTATCTGGTTTTTCAAGAATTTTAATTGGCAGTGCAGCAGGCTTGATATTTTACTTCGCTTATAAAGCTAATATACTACTATCGTTTATACAAGATGCAGCTGCCGAACAACAATTGTACTATGTGCTTCTGATGGCTTTTGTTTCTGGTTTTAGCGAAAGAGCTATTCCGGAATTTACCAGCAAATTGAATGAATCGGGTTTATTTATAAAGGATAAATAATAGAATTTACTACAACGAATTATAACCGTGGCAGAGCTTATATTATTGGATATGATGTAATTTGCTATAGCAAATTTGAATAACAATTTAAACCTAAATTAAATTTTATGAGAACAATTGAAATTTTAATTGCCTTGGCACTGGTATATGCTATTTTAAGCATACTGGTATCGGTGCTTGTTGAATGGCGTAGCGGTAGAAAGAAACTACGGGGAACAATGCTGCGGCAGGTAATCTACCAGATGTTAGACGATCCCTTAAACCAGAATTACGGCTATTTGCTTACAAAACACCCTTTGATTGATTCGATGAAAAACAAAGAAGATAATCGACCTTTTCAATACCTTGAGTCGGGCTTGTTTGCCGATGCTCTTATCGATATCATTTGCGATCATTCGGACACAGGAATACCTGTAGTAGCAACAGCCAATACCGGAGTTAATGACACATCAGTTCAAGTTCCCGATGTAGTTAAATTATTTGAAAATGGTTTGCTAAATATGAAGCCAAGTCCTTTTCAAAAAAGCTTACAAGGCATGTTTGCAAAATCGGATCATAAATATGAAAACTTAAAAAAGAGCATCGAAGTTTGGTACAACAGCGGTATGGATAGGGCTACGGGTTGGTATAAACGAAAATTGGGTAAAATTTCGCTGATATGGGGTTTTGTAGTGGCCATAACCTTAAATGCCGATAGCATTCATATGTTTAAGGTAATATCAATGGACAGCAATTTGCGCAATAACTTAAATATTATGGCTGAAGGCGTTGCCAGCAATTATATTTTGTTAGACAGTGTGCAAAAGTTTGATATGGAGCAACAGTTGAATTTAATAGTAAGTCAGCAAGTAGCTAAGCTTAATGTCACAGATAGCAGCCGTTTTGAAATACAAGTAGGCAAAGCCATTTCTCAGAATTTAAATCAATACGATTCGGTAAACCAGCTGCGCATTTCGCAAATAAACCAAATTATGGATGTTACAGCCCAGTTAGGCTTGCCCATAGGTTGGAATAAAAATGAAGCTCCTTTGAGTTGGGATAAACAAGATATTGCCAGATGGTTTATGCGTGGTAAGGAAGAGAAGATCTTAAGAAAAACAAAAAATCGATACGATGAGTATTTACAACAACGAAACGAAAATCCAAATTTTGGATCGCTCTTTTTATGGTTGCTGGGTATTGTCATTACCGGAGTAATGTTAAGCTATGGCAGCCCCTTTTGGTTCCAAATATTAGTTAAACTGGTGAATATCCGCAAATCAGGATTAAAACCCAAAACTGTGAAAAATGAATAGTCCGTTTACAAATATCCACATTCATGTATTTACATCGGAATGTGCACCGCCCAATTTTCTTAGAGTACGAACTTTTAAGGGACTAAAATGGTTTGCAAAACCAATAAAAAAATGGCTCGAAAAACCTAAGGTACGTAAACGAATTTGGCGCTGGGATAAAAGGTTGAAATATTTAAGTCGTAACCGTCGTACCCGCTTAAATAAAGCAGTTTCTTTTTTGAGTGTGGGCTCTAAATCTAATCAGCTTGAGGTATTTAGAGTCTCACTTAAAGTGGCTAAGAGTTACAATGGCTATCCGCGTGTAGTGGCTCATACCCTAGATATGGATTTTATGGATACCAACAGTTTGCCAATTATTCCTTACGCTACACAATTGCACGAGGTTCTTGAAATTAAAAAATACTACCCCGATAATTTTTTCCCCTTTATTTCAGTTGATCCAAGGTCGCGATCAGGTCAAAATCTGGTAAACTGGATTGATTATTATTTTACTCATGGTGTAAAAAGCAATCTTAGTGACGAAATAATCTCCTTTGGGGCAGGTATTAAACTGTATCCGGCACACGGCTTTTTCCCTTTCGATCCTGGCTTAGATGAATTATACGCTTATGCAGAAAAGAATAAGATACCTTTAATGTTTCATTGCACCAGAGTGGGGTCGCAATATATTGGCAGAGCTATTGAGCAATTGATTCCGGAAAAACCCGAAATGCTAATGCCTACTGAGCAGTCGCCTGATTTTCAGAAAGCCCAAAAGGCTCAAGGTGAAATTTATTCTCGCATATATCGTTATTATCAAAAAAAGAAATGGATAAAGAATAACAAGCACGGTGTGAACGATTTTGCCTGCGACTTGTTTTCGCATCCACAAAACTATATTCCTCTTATGTGTAAATATCCTGATCTTAAAATTTGTCTGGCACATATGGGTGGCGACGAGGAAATTAAGTTTATGAATGCCACTAATTTGCAGGATACAAAGGCTCCAAAAACTTTAAAAAAAATATGGGATGTTGATGGTCACAATTGGGCTGTTCTAATAAAAAATCTGATGAAAGATTATAAAAACCTATATGCCGATATATCATCAACCATTAGTGAATTGGATGAGAAACAGGTGCTGCAAAATATCAGACTTTGGTTAAATGAAACCGATAATATAAATCAGAATACATTGGGCGACCGGATTTTATTTGGTACCGATTTTTTTATGACAGAAATGCAGCACGATGAATATGAACTTTACCAATTTATGCAAAGTAAACTGGGTAATTGGTTTAATAAAATGGCTCAATCGAATGCAAATAATTATTTTAATTAATTTTTATATTAAACTCCATTTCTTATGAACGATAATCAAAACCAACTCGATAGCCGCTATTTGATATTGGGCAGCGACCCAAGTGGAAAAATTAGCTACAACCGGGAAAAAGCCTTGGCAAAAATTATGGATAAAAGCGACCGTATAAAACCCAAAGGATTTTGGGCAACTTTGGGTTGGCGTGATGATAAAGATGGTGAAAAAGCATTTAATTACCAGATAGTTAATTCAAAAACTGGAAATAGTGATTTTGAAAAACGCGATGTAACTACAACAAGTATTGTTAATGAGTTACAAAGTTTTAATACACAGATAAAAGATGTGAAAAATGATGTACTAGAACGCTACATTAATTTTAACGAAAGCAACTTTGACCTTAATTGGCACGACTACAAAAACTACGATGAGATACCTGAATTACGTCTCGATTTGTTTTTGCAGCCCGACCAAGGTGCTATGGTATATTACTATCATCAAAAAAAAGACAATCTGGGCAAATTAAACGATAGTGAGGTTTATGAACAGTTTATTCAACCCCAGCCCACTAAAAATCATGATACCAATCGCGACCGGCTTACCTACTTTTTTAAAGCTTTGCCACCTTTTGAATATGAACTCAACTCTGAGGGTAATATTGATTGGAGTACTGAAAAAAACTTAGCTTCGTTTATTGTAAAAATTGTAACTTTTAAACGCAACGAGGGCAAACCTGCTGAACTTTTAGAGGAATTTTTTAGTCCAGAAAATTTCAAAACATTGGTAAAAACTAAAGGCGGTAGTATAACCTATACCTTGTTTGGTAAAAAGAAAAATGGCCTTTTAATTTACGATAATCAGGTTGAAAGCAGTACAGTTCACACCAGCAAAAAAGATTCATATACTATGGCTGGGGCTTTTTTCAAAGTTTCTAAAAAGTATGCTATAGATAGATCAAAGAAAACGCTGCTTTTAATACACGGAACCTTTTCAAATACCTACAATACTTTTGAGGGCTTGGTAAAACTTAATGGAGACAGTTCCGAATTAAAAGATTTTTTAAGAAATAATAAGTACGAACAGCTTATTGCTTTTGATCATCCTACCATTAGTGCCGATGTTTTTCAAAATATTAACGATTTTAAAGCGCTTATTGGTGACGAAATATTTGAACAAAGTGTAAGTTTATTGGCTGCAAGCCGGGGATGTATTTTAGCTCAGGCAATGGGTGCAGATAAAACACTGCCATTTACAATTGATAAGGCTTTATTGTTTTCGCCAGCCAATGGAGTAGGTTATTTTGATGTAGGTGAAAAACTAGCAACTGGCTTGGGTATATTAAAGAAAATTACAGGCAGTACTCCGGGCAAATATATTTTTGCCCTATTGCAGTTTTCTGCTAAGTTTTTTCTTGACCAACCTGGTTCGCAGCAAATGACTTTTAAAAGCGAGTCGCTTAATAAAGTTATTCACTTAAAACCAGTAGTTGCAAATTCGCAATACACGGCTATAATAAATGACTGGGAAAAGAAGTTGGTAAAAAAAGGAGTTAAAAGAGTATGGATGCAAACATTGGATTTTACTATAAAATTTATGTTAGGTTTAAAACATGATTTTGTTGTAGGTACAAAAGGGCAGCGAAATTTACCAAAGGCTTTTGAAATTGACACAAAGCCTATGGCCAGTACCCATTGTAAATACTTTGATCAGAATCAATTGCGTTACCGTAAGGGGGGTGTAGTAAACCTCTCAAATTTTATGAGGAGATACCTTTAATTATTACTTATGGACTTTTGATTCCGGGTATTTAAATTTTTATAAGAGTTTTAAGGAAATCGCTTTTAGTAACAAAGGTGCTAAAAGCGATTTTTATTATCCGATATTTGTCATTAGGTATTTGCAAAATCTTTAATGACAACAGCCGAAAGGCGTATCAAGGAAATCCCGATTTAGAAAATCTTACCTTTCAGCATCGTTGAAAGGTTTAGATATTCTTTATCGAATTGGAAATTAGGTGAAATCTAATGACAATTTTGGGATTAAATTAAAACCCCTGTGCGTTGTCTTCATTTTCATTCTCCTTCATAATAAATTTTTTTATATTCATCCAATAGTTTCTTTGCAGTTTCTAAATACAAATAGGTGTCATCGGGATGATGATTTGTGTAGGTTTTGCTACGTAAATGTCCCAAACGAACAAGCACAGCATTTTCTTCTGGAATTGCAAAAACATATTGACCTAAAATTCCTCTCATGTAAGGAACTTCCCAATTATTCACATGTTGAATCCACCACATATAGCCATAGTAATTTACATCTTCTCCATTTGTGTTTTGCAAGTGTTCTACGGGTTTTGTTGATGCTGTAATGTATTCAGGTGAGATTAAAGTGTCCTTATTCCAAACACCTTGGTTAAGAACTAATTGTCCCCACCGTGCAAAGTCGCGAGCATTTGAATTAAAACAACAATAAGCCTTTTCGGTTCCGTTTTTGTTATCAAGACACCAAAGAGCCTCGTTAACAGCGCCCATGGGTTTCCAAAACTTTTCTCCGGCATATTCCGAAATATTTTTACCCGTTGCATTTTCAACAAGCAATGCCAATAGTTGCGTGTTGCCACTTAAATATTTGAAAACCTTTCCAGGTTCTTCAACAACTTCAAGACCGTAAATTAAATTTTTAATATCTTTTCCATAATAAGCTTCGGTGGTTGTGCTAAACAACGAACCATAACTTTCGTCCCAGTTTAAGCCCGAACTCATAGTTAAAACATCGCGAATTTTTAAATTTTTATTAGCCGAGGTATTAAATTCAGGTATAATTTCTGAAATGGGTTGATCGATGCTTTTAATGAAGCCATCATAGATAGCCGCTCCAATTAAAAGAGATACAATGCTTTTAGCCATTGAGAATGAATTGCTTAACGATTCCGTGCCATATCCATCCCAATATTGTTCAAAAATTATTTCTCCATCCTTGATAAGCAAATAGGCAATGGTTTGTAGCTCATCAAATTTCTTTAATGTTTCTTTATCGAGTTTTAATTCTGTGGCAATTTCATTGGTTTTCCATTCTTGAGCTTCAGCAGTTTCAACCGTTCTATTATGAAAAATTGGATAATCATCGATTCCTACTTTCTGATAAATTAGAGCTGTTTGTGCATATTTTGGCAATGAAAAATATATAGCTGGCAGAATAGCTATAATTAAAACGATAGTTCTTATTCTTTTAAATCTCTTGGTCATAATGTTGTTGTGTTGGTTGAAAATCAAAAATATGCAATTGTATTGGGCTGCCAAAATATTAGGAACATAAAATAATTTCAGTATTTGTAGTTTATCCTATTTGTTGTAAATTACATACGATTAGTTCAACTTTATGATTTTTTTTTGCACCTTAAATATCCCAAAAGTATTCATGTGTTTGTGTTTTTTGCACATTGCTCAAATTGCATTGTCGCAAACAGATACGGTTGAAATATATGATTTTAGCTTCGATCAGCTTTCGGAAGTTAAAATTTCATCGGCTACCAAAAGCATACAAAGTGTGAGTGAAGTACCATCAACTGTGTACATTATTTCATCTCAAGAAATTGTTGAACGAGCTTACTTTACCTTAGAAGATGTTTTGGCCGATTTTCCAGGATTTCAATTTAGAAATATTCAAGGTTTTAACAGTTACTCTTTTCAGCGTGGAATAACAAACCAAAACAATTTAATTCTTTTGTTAATTGATGGTATTCAGGTTAATGAATTAAACTCAGGTGGATTTTATGGCGGTGGACAATATAATTTATCTAACATCGATCAAATTGAAGTGATTTATGGACCGGGTTCTGTTGCTTATGGAACGAATGCAATTACGGGTATCATAAATATTAAAACAAAAAGTGCCTTAAAAAATGATGTTTCTGTTAATTTATCGGGCGGTACATTTAATACATTCAATAGTGATGCCACTTATAATTATGTAAATAAAAGCAAAGATTTAAAAGTACATTTTGCGAGTATGCTAAAAACTACCGATAAAGCAAATTTGAAAGGTGAAGCCGGAGATAATAATTGGACTGAGAATTTGGATACTTTTGAGGATGATTTAGCTTTTGATTTAAAGGTTAATGCTAAAAATTTCACCATTGGTACGAATTATCTTTTAAAAAAAGCCTCCTTTGCTACCTATGAAAAATCTGTAAATACCATATTCAAGGATTATGGATCGTCGTGGAATATGCAATTTTTAAATAATTACATTTCTTATAAAAAGCAACTTAACGATAATCTAAAATTAACTTCTACTTTGTATAATAGGAATGCAACGGTAAAAAAAAATACAATAAGATACGTGGTTGATACTGCTCAAATTGGAAATTTTAGACCCAATAATTTAACTGGTTTTGAGAATATATTAAACTATAACATAAATAAATATTCTTCGGTAAATAGTGGTATTCTAATTGAATATGAACAGCTTGCAAAAGAATATTCTGTTACAGTTAGTGAATCTCCATCCTTACCTCCTCCAATTCCTGATAAACCGCAAATGCAACATAATGAACTGACCAGTGTTTTTGTTGAACCCGCAGTTAATTTATTAAATAAATGGTTTTTTTCTGGGGGGCTTCGACTCGATTACAGTAGTGTTTATAATTTGGTATTTACACCGAGGGCTGGTGCTGTTTATAAATGCAAAAATCACAAGTTTAGAATTTCATATGGCGAAGCTTTTCGAGCTCCCAAGCCTTGGGATTATACCGATGGTTTAGGAAATAACTCATTGGAACCAGAAAAAATGAAATCTATTGAAGGTGCCGTGAATATTTCTTTATTAAAAAAACTAAATTTTAGTTTGGTTGCTTATAATAATCATTTGGATAATGCATTAAAAACTATAACCACACCCGAAGGTTTTAAATGGGGAAATCAAGGTAAAATAATTACAAATGGAGCAGAACTTGGATTTCGCTATAGTTCTAAAAAATTTAAATCATTTATAACTTACTCTTATTGCGATAGTAAAGATGAAGAAGGAAAGCAAGTGCTTGAAATAAGTAGGCATACGGCAAATGCAAGTTTCACCTATTCAATTTTGCAAAATTTGCATTTGAATGTAAGAGCAAATTATGTTGGAAAAAGAGAGAATCCAACAGAAATATCGGCTACTGAAAGCAAATTTATCGATCAATATTTGGTAATAAATGGAACCCTTTCATTTATGGATTATACGAATTTCAGGGTTCAGTTAATTGCAAAGAATATTTTAAATGCCGAATATTATCATAGTTCTAATGTGTTATCAGTTGAACGGTACCGGCAGTCGCAAAGAGCAATATTATTATCGATAGGCTATACCATCGATTATTAAATATAAATATGACTAAAAAAACGAAATATATAATTATTATTCTTGCAATATTTTTTGCATCAATTAAGGCAAATTGCCAGAGCAATAGAGAACAAATAATTCTAGCATATTTAAATAACTTTGTAAAATATACCAATTGGCCCAATGAAAGTATAAAGGATTCTTTCCAAATTGCAATATTGTCGCAAAATAAAAAGCAAATTGCAGAGTTTCGGAACTTTTCTAAAAATCGAACATTGAAGGATAAACCTATTGGAATTAAGGTTATTAATGAAAAGTCGGTTTTAAGTAATTTTCAATTAATCTTTATCTCTCAAAACAATAGAAGTTTACTTCCTGAGATTTACGGTAAAATTGATGGCAAAGCTATTTTGTTAGTTTCTGAAAATTATTCCGACAAGCGTTTTGTTATGATTAATTTATATGATACAGGAGATAAAGCGCTGCAGTTTGAAATTAATAAAGCAAATATTTTTAGCCAGAATCTCGAAATTGATCCCGAAGTTTTGCTTGCTGGGGGTACTGAAATTGATGTAATTAAATTGTATCGCTCATCGCAATTCAACTTGTTAAAAATGAAAGCTGAAATGGATGTAATTCAAGATTCAATGCAAAAATTAACTAGCGAGGCAAGTAGTACACTTGTTCAGATAAATAGACAGAAAGACGAGATTTTGAAGCAGAATGACAGGCTTTTAAAAAGATCAACAGAACTTGATTCCTTGAGGGATGTATTAGCGGTAAATAATGCGGTACTTAAATTCAATAGTTCGTTAAATTTTAAGCGGCAATTTTGCCATAATCCAATAGTTCTTTGACAATTTTTTGATTTTTTAC
>JAEINW010000203.1 GCA_016342715.1 Salinivirgaceae bacterium | reverse complement strand
GTGGCAGCCTTTGACCGGAATCAGTGGCAGCATATCATCGGAATGAGTGGCAGGGTTTGCTCCGGATTATCCACTTATCGATATGCAATCCCAAAACTTTCTGAATTGCCTTTGCTTTTGTATCATCAATATTGTATTTTATTCTTCTAAGATGAACTAGTTGAGCTTTCAATTCATTAATTTGCTCTTGTTCTTTTAATAATTGTTCATATTCTGTTTGCTTTCTTCGTTTCCCTAGCTCTGTATTAATAATATTATTAAGCTCTTCATGTGTAATATTAAAAGTTTGGGGTTGAGAATAGTTGTTTTGCAGTGGGGAATAAGAATTATTATAGGGCTGACCTAAATACAGAGTCTCAATATATTCATCAGGAGTTATAAAGTATAGATGAATTTCGTCACCCATCCTACTTTTTCTTTCACTGGTCCCTGTCCGAACAATAAAGTATTCTTTTGACCTTTTAAGTCCAATTTCAATATACTTATCATAAGCTTCATAGAAGTCATCACATTCTTCTGAACTAGTCATTAATTGTGAGCCTAATAACAAATACCAATGTTGATATGTAGAGACTTAAACATAAACCCATTCAATATCATCAGTTTCTGTGATTCTTTTTTTACCTTTTGTTCGAATAAAGGCAAAGCTTTATGGGACAGAAATTTACATTAAAAGAAGGACTTCCGGTGATAAATACGCATGCAGCGGGTATTGATGTAGGGGACACCCAATTTGACGTGGCTATCTATGATGGACAGGGAGGTCATGTATCCAAGAAGTACGGATGTTTTACTTCAGATCTTCATGGAATAGTTTCGGATTTAGTAAAGTCCGGTATCAATACAGTAGCCATGGAAAGTACAGGTGTTTATTGGCTAAACCTCTATTTGTTATTAGAGGAATCTGGTATTGAACCATACTTGGTAAATGCAAAACATGTTAAAAATGTTACTGGCCGTAAAAAAAAAGTGATACAGATGCGATTTGGATACAGAAATTGCACAGTTGCGCCTTGTTGCAGAAAAGTTTTCAACCAGAAGAGAAAATCAGGGAATTGCGAACTTATGTTCATCATCGAAAAAAGTTATTGACACTAGGTACAGACTGTGTCTGCAGGATGCAAAAGTCAATGGAATTAATGAACCTAAAACTGCATACAGTAATTAGTGATATACTAGGAAAAACAGGACTTAAAATAGTGGAGGCTATAATTAATGGAGAGAGAGAGAGTGACCCTGATGTTCTTATTCTGCTTAAAGATTCCAGGATAAAAACCGATGACCAGACAATTAAGAAATCATTGGAAGGAATTTGGAAAGAAGAATACCTATTTATGTTAGAACAAGCTTATCAGAGTTGTAAATTTTATCAATCACAGATAATCGACTGCGATAAAAAAATTGAACAAAACTTACTGGAACAAGCTACTAAGATCAGTGAAGGTGATATAAATAATATTTATAAAAAAAGCCTAAGAAAAATCAATACAGTTTTGATGCCCGAACGATGATGGAAAAAATTATCGGTGTTGATCTTTATAAAACTGACGGAATCAGTGAATCTACAGTTGTCGAACTGATTTCAGAAATAGGAACATATATGAGCAAATGGAATGGACATAAAAATTTTTCTGCATGGCTAAATGTTGTTCCAAATACAAAAGGAACAGGAGGTAAAATAATTAGCAGCAAAATGAAAAAAAAAGAAAAACAACGCAGGTCAGGCTCTACGGATGGCTGCAAGTGGACTTAGTCAAAGCAATGCCCCAATTGGTGATTATGCAATAAAAATGAGGGCACGACTTGATAAAAAGGGAGGTGTCGTTGCCACAGCTCATAAACTTTCCAGAATTATTTATTCAATAATTAAAAACAAAACTGAATACAATAACCAAATTATGGAAGCACAATGCGAAACATGGAAGCGAATTAAATATCGCATATAGAAAAAACAATTAGATTTCTTAAAATCAAGCATTAGTCAAACTACTAATATTGTGGCAATTGTAAATTAGTTATATAGTAGAAATTATTTACTTAAATTGGTACTCAAAAATTGTTTTGCTGTGAGAATACATAAAACACTACAAGTCACTAATACAGCACCTTTCATAGCATTATATATATTATAATACTATCACTCCTTCAACAGCAGTAGCTTTTTTTGTAACATCAAGAATCTGATCGACGGTTTCCATAACAGCCACACAGGTTATGGAAACAAATTTTAAGCTAGCAGTATGTTTGTATGATATTTTTCCATGACTGGGCATTTGTTCTGCTACAGCCTCTACCCGCCCCTCAATATTGGGTACAATAAACTTAAACATATATTCTAGCGGCCACTTAGATGTTGCTAATAATTGCTCCCGTAATTTTTCGTAATGATTCGATGACATTAAACTTTGTATTTTTATTTTTATTAAAGGACAAAAATAAAAAAAAATAATACTTAATAAGAAATTTCACAAATATAGAATACTACATTTCGTTTCCATTTAACGCACTTTACGCATTAGAAATTAATGCTTAATAATATTTAAAATAACCGGAAATAATCATAAATTTACATATTGCCATAAACATAACTCATATACAAACAACCAGCTTTAAATTATTGTTATAATGAAATTTAGGGTATTACTAAAATGCTTTTACCAATGAAGATTCAATTTATTAAAAATAGTAAACGAGCTATAAAAACCTGGCTATTTTGGTGTGCTTTAGTGTTCACTACCCTTGTATTTTTAGCCCAAATAGTTGGGTACATCAAAGATCAGATTTTTGATTTTGAGCATTTTATTATTTCACTTGGAGCAGCTCTTATTGGGTTTCCCTTTGGGCTTTTATTTATCCTTTTTTGCCGATGGCTTTTTGATTTCTTGATGAAAAAAAGAAATTATAATTCTTTCCCATTTAATGAACTCCAAAGCATAGGATTCCAAAAAGAATTAAAAAATACAAATAGTAAATGGGAATTTGTTGAACTCTACCAAAGAGGAAGCATTGATGGTTTTATTGTTGATTGTGTTTTAGATACTACCAAATACTACAAATTTTTACATTTCAAGTTTTATGTAAAACACAGGTATATTGACAGCGAAGAATTTTATCGATTGGAAGAAATTTTTAAAGAAATGAATGGATTTTTTGATTTTTACACCATAAATAAAAAATATCATTATAAAAAGCATCATTTAAACTCAATCGCAGACTTAAATAACGAACTCGAAGAATTTGCGAAAATCTTGAAACAAGAAAATTTCGAACCCGATCTAATTCAATTTTAAGCAATTAGTTATCAAATAAACTACCTTGCTGCAGACGAGGTATCAAAATAGTATAACTTTTGTTTTCTCGCTGCAAGCTGCGGGGAATCGACTGCAAGGAGCTTAACGAAGTTAATATGAACCCACATTGTGAGATTAAAGTTTTTTTTAATCTCTTAGCATTTCGCTATTAATCGATATCTAATTCAGCTCTTATTCGCTTTAATTTATTTCGTTTAAAATTGAACAAATAATCAACGTTACCGTCTTTATTGGTTAGTCGCACCTTTTCGTCAATGGATTCACTTATATTGAATTTTCGACAAAAAGCATCTTTTGACATGCCTGGTTTAACAGCTCCTACAAGCTTAAATTTAGCGTTGGTCAAATCAACAATAAAAATGAAACTTTTAAGCTGTGCCTTGTAAGCCTTTATTATATTCTTATTGTTTGAAAAAACGAATACGGTATCAATTATCGATGGATAATGCATATTAGCAATAGGTTCTTGGGTGCATTTCAAAAATTTATACCCCTGCCTTATGGATGCAATCGAATAATTATTTATAGCATTAAATACAAAATTATCACACTCAAAAGTTTTAACATTATTCGAATCAATATGCATAAATTTGGCATGATAACTTAAATTATCCTCAGCCATCGGCTTGCTAGACTTATTTACTCGTAGCGTAGTACAACTTAGCATAGCGAACAAGATGCTTAGTACTAGTAGATATCTTTTAAAATGTAATACTTTCATATTTAAACCTTTATATTAAATCATTAACAACTCGTAATTTGTTCTTTAAAATTTATATCAAGTTAGTAAGCAGTAGCAGTATCATTCGATTTACTACAATCGGCTATAGCAACTTGTACCTAATAACTCTGCTTAAAAAACCCACTTCTTTGAATCACACAAAAACTCTTCGCTTAGGAATACACTCATTGCAATTTTATCAGGGAATCATATTTTAGCAATAAAGTCTGGTCGAATTCTATGGGCACCAGACTATCCTTTAAAATATCGTATTCAAATAACTGCTTATTTTCAGGATTGAATGAAAAGCTGGAATTGTTTAATTGTCTTTCTTCGTACATTTCATAAAGTGTAAAATCGTAAGTCTTAGAGTAGCTATCTTTCTTCTGCTTTATTCCTTGAGGACCTCTTTCCATAAAAACACCAAAGTATAAGCCTCCATTTTTCACCACCTTATCTTGCAAACCCTTTGTTAACTTTATATAGCGTGGAGAAGTTGTCAGTATTTCTTTTACTAGCAATTCTATGGCTTGCAATTTTTCCTCTGTTTCTTTTCTTAAAACTGTATCAGTTGTTTGATGTATGACTTCAGAGTTGACCGAATCTTCTTTTTTATTCTTCTTGTTATGACAAGAATATACTGCAATTATTAAATAAAGAAGTGCAGCTAGCTTTATTAATTTCATTTTATTGTTTTTAATGATAAGAAACCTACCTCTCCAAACACAACTAGAAGCAAGCCACATTGAAATTCAACGTTATCAAAATTGAAAAACCATTAGCTCATATGTAGAATAACAATGCAGGTTAAAACACTAAACTTGTCGGGGTTTGATATCCCGACAGGTAGTATTTAAAAATCATCTAACTACTATTAAGCAATCACTTGATCATCTCTATTCTTTTTTTATGGTTTTTGTAAGTTCAAGCGCCTGCTCAACCCAGTTATCCTGATTAATTCGATCGGGAGAAATTTCCAAAATATCCGATATAATTATTATGTCTTCTGATGTAAGATTACTGATTTGCACAAAAGTATATATCTCAAGCGCATTAAGACTTTCTTCAACCCAGTTACTTATACCTTTAATCAGGGTTAAGTTATTTGCATGGTGTTTATGAGCTGCACCTAGTCGGTCGTAATAAATTCTGTTTTTCATAACGCTTATGCGCTGAAGGTGTTCCGACTTACTGATTTCAATACGAATAAGTTCTCTGGCTTGTTGTATCCATTCATCTCTTTCAATTCTGCCCGGGAAGAATTCAATAGCATCCGTAACAATCTCAACATCTTCATCATTAAAATTACTTATTTGCTTAAAAGTATAAATATCAAGTGCATTCAATTTTTTATTAATCCAACCGCCAATTCCGCTTATTTCAGTTAAATCATCAGCCTCTTCTTTTTTTGCAACACCAATTCTGTCATAAAAAATAAGTGATTTCTTTTCTCTAATCCGTTGCAGGAGTTCATTTTGTTTTTCTTCATCATCTACCAATTCTCTAGCTTGGGCAATCCATTCATCTCTTTCTATCCGGCCTGCAAAACACTCAATAGCATCATCAATTATTTCAATATCCTTGGCGGTAAATTTACTTATCTGCTTAAAAGTATAGATATCTAAAGCATTCAGTCTTTCCTCAATAAAAGGTCCAATACCACTAATCATTTTTAGGTCGTCTTTTTCTTCCCCGGTTGCGGTTCCAAAACTATTATAGTCAAGTAAGTGCATACCTTGCCTAAGACTAGCCAACTCATCTTGCTCTTCATTAAGTAGTTGTACTGTTTTTTTGTTTTTTAGCTTTATCTCATCAGTTTCATTAGCTGCCTCTATATTTTTTGCCTTAAGGGTTTTCACATCTTTTGTGAGTTGTATTATTTCCTTGTCCTTTTCATTAAAGGTTTTTTGTAAACTATTTTTATCTGCTTCCAAAGCACTGATTTGTTTTTTTAGTTTATCAATTTCAGCTTCATTATATTCAATTTGCTTTACATAAACCGACTTATAGTACAACCAAGCAGTTACAAACCCAATGATAGCAGCTACCAATAACATTGCAATGATTTCAAAGCTTGCTGCCATTTTTGATTGTGTTAAAAATATTAGTAAATAGTTCATGGCTTTTATTTTTTTAAAGTTATTACTGTTCTTCTGTTATTTGCTCTTCCTTCTTTTGTGCTATTATTATCGGCAGGTTCATCCTCGCCTTTTGATAAAATAATAATCTTATCGCTCTTTGTACCTTTTGACTCAAAATAAAGCTGCAAGCTTTGGGCTCTTCGATATCCCAGCGACTGATTATAATCTGCGGTGCCAATAGCATCGGTATGGCCAGTTATTTTCACAATTGCTTGTGCGTTTTGGTTCAAATAAGCATTTGATTCTTCAAAATATTTTTCTGTCATGATATTTGAACTAAAGTCTGCTTTATCAAACGCAAAATAGATAATAAGATCCTTAGGGACAGCTACATGTTGCCTTGCTATTGGTTTTTGAATGGTGCCAATAACAATAGCGTTTTCAGTGCTCATATTACTTTTTTGCATGGAAACTGATTTATCACACAGCCCCTTTACCTTACAAACATAAACGTAAGTTGATAATGTTGACCATGCAAAAAATGCAAGAAGTCCAATTGTCAGGATTCTCATAATTTTAGATTTTTATATTGTTAGTAGCATTTTTCATTTAAAGCACTTCTTATTGTTACAGTCGTTTAAAGTCTTTCAGGTTAAAGCCATCCTTGTTTTCGTTGGTTATTTTGCGTGAATTATAATAATACAGGTTTCCGTAAATATCAAAAATCATCTCAAAACATTTTCCTGAACCATTTTCCTCAGCCGGACCCACATGAAAATTAAACAAGGCATTGGCAGGATCGGATGCTAATTCTTTTTGAATTTCATCACTACTTAATAATTTGACATAATAGGGATAGGCCATTTTAATTCTCTCAGGTGAATCGGCATTTAAAGCCATTGTAGTTTTGTTTAGTAGCAATACCTTATCTTTAAATTTTGATGAACCGTTATAAAATTTTAACCCTCTCAGTGATATCATAAAACGTTTTGTTTCAAGATTCAAGGCATGTTTTTGCATGAATTTAACCATTGCTGGAATTACATATCCAAAATCCATTGCATTGTCATCGGTGTACGAAATAGGAAAACTGCACAATTCAGGCATATTCGTCAAGTCGGCTGATTCATCACCAAGAACAAGGCTTAAATAATTATAGCTCACTCCACCTGGATCGTTTTCAAAAACACCTTTCATAAGTACTAAAAAAGAATACTTTGAATTAAAGTGACGCTGATTAAACTCCTCTTGACTTATAAATTCAAAGTCGGTTGATTTCCAATATTTCTCAACGGCCTCTTTAATAAATACATTGTAAGCAATACCACTATCATCGAGCACCACACAAAGGGTAGAGTTTTTAAACATACCTATTTGTTGTTTCGATGCCAATGTAGGACTTGCCGATAACCCAAAACTTATAAGACCAAAAGCAAAAATTAAAATTGAATATTTCAATTTTCTTTGTTTGCTAAAACTTTTATTTGAGTTTAAAAAAATTGTTATTTTAGTTTTCATCTGTTTATGTTTTTATTTTAAAGGTTAGATGGAATATCCATGTTCAACAATATCGTTTTAAGTAATATATATTGCATAAACATTTCATTATTCAATGTTGTTTAGTTTAAAAATAATATCCTTTCGCACGCCCCTAAATCCTCCCGAAGTATAGGGGTCAGAGGCAGGTTGGCAAAACAATCAGTACGAGCTCACTAACTAAACTGCATTTTTTAATAATTACTAATTAAATAGTGCATATAGTTCTTTCAAATCGGGCGACAAAATAATTTCAGTTCTACGGTTTGCTGCGCGCCCTATAGCTGTATCATTATTTTTAACCGGATGGAATTGACCTTTTCCTGAAGCTGTAATTCGTGATGAATCAAAGCCATTGTCTTTAGTCATAATGCGAACAATTGAAGTAGCTCTTGCAGTGCTTAAATCCCAATTATCTTCAAATAATTTTGTGCTTATCGGTACATTATCTGTATGACCCTCAACAAGCACTGTAATATTCTTTGCATTGTTAATCACTTTTGAAAGTGTTTTAAGGGCTTCTTTCCCTTTAGGATCAACTACATCGCTACCCGATTTAAAAAGTAGTTTTTCGGCCAGTGAGACATAAACACTTCCATCTTTATAATAAACACTTAGTTCATCGCTTTTGTAATTCATTAATGCTTCGCTTATTGAATTTTCAAGCTTAGCCATTACTTCTTTCTGATTTTGAAACAATTCTTCAAGATCTTTTAGGCGTTTTGCCTGATCTACAATAGTAGTATTTGATGATGAGGCTAGGGCATTCAATTCATTTAGTGCAGCCAAATTTTCATCTTTTAATAATGCTTTTTCATCGCTTAATTTCTTTACTTCTGCATTGCAAATCTTAAGTTTATCTGCAGCATTAAAATTTTCATTTTGCAACTTATCAACCCGGGCTTCCGAAGCCGCGAATTTTTCGGTTGACACACATGAAGTGAATGCAACACCGAAAAAAAAGGTTAACAATATGAGTATGTGAGATAATTTTTTCATTTTGATTGTTTATTTAAAAGTTAATTCTTCCCTAATTTTAAAAATTCCATTTTGCATTCATTTGCAATGGTGTTTAGTTGAACAAAATTTACTCTAAATTCCCCTCAAGCCTGCTTTTCAGTTAATACAGCGGATTTGTCGACCTTTGGCAGACCTGAGAGGTAAAGTTTGAAATTCTATTTTTCAGCTTTTGCTGATAGCTTTGTTTTTCTGTATTGATATGTTTTAGCCATTGACAAAAGCCTTTTTGGAATTATTTTACATTGTTCACTGCTATATCTTTAATGGCTTTGCCCATCTCATCCAAATCGTGATTGAATTCTTTTTTAAATGAAACCCATTTTTCCTGACCGTTATCTTTAAACTCGTTTAATTTAGCTTTCAATTCATTGTTTTTTGTCTCCAAGGCATCCAATTTATTTTGATAAATAGTCATATCTTTCCTTTTTTCAGCTTTAAGCTTTGCTTTTAAATCAGTAATTTCCTGCTTGATATTATCAATTTTTTCTTGCGATTCTATTTTATATTGTTCTATTGAATCGTTTCGGCTCTTATTAAACTCAACGGCATTATCCATTGTGTTTTCTACAGCATCTTGAGCTTTTTCAGCTTTTTTATTTGATAAACCACAGCTGGTTATAAAGGCTCCTGATACTATTAGAGCCATGATAATTATTGATTTTGAATTTTTCATTTTTATTATTTTTACGTGTAATTAAATTTCTATACAAACAAAGGTATAGCTATCAGTATAACAATGTATTACACAACTATAGCTAAAAGTTGCATTATTCACAGGTTAAGCTGTTACATATTACAAAAAAACAAAACCAACATTCTGAATAAACAGAGCATTGGTTTTGTTATCTGGATTTAACCTATGTAAGAAGTTGAATATTTTTAATAGAAGATAATGGATCAAGTAAATATTAGGGTTGTTTTTAATATTTTTTCTTATTTTCAAAAAATGGAATTAGAAACTTTATTACA
>JAEINW010000202.1 GCA_016342715.1 Salinivirgaceae bacterium | reverse complement strand
AGACTTCTGCTTGCACCCTTTTCTTTGTAGGTTCTATTTCTTGGGGCGATGCCCCAAGCTAAACTATGCAAGGCTTTTAGCCTTAGTTTTTTTTATTAAAACCAATTTAGGTATTTATAAGGATAACCATAAAATTTTATATGCTTTAGAATTCTTTACTTTTGTTTCACCTAAAAAATTTATAGTTGTGTTTTTTTTAAAGGATTGCGGGTTATTTTATTCTTATTATACTTATAAAATTTAAAAAGAAAATGTAGGTTTGTAATAAATTATTTTTAATGACACCACTTTTTATCACTTTGCGATTTTTCGATTTGCTCGACATTCTTCTGGTAGCTTTTTTATTATATCAATTGTATTCCTTTATAAAAGGTACGGTTGCTATTAATATTTTTGTGGGAATATTGGTGGTGATATTTTTATGGTGGTTGGTAAAATTGTTAAATATGAGCCTTTTAAGCTCAATATTAGGTTCTGTTATTGGGGTTGGTGTAATTGCTGTAATAATTGTATTTCAACAAGAAATCCGTAGATTTTTACTCCTTCTAGGTACTCAAGAAATATTTAATCGTAGGTACCCATTTCAGAAATATTTTGATAAAGGATATACAAACACTTCGAGTCAAACATTGAAACAAATTGTACGAGCATGCCGTAATTTATCAAAAACAAAAACAGGAGCATTAATTGTAATAAGTACGAATTCGGAATTGGTTAACTACGTGCAAAGTGGTGATGTACTAAATGCTGATGTTTCTCACCGATTACTGGAGAGTATATTTTTTAAAAATAGTCCGATGCATGATGGAGCAGCCATTGTTGTTGGGAATAAACTTAAGGCTGCACGTTGCGTTTTGCCAATAAATGATGATATTATTTTACCTGCTCAATTAGGATTGCGCCACAGGGCTGCTTTAAGCATGTCGATGGAAACTGATGTTGTTGTTGTTATAGTTTCTGAAGAAACCGGAAAAATTTCAATGACAAAAGGATCGGAATTGAAAATTGACTTATCCCACGAAACTTTATTCGCCCTTCTGATTAAGGAGTTTATGGTAAATAAAAAGCCAATGGAATAATTATCTTTTTCTTCTAGGAAATTCTCTATCTCGTCGAAACCTTACTTTATTTTCTTCTCTTGCTAACAAGCGTACAATATTTTTTTGGTGAGTTAATATTAAGAGAATGCTTATTAAAACTGAGAAAACAATTAAAGAAATAATTGTTTCTTTAAATATAAAAATAAGTACAAATGGGAATACAAATCCAGCAATCATAGAGCTTAATGAAACATATTTAGATACTAAAAGTACTACACTAAATACGGCCAATGAAATTAAAGCTGCCAAAGGGTGAATTGCTAAAACGATACCTAACAATGTGGCTACTCCTTTTCCACCTTTAAATCCAACATAAATTGGGAATATATGTCCAAATACAGCCAATGCTCCCAAAAATAATTGAAAATTTACAAATCGAGCTGTATCAGGAATGTAATTATGGGCTAAATGAATTAGGCTTACTGCAAGCCATCCTTTAAAAATATCTAAAATAAAAACAATGATTCCAGGCAAGATTCCAAGCACTCTGAAAGTGTTGGTGGTTCCTGCATTTCCACTTCCGTGTTTACGTACATCAATATTGTAAAACTTTTTACCAATCCAAACTGAAGATGGTATAGAACCTAATAAATATGCAATTATGCATAAATTGATACTAATAAATATCGCTTGCATAAAAATATGTTTTAGAAGCACAAATATAATAAAAAAGTATAATATGTAATAAAACTATGATAAATAGGTTTGTCGTAATAAAACCCTTGCATCAGTGATACAAGGGTTTGTATAGTGTTAAAAAAAATATATTTATAACTGAGGACCTGCTTTTACAAGTGCTTTTCCCTCGTCATTGTCTGTATATTGTTCGAAATTATTAATAAAAAGCTGACCCAAATCCTTAGCTTTTGCTTCCCATTTAGTAGCATCACTATAAGTATCACGCGGATCAAGAATTCCAGTATCAACTCCATCTAAAGCTATTGGTACTTCCAAATTAAAAAATGGGATAGTTTTCGTTTCTGCTTTTTCAATAGATCCATCCAAAATTCTATCAATAATAGCTCTGGTATCTTTAATAGAAATACGCTTTCCAGTGCCATTCCAGCCAGTATTAACTAAATATGCAGTTGCTCCATGAGCTTCCATTTTTCTAACTAATTCCTGACCATATTTGGTTGGGTGTAAGGATAAAAATGCGGCACCAAAACAAGCTGAGAATGTTGGTTGAGGCTCAATAACACCAACTTCGGTTCCAGCTAATTTTGCAGTAAAACCAGATAAGAAATGATATTTTGTTTGTTCAGGGGTTAATTTTGAAACTGGAGGCATAACACCAAAAGCATCGGCAGTTAAGAAAATAACTTTATTAGCATGTCCAGCTTTTGAAACTGGTTTTACAATGTTTTCAATATGATAAATTGGATATGAAACACGTGTATTTTGAGTTATTGATCCATCTGTAAAATCAACTTTCCCATTAGCATCTAATGTAACGTTTTCAAGCAATGCATCTCTTCTAATTGCCTTGTAAATATCTGGTTCACTGTCTTTATCAAGATTAATGGTTTTTGCATAACAACCGCCTTCAAAATTAAAAATGCCCTCATCATCCCAACCATGTTCGTCATCACCAATTAATTCACGTTTTGGATCGGTAGACAAAGTGGTTTTACCTGTTCCTGAAAGGCCAAAGAAAATGGCAACGTCGTCATTGCTACCTTTGTTTGCTGAGCAATGCATGGCAGCAATTCCTTTTAAAGGTAAATAATAGTTCATCATGGCAAACATCCCTTTTTTCATTTCACCACCATACCACGATCCACCAATTACATGCATTTTTTCAGTTAGGTTAAAAACAGTAAACACTTCTGAATTTAATCCATGTTCCTTATATTTTTTATTTGTAGTTTTTGATCCATTTATTGAAACAAAATCTGGTTCACCATAATTTGCTAATTCTTCATCTGTGGGTCTGATAAACATATTTTTCACAAAATGTGCTTGCCAAGCAACTTCTACAATGAAACGAACTTTTAATCGAGAATTTTCGTTTGCACCAAGGAATGTATCCATCACAAACAATCTTTTCCCTGATAACTGTTTTGCAACGGTAACTTTTAATTCATCCCAAACTTTTTTTGAAGTAGGTTTATTGTCGTTTTTTGCTTTTTCTGAAGTCCACCAAATAGTATCTTTCGATACATCATCCATAACAATGTACTTATCTTTAGGTGAGCGACCTGTAAAAATACCGGTCATTACATTTACAGCTCCAAGTTCCGATAATTTTCCTTTTTCAAAACCTTCTAAACTTGGGTTTAAGTCTTCTTGGTAAAGCTGATCATAAGATGGATTATGTATTATTTCTTTAACATTTTCTATTCCATACTTACTTAAATCAATAGTTTTCATACACAAAGAGAATTTTATTATTAGTTATGTTATTATTATATATGATTTTCAAAGATAATTTAATTAATAGCATTGATTACTTAATTAATTCCTTATTTGTTGTTAAGCATTCAATGGTTTAGTTGGTTGAAAAGCAAACAGTCTGTATATTTTTTTGTTTAATAATAAGGTTATTTATTTTATGCTATATAATACTTGCTTCAGTTATTTCAAATAGATATACAGATTTTTCAATTCTAAGCATTAATATTTTAAATAAAAAATGCTCTTTTTTAAAGAGCATTTTAATTTGTTTTAGTATTATGATCTTGGATGAAATCTTAATATGGTATCTTTTAAAAATTCTTTATCTAAATGTGTGTAAATTTCGGTGGTTGTTATTGATTCGTGACCCAACATGTCTTGAATGGCTCTTAAATCAGCACCACCTTCAATTAAATGAGTAGCAAAGGAATGACGAAAGGTATGCGGACTAATACTTTTTTGTAAATCAATTTTTACTGCTAAATCCTTAATAATTGTAAAAATCATTACACGAGTTATTTTTTTACCTCTTCGGTTTAAAAATAATATGTTTTCGTCTTTTTTATCAATTTTAAGAGTTCCTCTGTAATTCTGTAGAAAAAGAACAATGGCATCTTTTGCTTTTTTCCCAAGAGGTATTAAACGTTCTTTATTTCCTTTTCCTTGAACTTTAATAAAGCCTTCGTCAAAATGAACATCAGTTAGCCGCAAATTTACCAATTCTGAAACCCGCAAACCGCAGCCATAAAGAACTTCAAGTATTGCTCTGTTTCTGTAGCCTGTTTCTGAACTTAAATCAACTGCGATTATTAAATTTTCAATTTCTTCTGGATTAAGAACAACTGGTAACTTTCTACCAATTTTTGGCGTTTCAATCATTGACGAAGGATCGCGATCAATCTCATCTTGAATTAATAAGAATTTATAAAACGATTTTATTCCAGAAAGCGCTCTTGCTTGACTGCTGGCACTCATTCCTAATTCATTAATAAAATCGATGAATTCTCTAATTTTAGTTTGTGTTACATCTACAGGATTGTCTGAGAATTTTTGTGTTTCTAAATAATCTGTAAATTTTTTAATGTCTTTTAAATACGCCTCTACTGTATTCGCTGAAAGCGATTTCTCAAGCTGTAAATAGTTTTTATAGCTTTCTAAATATTCTGACCAGATCATTTTGTTTATTTTTAGTTTAATTACTTAACATATAGTTTAAAATATTGTTCAATATAATATATTTGAGTTAAGTATAAAAAGTATTCGAATTAATATTTTCAACATTTTTTATCATAATATCTAAAACCTGCCTGACCTTTAGTCAGGGGAAAGTGTTGAAAATCAGACTCCCCTGCCTACCGGTCAGGCGGGCTTTAGGGTTGGGCTAATGCTGATTTTTAATTTTTCCCGATTTCGTCCCTTTTTATACTGGACTCATATTTTATTTTAACAATAATACGAATTTTTACTCAAAAAAAACGATCCATTAAGGATCGTTTTTATATTTTAATTTTGTTTAGATTCAAAGTAGAATGATAGTTTTTATATTTTCTAAAAATGAAAAGATAATTTAAGTGCACCTGAGGCGGAAGTCATAAAACCCATTCCATTTGATTTTTCTTGTGAAATGTTATCTTCTGATCCATTGCTAAATGTTTGTCTTCTTTCAGAGGTTGATCCAAATCCACCGCTAAAATAAAATTCACCACCAATCGATATTTTAGAGGCGAAAAAGTATTCAACACCAACTAAACCGGCAATGTATATAGTACTGGTATTTCCTCCTATTATTTTAGTATCATTTTTTACATTAATAGCATCAATATATTTAACATTTCCAGTATTTCCTAAATCGTCTGTATAGGGCAAATATTCAAATCCTACTAAACCACCATAATATCCTCTTAATCTATTTTTAATTGATCTTGAATATTCAATTCCACCAGAAAAACCAAATGCTGTGGCACTGTAAATTGTTTTATCTAATTTTTTTGGATCAGAAATACTTGGTTCATTAACAACATTCCGGCTTGAGCCTAATAAAAAGGTAGCCCTCACAGCCATATCTTGTTTTAAAAAGTATTTTAAAGTTAATGAAGTAGGGTCTTGAGCCGTAAAATTAAATGTTGGAGCTGTATTTCCATTTTGATTAAAAAGGTTTCCAGCATAGCTTAGAAATGGAGTGGCATCAATGGATAAGCCTATATCTCCAGCTTCGGGCATTATTACTCTTCCTTTTTTTGTTTTAAGTACTTCGGTTGTTTCTTGACTATAAACTGAAAACGTTAGTATCGATAACAAAGTAACAATAAGTGTAAGTTTTTTCATCTGATTAAAAGTTAATTAATTGTTTAATTATTATTTTCTTATGTTTTTGCGGCGTCAGCCAAAAGATAAACGTACAAAACTAATTTAATTTTTAATTAATCAAAATGAAAAAAATCTTTTTATACTTATAGCTGACGTTTTTATGGTTAGCTGCGAAAAAGACGAAGGGCTTCATTTGACCGAGGATGTAAATCTTCAAATAAAAACATATACAGAAACATCTGTAACTTTGCAATGGACTTTGACAAAAGTTGATGATTTTAAAGAGCTATATAATTTACAAATCTGTCAACAATTTAAATGAATATTATGGAGGAACGGAAACTGAAGTAATTGATGATTATTTTACTACTACTATTACTTTATCTGATTTGGGTTTATCGTCACCACTTTATTTTAGAGTTGATATTATAGATTCTGACTATAGTAGCAAACAAAGTAATGTGGTTAAGCTTGAGCGCGATTTTAAAACTTATAATTTTAGTAATTCAACATCTAAGTTTCTTTATTTTAACGATAGCAAACAATTTGTATTATCATCAGGGTATTCTATGTATTATATTAATTGTTCAAGTGATGAATATGTATCTGGTAGTTTTTCGAATAGCCAATCTCATGATTATATTTTTAAAGGCTTTTCTGTAGCTGGTGTTGAAGAGCTTTGGCAGCTTGAAAGTTATTATCTTGAAATATTTAGCTTAAGTTCTCATAATAACTTAGATAATATTTATCTAAATATCTAAAACCTGCCTGACCTTTAGTCAGGGGAAAGTGTTGAAAATCAGACTCCCCTGCCTACCGGTCAGGCGGGCTTTAGGGTTGGGCTAATGCTGATTTTTAATTTTTCCCGATTTCGTCCCTTTTTATACTGGACTCATATTTTATTTTAACAATAATACGAATTTTTACTCAAAAAAAACGATCCATTAAGGATCGTTTATATATTTTAATTTGTTTTAGTAAAATATAATAGGAGCTGGCTTAATTTACCAGCTTTTTTTGTGACTAAAAACACAAAAAAATTATAGTCAAAAACGTCGATAAATAATATAATTCAATTATTTTTGGAGATTGAAATAAACATCACTTAAATATCTGATTAACAATGGATTTAATTTATAGGATTAAAGAAAACGCAAAAAAGTACGGAAAAACAATTGTATTGCCCGAGGGAACTGAGGAAAGAACCTTAAAAGCCGCTGATATTATTATTGGCGAAGGAATTGCAAAAATAGTATTAATTGGTGATAGACAGGTTATTGAGAAATCAGCTCAAAACTATTTGTTGTCAAATATAAAAAATGCAAGTATCATTGATCCTAAAAACCATTTAAAAAAGGATGTATATATTGATACAATGGTAGAATTGAGAAAGAAAAAAGGGCTAAGCCGAGAACAAGCACAAACTCTTTTAGAAGATCCATTGTATTTAGCTGCCATGATGGTAAAAATGGGCGATGCTGATGGTGAGGTTGCCGGAGCCGATAATGCTACGGGAGATGTGCTTCGTCCTGCCTTTCAGATTGTTAAAACAAAACCAGGTGTTAGTGTGGTGTCGGGCGCATTTTTTATGATTGTTCAAGACAAAAGTTATGGTGAGAATGGCGTTATGGTATTTGCCGACTGTGCGGTACACCCGAATCCAACGGCTGAAGAACTAGCCGAAATAGCTGTTGAAACAGGTAAAACAACTCGCGCCATTGGTGGTTTTGAACCTAAAATTGCGATGTTAAGTTTTTCTACAAAAGGAAGTGCCAAACACGAAATGGTTGACAAAGTAGTTAAAGCTACTGAACTTGCTCAAAAAATGGCGCCAGATATGAAAATTGACGGCGAATTGCAAACCGATGCTGCCATTGTTCCTTCAATAGGAGCGAAGAAAGCAAAAGGCAGCGAAATAGCTGGTTATGCAAATGTGTTGGTATTTCCAACGCTTGAAACAGGTAATATTGCTTATAAACTGGTGCAGCGTTTAGGTAATGCCAAGGCTGTTGGTCCTGTGCTTCAAGGAATGGCTGCTCCAATTAACGATTTGTCGCGAGGTTGTTCCGTAGAAGATATAGTTAGTTTGGTGGCAATAACTTGCAACCAGGCAGCTGCAATGTAAATAATTCTCAAAAAATTAAATAGTTATTTTATAATGATTGTATTAGTATTAAATTGTGGTAGTTCATCCATCAAGTATCAATTACTTGATATGAATAATGTTGAAGAACCAACTGTTAAAGCAATTGGTATTGTTGAAAGAATTGGTTTGACCGATGGTATTTTGTCTCATAAGCCAGAAGGCGGAGGTAAATTTAAATTTACCGATGATATTCCAAATCACGAAAGTGGAATTAACATGATTCTTGATGCTTTGGTTAGCAGAGCTCATGGAGTTATTGAGGATCTTAGTGATATTCAGGCTGTAGGTCACAGGGTGGCTCATGGGGGTGAGTATTTCACCAAAAGTGTATTGATTGACGAAAATGTTAAATCGAAAATTGATAAGCTAAGTGTATTGGCTCCTCTTCATAATCCTGCACACCTTTCGGGAATTGAATCTATGGAAAAATTATTGCCAAAAATTCCGCAAGTTGCTGTTTTTGATACTTCATTCCATCAAACAATGCCTCCTGAAAACTTTTTATATGCAATTCCTTACGAATACTATTTAAAACATAAAGTACGTCGTTATGGTTTTCACGGAACCTCACACAAATATGTGGCTGAAAAGGCATGTAAACTTTTTGACATAGATATTAACAACTCTAAATTAATTACATGTCATCTTGGAAATGGTGCTTCTATTTGTGCCATTAAAAACGGAAAATCAATGGATACCTCAATGGGATTTACTCCGGTTGAAGGTTTAATGATGGGAACTCGTGTGGGTAACTTGGATGCCGGTGCCTTACTTTTTTTAATGGATAAAGAAAATTTAGATGCAAAGGGTGTAAACGACTTGTTAAACAAACGCAGTGGTGTGTTGGGTATTTCAGGCATTTCTTCTGATATGCGCGATATTGAAAATGCATCGTGGAATAATAAAGATGAAAGAGCAACCCTTGCATTAAATATGTATCACCAAAGAGTAAAACGTTACATTGGAGCTTTTGCTGCCGAAATTGGTGGTTGCGATGCCGTTATTTTTACTGGGGGTGTTGGAGAAAACGGACCTGAAAGCCGCGAAGAAATTTGCAAAGGATTAGAATATATGGGTATTGAGTTTGATGCAGAAGCAAACAGTGGAGTTCGTGGAAAAAATAAATTGATTAGTGCCGAAAATTCAAGATGTAAAGTCATGGTGGTACCAACTAACGAAGAAAAAGTTATTGCCAGAGATACCATAAGGGTTATTGAAGCAAAAAAATAATATTTTCTAAAATTATTTTAAGGAGCCTCTTATTCGTAAGGGGCTTTTTTAATCTAAAGAATACCTCGATGCTCAGCCTCGGGGTTTCGCTTTTTCTCCCCTAATTTTCAGGGGAACTAAGCGTTAGCGATCTTATGACCGAAGGGCATAAATGTTCGGTGATTGTTGAACAGAGGGGTAAATAAAGAAAATTTGCCTGCCTGGCCGGTAGGCAGGAGTTTCAGCGGTAGCTGAAATATAGTTGGCGAAACCTGCCTTCCGGCAGGTAGGTACCTCGTAGGCTTGTATTTGTAAAACAATATCCTTCCGGGAGTTAGTGAGCACTTTCAATAATGAAACGTGAGTGTTTAAAATTTGAAACAAATTTTTCAATTTAGTAGAATGTAGTTACTCACTTCGTTCGTGAGAACGCTTTGTTATTCGCAAGAGCTCATGAGCTTGCAAGCAAGGTTCGCTAAGTTCCTCCCTTTTTAAGGGAGC
>JAEINW010000201.1 GCA_016342715.1 Salinivirgaceae bacterium | reverse complement strand
TGGCCTTTAAACTAACTTTAAATCAACAATAGTAAGACTTATAGATGTTTTTACCATTAATTTTGTCCATTAAGCCACAAATTCATATATTTATGTTTATTACTAGCCACACGAGAGGACTCGTGCGGCAGCGAGGGTACAGACGCAGCAATTATAAGGGCATATTGTTTGTGCAAATGCTGTCAGGAGCTACGCACGCTGACAGATTTGACCTGACAACGTCCGAAGGTCTAGCGTCTCTCTCACACGAACTAAATCTAAGTAGTAAACTACTGAACTCTATTTATTTTTCTCCAAAATTGCTTAGCAACTGATTTGCAGCGATGAATGAAGACTGGAAAGCAATGGGCAATAAGCAAGTTTTATTTCGTCGCAAGCAACCCTATTCTGCTAAACAGGCGCCACTGCTTGCGACGGGTTGTTGTGAAGTTTGGTACTTGGGGCGCTGCCCCAAGTTGAGCTATCTAAGCCTTTCAGGCTATAATTTTACATCACAATTTTTAAAATAACTTGCTATTTTTTCAACGGTAACATGTCAGGCAACGATAACATGTTTCATTAACCCGGCAACATCGCACGATTTGACTGGGTTATAAAACCAAAAAACGTTTTGAACCTTACGCTTTTGGCAATTTTGGGATTATCGAAAAGTTGCTTAGCAACTATTTCATTCATCACTCCATATATTTTTGCATTTCGCTGTATTAACAAACAAAGTCGCTTAGCAACTGATAAATTTGGCGCTGCGCGCAAATAGAAAAATTGACAAACTAGCTATCGCTCCTAATCCCTGAGGCAACGGGCGCTAAAGCCGGTCGACTTATAGGAGTAGTTGTGTTGTGTTTTTTGTTGTATAGCGAATTTAAAACCAAATATTAACTTAATCCATTACTATTTCAACCATTAGTAAGATGGGCAACTGAGGGATTTCCAGCTTCAGCTTCATTAAAGATAAACTAACGTTTTTAATCCATAACAAAATATTTTAATTCAATAAAAAACATATTAGCCTAAAAGCTTTTAACCAGTGTAACAAAGAACACTAATCATCGTCAGACATACATTAGAATCTCTTTCGTTTTTACAAATACATTAAAAAAGTAAAATATTTCAAATGGAGAAATAATAGTCATTAATATAAATTAATAAAGTGGTTCATTTACCAAAATACAATCCACTTTTTTTATTACTTTGCTTAATTGTAATTATAAATTTTAACCTATGGTATTTTTAGCTTCAACCTGGTGGATCGAAATGGCCACCTTCGAGAAAATAAACTGGCTAATTGCCTTACCTTTTTCTGCTCTTTTTATTATTCAAATCATTCTTACGTTTACAGTTGGTGATATGGATGACGCAACTGCCGGTGGCGATGTTGATTCCTCAATCGATCATGACTTAGGAATTGATTTTCAGTTTTTAACCTTAAAAAACCTTATTGCTTTTTTCACCATTTTTGGATGGACCGGTATTGTTTGTGTCGATGCAAACTTAGGTGTTGGTATTAGTGTATTAATCTCTACCATTGCAGGAACCTTAATGATGACCATCATGGCTTCTATTATGTATTTTATGGGAAAATTAACCGATTCAGGTACCTTAAATATGAATAATGCCATTGGGAAAACCTGCTCGGTGTATTTAACTATTCCACCCAAAAGAGGTGGTCTGGGAAAAGTACAAATCCAAGTTCAGGGATTCCGAACCTTAGACGCCATGACAGACAACGATGAACCCATTAAAACTGGAGGTTTAGTTGAAGTAATAGACGTTTTAAATAATGAAATTTTGTTAGTACGAACAAGTAAATAACCTTATAATAAATTTATAGATATGGGAGAATATGTTGTAATTGTTGCCGTTGCGATGGTAATCTTTATTTTTGTTTTAATAGTATCTTTATTCAAAAGATACAAACGCTGTCCATCGGATCGTATTTTAGTTGTATTTGGAAAAGTGGGTAAAAGTATTTCGCAAGAATCTCGTTCTGCGAAATGTATTCATGGTGGTGCCGCATTTATTTGGCCTATAATTCAAGATTATTCGTTTCTTGATTTAACACCCTTATCCATTGAGATTAACTTAACAAATGCCTTAAGTAAGCAAAACATTCGTGTAGATGTTCCATCGCGTTTTACAGTGGGTATTTCAACAGAACCAGGAACAATGACCAATGCTGCCGAACGTTTGTTAGGATTGTCGCAAGCCGACATTAGCAATCTGGCCAAAGACATTATTTTTGGTCAATTGCGTTTGGTGGTTGCAACCATGGATATTGAAGAGATAAACAACAATCGTGATAAATTTTTGGAAGCCGTTTCGTCAAACGTTGAAGCTGAACTTAAAAAAATTGGTCTTAAACTCATTAACGTTAATGTTACCGACATTAACGATGAATCGGGCTATATTAATGCTTTAGGTAAAGAAGCCGCAGCCAAAGCCATTAACGATGCTAAAAAAAGTGTAGCTGAAAAAAATCGTGATGGAGCCATTGGAGAAGCCAATGCTCATCAAGACCAAAGGGTAAATGTTGCTGCAGCTGATGCAACCGCTGTTGAAGGAGAAAATACTGCAAAAATTACCATTGCAAATTCCGATGCAACCCGTCGTGAACAGGAAGCTGAAGCCGAAAGAAAAGCGGTTGCTGCTGAAAAAGTAACGCAAGCAAAGGCATTAGAAGAAGCCTATTCCGCTGAAAAAATGGCAGAACAAAAAAGAGCCGAGCGTGATAAAGCATCTCAGACAGCCGATATTATTGTACCAGCCCAAATTGATAAAGAAAAAGTTGAAATTGCAGCTGAAGCTATTGCAGAACAAACCCGTCGTCATGCCAAAGGGGATGCCGATGCTATTTACATGAAAATGGAAGCTGAAGCAAAAGGTATTTTTGAAATACTTAGCAAACAAGCCGAAGGTTTTGACAAACTGGTACACGCCGCAGGAAATAATTCCAAAGATGCAGTGATGATGATGATTGCTGATAAACTTCCTGAACTGGTTAAAACTCAGGTAGAAGCTATCAAAGGCATTAAAATTGACAAAGTTACCGTTTGGGAAAATGGCGGAAGCAAAGATGGAGGAACCTCAACTGCAAATTTCATGAAAGGGATGATGGGTTCATTACCTCCTTTAAATGATTTGTTCAAAATGGCCGGTATGGAATTACCTGATTATTTAAAAGGTAAAACGGATAAAGAAAAATCAGCTCTGATTGAAGATATCAAACCAATGAAAGAAAAAAAGACAAAAAAAGACGAAAATACTGAGGAATAGTAATGGTATTTAGACAAATAAATGAAAAAGCATCTCAAAACGAGATGCTTTTTCATTTTATATATTGTTACATAATAGCAGCTAATTAATGCTTGTATAAAAACTGTTAAAATAGACTAATTAATTCGTGCCACGACTAAAAGTCGTTGTACGAATATTTTATAAACAATAAAAAAACCTTCTATTCCAACTTACCTACCATGGTTTTAATAATAATTATCATTAATAATGGTATTACAGCGCTTATAAAAAACACCCAAGCCAAATTCTGTTGGATATAAAAAAACGCAACTAGTATGGGACCAATGGTTTGTCCAACTCTTAAAACCATGCCATTTAATGACATAAACGCTGCACGTTCTGTTAATGGAGCCAAGCCAACCAAAGCCGTTTGTATGTTAGGAATTAGAAACCCATGCCCCATTCCAAAAATAATTACTGCTAATATTAACACAAACCAATTAAACGAAAAACCCAATAAAATCAACGATAGTGCATAAAAAACAGCGCTTATCGTTAATAATTTCTGAACAGAAAAAATGGCTCTTGCTTTACTTAGTTGCGATGAACAAATAGCTGTTGTTAAAGACATAAGAGACATAAGCATACCAATGGTTGATGTGCTTGCATGAAAACGGTGATCAAGCAGGATAGGAAAAAAAGATAGGTAGGCACCATATAAAATCACAAAAATTAATATATTAACTATGAAAAGACCCCAAACCTGCTTCCTGTTTACGGTTTTCCAAACATTTCCTAAATAGTTTTTTAACGATATATTAGCTTGCAACTTTGGCGTTTTAAGCTTAAAAAGAACTAAAAATGCAAATGGTAGAATAAGTGCCGGCAGAAAAAATACATATTGCCAATGCATGCTAGCTATAAAACCTCCTATTGCAGGAAACGATGCCGTTCCTAAACTCAACACACTGGCATTATAACCCATCACCTGAATTCGCTTTTTATCGCTAAACAAATCGCCAATAATTGTCACATTCAGAGAACCTAAGGATGCAGCACCCATTCCTTGAAAAAACCTCAAAATTAAAAGATTATGGAAATTATCTTGAAAAGCACATAAAAGTCCTGCTATACCAAATAGCAACATAGAAGGAATCAAAATGGTTTTTCGGCCGTATCGGTCGGCTAAAATGCCCATAAACGGAGCCAATAAAATTCCTGGCAGAGTAAAAAATGAAATCAAATAACCAATTTGTTTCACCGATAATCCAAAGTACTTAATAATTACCGGAAAAGCTGGTGTGATACTAGCCACTCCCATTACTGCAAAAAGAGTAATTCCAAATATTAAATAAATATTGAACTCTTTAAATATGGATTTTTGCATACCTTAAGGTTTTAATAATAAAGATAGCCATTTGTTTAAATAAGCATATTATTTTTGCCTATTCAATTTTTGTTCATTTCATAATACCATAAATCTGCAAAACAAATCTTTTTTAAACTGTGTTTCAGATTGACAGACGTGCCACGACTATTCTAAAAACAAATGAATTAACATCAATTTCTTGAACCATTTTTGATGAATTCGTGGCACGACTTTATTTTACTCTGTGCAATAACACGCTATCCGTTTCATTATCATCTATATTAAAAAATAAACAATAATTCACTTCAATGAAACGAAGCATTTCATTTTTATAAATTCATTGTTACATTTACGGCATGCATAAAAACAAAGGCATATCACTTCTTTTTACATTTCTAGGAGGAATAGTGTTACTATTCATTTTGGCTCCTTTGGCTGGATTATTAATTCATTCCTCACCCAGCGAATTGGCTGAAACCATGCGGGATAAAGAAGTTGGAAATAGCATTGCCCTCACTCTTTGGGCGAGTATGCTTGCTACAATTGTTTTTGCATTTTTTGCCATTCCCCTTTCTTACATACTTGCCAGAAATGAGTTCAAAGGAAAACAGTTGGTTCTTGGAATTATCGATTTACCTATTGTTATTCCGCATTCTGCCGCTGGAATAGCTTTACTAACTGTTATTTCGCAGCAAGGTGTTATAGGAAAAGCAGGCAATATTTTTGGGATGGAATTCGCTGGACATACTTCAGGAATTGTGTTGGCCATGGCATTTGTAAGTTTACCATTTTTAATAAACGCAGCCCGCGATGGTTTTTCGGCCGTTCCCGAAAGATTAGAAAAAGCTGCTCTCAATTTAGGAGCCTCACCCATAAAGGTGTTTTTTATGATATCACTACCATTGGCTTGGCGCAGTGTTCTATCGGGTCTTATTATGATGTTTGCCCGAGGAATGAGTGAATTTGGAGCGGTTGTAATTGTAGCTTATCACCCAATGATTACTCCAGTTATGATTTATGAACGTTTTGGAGCTTTTGGCTTAAAATATGCTCGGCCAGTTGCATTAATTTTTATTGCTGTTTGTTTGGTGTTTTTTATTCTTTTACGATTCTTATCTAAACCAAAAAACGATGCTTAAAGTTGAAAACCTACATATAAAACTCGGCGATTTCCACTTAAGTGACATTAATTTTTCGGTTGAAAAAGGAGAATATTTTATGCTTTTAGGAGAATCGGGCTCTGGCAAGTCGGTGCTTTTAGAAAGTATTGCTGGGCTGTTTAAGCAAAACAAAGGTGAAATATTTTTGAATGGGCAAAATATTAATAAAACAAATATTCAAAAGCGAAAAATCGGCTTGGTTTTTCAAGATTTTGCTTTATTTCCACATTATTCGGTGGAAGAAAATATTGCTTTTCCGCTAAAAATAAGAAAGTATAAATCTGCCATAATTAAAGATATTGTCGATCAATTGGCTTGCGAAATGAATATTTTACCCCTACTAAAACGCAAACCAGAAACCTTATCGGGCGGAGAAAAACAGCGGGTTGCTTTGGCCAGAACCTTAACCTTAAAACCTGATATTTTATTGCTTGATGAACCACTCTCATCAATTGATGTAAGTTTAAAAGGGGAACTGCGCTCTTTGTTACGACGATTAAACCAAAAAGGACAAACCATTATTCATGTTACCCACGACTACGAAGAAGCCATTTCTTTAGCTTCAAAAATTGCCATAATTCAAGATGGAAAAATTGTTCAAACGGGTACACCAAAAGAAGTTTTCACCCATCCTAAGAACAAATTTGTAGCTCATTTTGGCGGCATAAAGAATTTCTACGAAGCAAAACTAGAAGCTGATCCTGGTAAAGAAACTACCAAGGCATGTATTAACGAATATATTTCATTTCAAATTTTAACCAAGCACCATGAAAAAAAAGGCCATGTTTTGATTGGACAAAAAAATATTTTATTGTCGCTTGTGCCCCAACATATTAGTACTATTAATCAATACAAAGGGACTATCAAAGAAATAATCCCTGCTCGTATGGGTGTTGATTTAATAGTTGAAACGGGTGTTGATTTTTACGTTTCCGTAACTTCTGATTCCGTAAAAACATTTAACTACGCCGAGGGTCAAGAGGTCTGGGTAGCCTTTAACCCATCGGCTGTTAAATTTATTCCGGATTAATTACTATTTAAATTCTCGTTTACTTTTATTGGCAATATTAAATCCAAATATTAACCCAATCGTACTACCCTCCATACGAGGGACAAAATATAAGTTTACTTAATTATTATCAAACGTAATTAGCCTAATAATGAAATTTGGCTTGAAAACATCGTTCGAAAATAAACCCAAATTAGTAAAGTAGCTGAAAAAAATAGATATCAATTTTTTAAAGGCGTTTATGCAGCAATTGACGAATTCATTGAAAAAGTTTCAGAATAACTTGCTTCAACCCACAGATTATCCATCGTATTTAAAAACTTTTTAAGGCTTCATTTTGTTCCATTGGCAACATTTTGCATAAGCTATTTATTTATTCAAAAAGTTTGTTCACTTTTGTAGCAAATTAGAAGTAAAAATGATTTCATTTCAAGAAGCTTTAAATATAGTACTAGATTCACCTGTCGAGACAAAAATAGAACGCATTTTATTTTATGAATCGTTGGGAAGAATTCTTGCCAAAGATGTGGTTTCTGACATTAACATGCCTCCGTTTAATAAATCGGCGATGGATGGTTACGCTATAAAAAAAGAGGATATTGAAAAAGAATTAACGATTATTGAAACCATTGCTGCAGGTCAAACGCCACAAAAAGAAATTGTCACAGGAACAGCCAGCAAAATAATGACAGGAGCACCAGTTCCCAAAGGCGCCAATGCCGTAGTTCAGGTAGAACTTGCTAAAGCCACCAACAACAAGGTGAAATTTACTGGTTTTTTTAAAGATAATATTATTCCTGCAGCTGAAGATGTGAAAATTGGTGAAGTTGTATTAAAAAAAGGACAAAAAATTGATGCCCGACATATTGCCGTAATGGCTTCGGTTGGTTGTACAGAACCTTTGGTTTTTAAAAAACCAAAAGTTGGTATTATTTCAACGGGTGATGAATTAGTTGAGCCAAATACAAAACCTGAACTTTCTCAAATCAGAAATAGTAATGGACATCAGCTAGTTGCACAAGTTATGGAAAGCAATGCCATTGCAGAATATTTCGGCATTGTTGAAGATACCTATGATTCTACGTATCAAGCAATAAAAAAAGGCATTGAAACCTGCGATGTATTACTTCTAACTGGTGGAGTATCGATGGGTGAGTTCGATTTTGTTCCCCAAATAATGACGGACTTAGGAGTTGAAATTTTATTTGACAGAGTGGCTGTGCAACCTGGCAAGCCAACTACTTTTGGCAGAAAAGAAAATAAAATTATTTTCGGATTACCCGGAAATCCTGTAAGTTCATTTGTTCAATTCGAAATTTTGGTTAAACCACTCATTTATAAAATGATGGGCTTTCACTATAAATGTCCATCGCTTAAACTCAGAATGGGAAATATTTTCAAAAGAAGAAAAGCAGACCGAAGAGCCTATATTCCAGTAACAATTTCAGATGACAGCAAAGTTTATACTTCAGAATATCACGGATCGGCACATATTCATGCCTTACCAAAAAGTAACGGATTAATAATTATTGAAATAGGAGTAGAAACAATTAATGAAGGAGAATTGGTAGATGTTAGATTGTTTTAATCGTAAAATAAATTACCTCCGAATTTCGGTAACAGACAGATGCAACTTCAGATGCACCTATTGCATGCCCGAAGAAGGTGTGAAAATGCTTACGCATAAGGAAATTTTATCGTTCGATGAAATTGTAGAAATAGTAAAATATGGCGTTGCAAATGGTATCTCTAAAGTTAGAATTACTGGTGGCGAACCTTTGGTAAGAAAAGGCATTGTTTCTTTGGTGGAGATGATAGCAAAAATTGATGGAATTAAAGATTTATCAATGACAACAAATGGCGCATTGCTGCCCAAATATGCTGAAGATTTAAAACAAGCAGGATTGCAGCGCGTAAATATTAGTTTAGACACTCTAGATGCTGATATATTTAAAAAAATAACCCGTGTTGGAGATTTAAATATAGTATTAGCAGGAATTGAAGCTGCAAAAAAAGCAGGCTTAGAACCTATTAAACTAAATTGCGTAATCAAAAAATCGTCGCAAGAACCCGATGCCCAAACAGTAGCAAAATTTGCAGAAGATAATGGATTATTTGTTCGCTTTATACACGAAATGAATTTAGAAACTGGCGAATTCTCTGTTGTTGAAGGAGGCGAAGGCGGAAACTGCGCCATCTGTAACCGATTACGGTTAACGGCAGATGGAATGCTTAAACCTTGTTTATTTAGTAACGACAATTACGATATTCGAGAATTAGGAATTGAGAAAGCATTTACTCTTGCTATAAATAATAAACCCAAAAGTGGACACACTAACACTACTGGAAGTTTTTATAATATTGGTGGTTAACAAAAAATTTAAGAAATGGAAAATTTAAGCCATACCGATGATAATGGAAAAGCAAATATGGTTGACGTGGCACATAAACCTCAACAAACCAGAATTGCAAAAGCCTTTGGAAAAATATCATTGAATGCAGAAACCATAAAATTAGTTCGTAATAACCTTATGAAAAAAGGTGATGTTCTAACAATTGCCGAAATTGCAGGCATTCAAGCCGGAAAAAAAACATCAGAATTAATTCCACTTTGTCACCCATTGTTAATTACCAAATTAGACGTAAAAGCCAAACTAACTGACTCTGGAGTTGAGTGTGAGAGTTATGCAAAATGCATTGGGCAAACCGGCATTGAAATGGAAGCTTTAACAGCTGTTAATATTGCTTTGTTAACCATTTACGACATGTGCAAAGCGGTGGATAAAGAAATGGTTATTTCTGAAGTTAAACTTATTGAAAAAATAAAAGAATAACACCCAAATTGAGCGATTAGCTATCGCTATTCTGCTCAATCGACTGAGTTATTGTAAGGTTTTCAAATTTTTCATTTC
>JAEINW010000200.1 GCA_016342715.1 Salinivirgaceae bacterium | reverse complement strand
CTTTAAAATCCATTTTGTCCTGTTTTAAGTTGACTTATTAACATTTTTTTAGTCAACCTATTTCAGGACTATACAATTTGAAAGTTAATGGGTGTTCCCCCTCAGTCCTTCGGACAGCTCCCCGGAGAGGAGCACTTGCCAGATTAAAATTTTAGAGGGAACATATTAATTATCTTGCTACATAGCAAGCACAAATTCTCCCCTGGGGGAGAAACCGCAATGCGGAGAGGGGGACTGCCATTTACTTTAGAATATTTAATGTTTTATATATAAGATTTCATTGAATATCGAACAAAGATTAACGATTTCAGAATTAACAACTTCTTAAATCGTTAATCAATGTTCCTTGTTCTTAAATCTATTTTATTTAATTCAATATTCAACAAAAAAAAGAAAAATCGCCGGTATTTAGCATTTGAAAGTTAATGGGTGTTCCCCCTCAGTCCTTCGGACAGCTCCCCGGAGAGGAGCACTTGCCAGATAAAAATTTAGAGGGACCATATTAATTATCTTGCTACATAGCAAGCAAGCACAAATTCTCTCCTGGGAGAGAAACCGCGAAGCGGAGAGGGGGACTTTTATCTTGCGCCAGTTCATGAATGCGATCTAAAATACCACCACCCTAAAAACTCAAAAGCATGCTAAACGGCAGGGTATATACTTTGCCTTTTTTTGCAAAATAGTTTATATTAGACCCATTGTTAACCAAAATACTCTTACCTATGGGAGATTCAATAGGAATTGCTGATTTGATGGCCCTTATCCAAGGCATTGAGAAAAGCAAGGTATTGGCACCCGACATGCCAATGGACGTATTCATTAACGAGGCAGGACAGTTATACGACACTGCCGACAAAGACAGAGCACAATTAACTGCTCGTGGTCTACCCGAGGCAAGCATTGACAACTTGCCCACAGTGATTGACCTTTGCCGCACGGCACAGTCCGATTGGTTTAACGACCGCTACGACAAGCAAGCCGCAGAGCAAGAGTGGACCGAGAAATCGCCCACAGCCTACGAATTGCGCAACGACCTAATTGCGGAATTTGAGTATGCCTTTAAAGACGATGCACAGTTATTGGCACGCCTAAGCGAAATTAGAGATGGAGCCAGCCATGCCGACATGGTACAAGACCTAAGCGATTTGGCAGTAATGGGTAACAAACACCTCGATTTATTAGAGACTACCTTTTTCGACAGCAGCTTGTTAACAAAGGCCGACGAAGAAGCTAAAGCCATGGGAATACTATTGGCACGTGCCACTGGTGAACGCACCGACACCAGCGCCCAAAAACTATTCCGCGATCAAGCTTATACCTACTTAAGACAGCAGGTAGATGCCATTAGGCGTACCGGTAAATTTGTTTTTAGAAAAGACAAAGACCATGTGCAAAGTTACCAAAGTGCCTACTATCGTGCTAAATAGGAAAAAAGTATGGTAAATTTCACTCAGAAAGGAAAAAGAACTGTCGGAAAGCACAAAGTTGTACTCGGACAGTACTTTTTTTGCTCGGAGACGGAAAAAGTTCGCTCGGAAGGCAAAAAGGACGCTCGGAAAGCCTCAAATAGCACTCGGAAGGGTGAAAGGGTACTCGGAAAGGCACTTTAGGCGGGCTTTTTCTTTAAAATTCCGTTTTATGTTAAATAATAGCTATAAGAACGGAAATAGCCTATGTGCTAGTTAATTATTTTAGTAGTTTTACTATGGTATATAAACCAAGTTATAATATTAGTAGTAAACAAAAGAGATAAACGAAGGTTGGTTTCGTTTATTTATTAGTTAGAGCCAATGCCCAAAATACCAAGATTGAAGGCTTTGTACATTTATTTAAAATAATGTTGAATCAAAGTATTTTTAAGTTAGAATAGAAGATAATTATTAATTACATAAAAATCTATAATTATGAGACTATCATTATTAATTGCCCTATCTATTTTTTGTTTAAAAGCATGGACACAGAAAATTAATATTCCCTTTTCTTTTCCAATAAAGCCCGGTCTTGAATCATGGAATAAATTACAAACAGAAAATGAAAGAATTGGTGCTTTACAAGTACCTGATTCGTTATTAAAAAGAATGACTACTCAAGCGCTAGTTCTTACATGTCTTGATTATCCAGCATTTGGAAATTATTGCATTTTCAACAATTTTCAAAAAGGGATGGATAAAATTTCATTAGATTTTAATGGTTTGACAGAACTAAAAACACGAAACAATGCTGGAAATATACTTATTAAACTATACAAAGAAATTGATACAAAGCATAAAAGCACTAAAAAGTACAGCTTTAATACAGACTATTGGGGCTTAAAATTTGGCTATTTTGAGATGTTATTAGCACAAGATGCAATTCAAAACAACTTAGGAAATGATTTGCAGATTGAATTATTGAAAGAGACACTTAAAAAATATAATGAAGAGATTTCTAATTCAGGAAACACACCCTCCCTATTTAGTATAAGCCCAAAGCTATTGATAATGGCAAAAATAATTGTTAAGAGTAATAATGTAAATATTAAAGAGAAGGTACAAAAATATAAAATACCATCTTTTATCAAATCATCTGAAATAACTGATGAAAAAACAATTACAGAAATATTACAAATTGCGGAAGAATATTTGAAACTAAACAACAATTCAAACTTTAGTAACATACAATTATTTGGTTCAGATTACTATACAATCATTGGGTATACTCATACACCAAAAGGAAGTCCAGTTACAGTAGAATTGCTTTGGAATCTGGATTTATCTCAAACAATAAAAGATTATCTAAAAGCATACTATTTACAATATTATAATAATCGAATTTCATTTATTAGTGAAGCTACTAAAGAATATAATTGTCATTCCTATGCATGGAATATTTCAGAATATGGGCCTTATTGTTGGATTAATAATGAAAATATTTATTGGGATGATGGTAGTTATTCTCAAGTGTCAGAAACTACAATAGGTTTGAAAGTTTCATGGTCGAGTGTTGATCATTCTGCAATAACAACTAATACAGAAGGGGCATTAATATCAAAATGGGGTCAAGCCCCTTTATTTAGGCATTCAATCAATGATTCCCCTTATGGTAGTTCAGGTCTCAAATATTACAAACAAGTTTCATCTACTACCCTTAGATTTATTGAAGAATATGAGATTAAAAACAATGAAGAAACCTTTATTGAACAAGATATAATAGATAAGGAAGCTGAACTTTTTAATAATCAACCGAATCCATTTTATTTAGAGACAAAAATTAGCTTTTACATCCCTGAATATTTTATAACAGCACATTTAATTATACGTAATATGCAAGGAATGATTGTAAAATCAAATAAAATTAGACATTCGGGTAATAGAAGTATTACCCTAAATAGTTTGAACCTTCAAGCAGGAATTTATTTGTATACTTTAATAATTGACAATAAAATAATTGATACAAAAAAAATGATATTGACAAGGGAATAAGCACAGGCTCTAACACGGGTTCAAACCCAATACGGGCAAAGGTTTTAATTGTTTCTGTATTCGTGTTTATTAGCTCCGCTGAAATAAATTTCAGCTAAAAGTAAAAATTGTTAAATTGCAACTGTAATTTATTCAGCTATGGAACTAAACATTAACAGAGTATTAACCAAAACCGTACTGGGCTTAACCCAATCGTTAAGCGATAGTTTGAAAAAATCTGCATTATGAAAAATGATTATCCAGATTCAATTAATGGGTTAATAGAGCAATGTTTTAATACAATTATTAAACCTTCAATCTTACCTGATCCTTTAAAATGGACGAATAAAAAGGCATTAATAGAATTAGCTGAATTGTCAGAGATTTGCATTGATAAAAATCCTTGCCCTTCATCCAAAATATTATTTAAAGAAAAATTTTATTCATTACATTTTTCTTATGGTCAAATTCTTTCATTGTTTGAGATAATAAACCTATCATATAATGTTGGACTGTTTGAACCCATGCTTAATAGGGGCATTACTCAAACACCAAATTTGCGTTTTAAGAAAGAGCAGGTGAAAAACAATACTTTTCTTTTAGATTATTCTTATCTATTGAATCTTCCAAGCGATTACGCTTTTAATGAGGCTTTCTGTACAGAAGTTCCTCATTCAGAAATTGATTTTGCATTTGTTTGGCTCTTGTTCGATTATGCATTGGCTTTTATTTGTCTACATGAACGAGCTCATATTTTGAGAGGACATTGGGACTATCTAAAAAACGAGTTGAATACAGTCGAAATAAACGAAATACTATCTCTAAAAGACCTATTAAAAAAACAATCTGGGATTCATAATTTGCAAAAAGAGTTTAGTCCAACAGATAATATTTTGGTTTATACCGGAGAACAACATCAAAGACAAGCCTTGGAATCAGATGCTGATTACTGGGCTTTTATTGAGCTGATAGCAAGAAATACTCAAAAAACATACGAATGGGTTTATGATTATCCATTTATAAAAAGCAAAAGTGATATAATATTCTTAAGTAGCTGTGCTGTTTCCTTTGTCTTCCTTCTATCAAAACGTAATCAGACCGTAAATAATTATTTTGATCCTAATTCGCTTGATCCATCTTTGCGACTATATCAAGTTATTGATATTCTGGAAAATCATTTAGGGTTATTAAAAAATGAAGCAGAAAGAGGGATACACGGAGTGTATGAAATTCTACGATTAACTGATTATCTTCATGATACATTCGGGATCATCAATTCATCTAAAATATTCAGGTTTTATGGAGATAATCTTGAGAGTACTATATGGGGAGAAAATGCACTTAGCTATTATGATGCGACTATAAAAAAAATAAATGTTATGAGACCTAAATTAAAAAAATATGAAAGCAGATGGTTATAAAAAAATGCCACATAAACTAATATCAGAGTTAAGTAATTTGAGCGATGATGAATTAGATATATTGTTTAATGATGCGATTGTTTCTGATTCAATGGGATTTGATGGTGGCTCCATAAAGGAAGCGATTAGAGGTATTTCGCATTATTTAGAACAAAACAGCAATAAATTTAGAGCGGAAATATGCCATAATGAAACAATTGTCAGATACATTTCTGATAATAAATCAAAAAACAAAACAGATATAATCGAAGCAATGGCAGCCTTACTGATTGTTTATTTGCCACAAATAGCAGCTATAGTCGCAGCAGAAAAAATTATCAGAATAGGTTTAGCGATTTATTGTAAGAATGAAATATCTCAAAATAAAACCGTTTAATTTTATGACTTATCTGTTAAACAATAAAAACCATCGCATAGCAATGTATATACAAAATAGGTAGCTGAATTGAATCGTAATATTTTCAATCAAAATCATTAAGGCTTAATAATAAGGTATCTAGCTGAATGATAAATTCTTGCATCGTTATAAGATTACTTACGTCTATGTTGTTGAAAAGTCAGAATAGTCCTTTTTAGACTGTTTTGAAGTATAAAAATGCGTTAAAAATGCGTTGAATTTTTGCCTTGTAATACTACATTTGTAATCGAACAGGGTAAGTTTTGACTCAATCATAAATAAATATGATTGATTATTAAACTTAAACTGCATTGATTATGGCAACAGCAAAACTTGCATTACGTAGAGGAAAGACTAAAGACAATATTAAGGCTATTGTTCTGGCAATTTCTCATAAGGGAAAGAATACCGAAATTTCCTTGGATAAATCCGTTCATGTTGATTATTGGGACGGTAAAGCACAGGATAAAATTCTAAAGGGATGCCCCCAATTTGACAACCTAAGGTTAGTAAACAACCAAGTTAATGCAGAGCTATCCAAAGCATGGGATTTTATTAAAACCCTGAAAGATTCCAGACAGCTAGAGGCGATGTCCGTTTCTGACATATCCAATTATATAAAAAACAATCAAATTCAGGAAAAAGGTGGTGTAAGCATTAATGATTTTTCCGATAGTGAGAAAGTAGATTTTATAGAATATTTTAAGCATTATCTATCGTTTCTTAATAATCCGAAGACAAGGCATGTCTACGGAGATACATTAAAAGCAGTTCAACGTTACATTGGCGAAGGTAGTGTAGTATATTTCAATGAGATAAATGCAGCATGGCTTAGTCGATTTAAACGATGGAGACAATCAGAAGTGGCAATGTCAACCACAAGTCTTTCATTAATGGTTCTAAAGGCGGTATTTAATCATGCTATTGATGTAGATGAAGTAATACCTCAAAACTATTATCCGTTTCGGAAATTTAAAGTTCCTAAAATTCAACCACGAAATCTTAGATTGCCAATTGAAACCATAAGGGCAATTAGAGATATTGAGCTTGATAATGAATTACAGCTATTAGCGAGAGACTTTTTCATGCTCTCATTTTACCTAATTGGGATGAATAATTCTGATATCTATGATATTAATGCTATCGCAGCAGGGCGTATTGAATATTACCGGAATAAGACATCCAAACCCTACTCTATAAAAGTAGAGCCGGAAGCCCAAGCAATCTTTGAGCGTAGAAAAGGACGTGAAAAACTGTTGTTATACCAAGAACGGTATAAAGGAGCTGAAACTTTGCAGCAAGCTGTAAATAGGGCATTAAAACTAATCGGTGCAAAGGTGGGTGTACCTGAATTAATCATGTATCACGCTCGACACTCTTGGGCAGGTTCAGCAGCCAAGAAACCTATTGGTGCAGGTAAGCCGCTTATTGCACAGGCTCTTGGTCATGGTACTTCAACTGTAACAGATACCTATTTTGATTATGACAATGAATTGGTGGATGATTTAAATAGGAAGGTGCTTGATTTGTTGAATAAGAAAGAAGAGGATGTGACTGATAGCTAGATACTATTGGTTTATTTGGGTTGAGCTATAGCTTTATAAATTCAAAAACTCCCGATTACTATTGAGTAATCGAGAGTTTTAATTCAGTAATATGACTGCTAAATATTAACAACTGCCATGCCTGTTTCGTCAATAACAATATTTTTATTATCAATTGTTTCGACCAAAGAAAAACCATTATAAAATGGCTCGATTGAAAGATACCTTTCGTTGTAAAGTTGCATTCCATTTTTATCAATGTGGAACCATCCACTTTCATCTTTGGCTGTTGCAAACGACTTATGGTATACTCCAAGGTTTAAATATTGCATACCATTTAAATTTGTTCCCGATTTATTAATATGTTTACACAAGCCACTTTTAAGTTTAACCACTGCAAAACCATCTTTAAAATCACCTGCATATCTATATGTTTCGGGATACAATGATTTACCATCTTCATTGATATGAAAATATTGATTGTTTGAATTCCGGACTGTACAAATATTTTCTTGAAAATTTCCACACCATGCATATTCTTCTGGATAACATTTATCTCCATTTGTATTTATATGAAACCAATTACCATGATAAATCACTGCGGACTTCCCAAAGTAATAGCCAAAAGCCTTTTCGTAACGTTCTTCATATATTGGATTCCCATTCATGTCAATATGATACCAACCTGTTTCATCGGATACAGGAGCTAATCCTTCCGAATGAAACTTTAATATCTCTTTAAAGCGTTTGTTGAAAAGCGTTTGTCCTTTATATTTAAAGAATGTTGAACATTCGGAAACTTCAATTTCTTTCCAATTCATTTTTTAAAAATTAAAACGGTTTGTAATGCGTTTAGTGTTATATCACCTACAAAATGAAATCCTGTTTTTTTAGAGAGAGTAATGTAATCTCTTGATGTTCTTTCATAGCTCTCACACATTGCTGTCATGTTTAACGAAAGCAACGATAAATCCACATCAATTTTGTCCCCACAATTTTCAATTATGTATAAAGTTCCATTAATAGGTAATGCCTTAAAGCAATTTTTCAAAATGATGGTTGCTTTGTTGTCGTTCCAATCGTGCAAGATTCTTGAAAGAATAATCGCTTCCGATTTTTCAGGAATTTTATCAAAAAAATTCCCGCTTACTTTATGGATTTTCGGAATAGAAACGTTTTTCAAGACATCTTCCAAGTCGAACAATGTACATTCTAAGCTAGGATTGTCATTTTGTATGATTTCTAATACAGCTCCATAGCTTCCACCAACGTCCATAACTGATTTGTACATGCTGAAATCAATGACATCTGGCAATTTCTTGTAATCATCCTTTGCATACTCATACATTGCTTTATGGTATGCATGTAGTTTTTCAGGATTTTTATTTAAGTATTCAAAAAATGGAGTGCCATAAATGTTTTCAAATGAACTCTTACCGGATTTAATTGAAAAATCTAAATTTTGCCAAGCTGTCAAATGTTCTTCGCTCCAATTCAAACAAGCATATTTTAAACTTTCGGGGTTGCTTTCTACAAGAAATACTGACAGAGTATTGGCTATGTAATGATTTCCCTTTTTATCTAGGAAATCGGCATTATGCAAAGCGTTTAGCAATAATGATAATTTATCTTCATTCAACGTTAATTCTACAGATAATTGCTCTACCGTTTTTGCTTCTATTAAATGATCAAATATATGGAGCTTACAAGCAGTGCTAACTGCCAAATATTTCCAATGGTCAGTAAAAAATGATTTCAGTTGATTTCTAGTTTCCATTCAGTAATTTGGTTTTTAGTTTTTCAACTTGTGTTTGATGTAAACCACAATCAATTAAATAAGGCTCAATTCCACCTTTTTCATTTATAATACTTATTACCATTTCTAAACGATAAGGTTTAACGTCAACTTCGCTTGCCAGATAATCAGCATAAATTGTTTCTAGGGGTGTTCCAACAAGCATGTGGAGTAAGGAAATAAAAATCCCAGTCCTGTCTTTGCCTGCAAAACAGTGAACTGCAACGGCTCCTTCATCTTCATTAATAATTGTTTCTAATGCCTTTTTTATTTTGTCGTTACATCCTATTCCGAAAAAACGATAAGCAATCTCTTCATTTGTTCCGTGATGATGTTTTTCTTTAAACCAATCCGGTTGATTCCATGGATCAAATTGTGCTTTAACGTAGTTGAATTTTGAAAGTGAGTCTTGATTATAGGGCAATTCATCAATTTCTCGGTCTGCTCGCAAATCGATGACAGTTTTAATTTGGCGTTTATTCAATAATTCATCAAAACGATTCTCGCTTTGAAACAAACTCATAGTTGCACTTCTGTAAACTACACCACTTTTAATTTTTGAATTGTGAGTACTAATGTCACGAAAGTTCCAAAAGAAATCTCTTTCAAAAACCCATTCTAAAAAATGTTTTAATTCTGTTTGCTTTGCTGGATTTACAAGCAATTCTATTGAAGAATAAAAGAAGTCTAATAACTTTCTCTTTTGTTGATTTGCTTCAGGTAAATACAATGTCCCTTTTAAGTCATAAAATGTTTTTTGTTCTTCTGCCTTCAAGGTATTTGCTACAAAATACTTCGGCAAGAAATTAAATTTTGTTTCACCTATTGAAAGATGTTTTAACTGGACTGCAATATGCAACGCAATGTTGTAGAAAAAATAAAATTGAAAAGCATCGCTTCTCCGGTGCATTGTAGAGCAATTTTCAAATTCATAAACGAATTTATCAATTAACTCTAAGACCGATTTTTTGCTATTTTCTACCGTTTTTTTATCGTTGTGTTTTTTTACAATTGTTTTTAAATACTCACCAATTCTACTTTCCCAATTTTCGTTTGCAAAAAGAATTGTTTTCTCAACTTCTTTTATTTCTGA
>JAEINW010000199.1 GCA_016342715.1 Salinivirgaceae bacterium | reverse complement strand
ATTCTTTAATGCGTTTTCCGATTGTTTGTTGCTTAAGTTGTTTTTCGTCCATATCTAATATCATATTACTAGTACTAATCCACTAGCACTATCGTGCTAGTTTGCTAATTTTTTTTGCAAATGTAAGATATTAAAATGAAAAAAACAATTGCTGAAGTTATGGAGTTTCAAAGATGGACACTCCTCCATCTCTTTATTTAATCAGGAAAACTAAATTGAATTCTTCGTGTCGCTTTACAATGACCGCTAACGTTTAGTGTATGATTTCGTAAGGGATTGCGGGCTTCAAACTCATCAGTTTACTACCCAAAATTGATGCGGGTGAAAATGCACGAAAACCTCTGAAACCCTTATGAATTATACACATTGTTATGCTTCGGCTATTTTCGTTCAAATATTAAATCGTTGTTTAAAATATATTTTATCAAACCATATTTCTTAGCTACAAATATCTCCTTTACAGTATAAGCCTCGCATTTTTCAACGTAATCTTTAAACGTGAAATGTAATACTTCTAAGTACTGCGATTCATTAACAATATATGAATCAATAATTTCAACTGTTGAATTAATCGTAACATTGTTTTCGTATCCTTTATCTGTCATCGTTTTTGATAAATAACCAAAGGGGCTATCAATACGAGAAATAGTTTGATATTTAAAATCATAGGCGAATCCAATATTATCAAGTTTAATATAAATATCATCACCAAAAGGTTCAAAACCCGCTGTCAAAGACAATGAAAACTGCGTCCCATAATTTGAAGTAAAATTCTGATAATGATATTCCGTATTCGATTTATGAGTTGTTACAAAAAAATATCCGCCTTCGGATTCGCTAAAATAATAACTATTATCTGTCATAGAAAAACTATGTGATATGCCATTGTTGTCTTTCATAATGAAATTATCGCCAATCTCATAACTTGTTATCCAATCTTTGTTTTCTGAATCAAAATTGATTGTTTCTTCTTTTACGCACCCTATAAGGGATAAAAGAAGCAAAAATGCAATTCCTCTATTCATATATCGTATAGTTTTCATTATTTGATAATAGTATTTTAATTATTCCTTTATCATAACTATAATAAATACTATCCACATAAATTGAATCTCGTGAATAATAATTGTCATAGTTCGATTTTAATTTAAAAACTTGATAATAATATACAGAATCAATTTGAACAGAATCGACTTGTTCGTAATAATCTATATCATACTCATTGTTAGTAGGGATATAGAAGCCATATTTTCCGATTGATGCGTAACAATTATAATTTAATGTATCTCGGTTGTCGATTTGAAATTGAAACTCAAAAATTGGATAATCAGGAATTAATATCGTAGAATTAACCTCATAATGATACTCATATTTACAGCACTCCGCACAACTAGTCCATTCTTCATGTGTTTCTCTAGTTGTTTTATAATTAACTTTAAGACCGTTTGAGTGTTTGAATTTATATGTTTTACCATTAACATATGGAACATATTTTAAAGTTGAATCTGGCAAAGCTCCATTTTCAATCATTATCGTATCACATGGCAAACAACCATATAATAAAATGCTAAAAATTAAATAAATCAATTTTTTCATATGCAGTATGTTTTTTTAGCTGAAGCATAACGATTGTTGTAATACCCGTTGCGTTTTTAGTAATTATTATGTTGACTAAAGTAGTAATTTTTCAGATACAAATGCATTTAAAACCTAAACTAAATAGCTATGGGCATTACAACGTGTTATAGGGCGTTTATTATACTCTGTCAAGTTTACAGTCAACAATTCCATATTCTATTGACTCTTCTGCCGCCATCCAATAGTCACGATTAAAGTCTTTCATTATCTGTTCCACTGATTTGTCGCAATTTTTTGCTAATATTTCTGCACCAAGTTGTTTTGTTTTTATTAGCTCATTCATTTGAATTTCTATGTCAGAAGCTGGCCCACCTGCTCCCCCACTTGGTTGGTGGATCATAACCCTTGCGTGAGGAAGTATAAATCTTCGTCCTTTTTCTCCAGCGGAGAGAAGAATTGAACCCATTGAGGCTGCAAGTCCTGTGCAAATTGTGGAAATTGGACTTGTTATGCTTTTCATAGTATCGTAAATCGCAAAACCAGAAGTAACATAGCCACCTGGACTATTAATTATTAACTGAATTTCTTTCCCCGGTTCTATAAGTTCCAAATACATAAGTCTGTCAATCACGTGTTTTGCGGAATTGTCATCGACTTGCCCCCAAAGAAATACTTTTCTTTCATTCAGAATCTTTGAGTCAATAATGTCTTGAAGTTTGTCGAAGTTGTTGTTGTCCATATTTATTTTTGTTAATGTTTGTTTTCTTTGATTAAATGCCCTATAACTTTTAAGCTATTAAAAGTACGGAATTAGCGGCTTGCGCGGTTTCAGTATTTTTATTAGCAAATTAATTTCTGGTCGCTAATCTAGCAATAATTTTTCCTTGTGAAAAATTAATTTGCGGCTTGTCAAGTACAGAATCAAGTTTGCAATCCTACAAAACCCGTATTTTTTATAGGTTTTGTTGTAAGTTGTAGCTTTTAATCTGTGGGGTTTTCCTGAAATTTAACAAAACCAAAAACTTCTATTTGATTCTGATTTATCCTGAAAACAATTGTATAGCCTTTGAAAATCAAATCCCTTATTGAGTTGTCGTCAAAATATATAGATTTCCTATAAATCTGTGGATTATTTGGTATTTTTTTAATATTCTGTATTAAATTCTTCTTAAATCTCTTTGCAGCAGATGGATTGTCGTTTGCGATGTATTGCAATTGTCTTTCTAGTCTTTGAACAAAAGTTTCCTTATAAACAATCTTCATGTTCTCTTTAGATAATTTGGTCAAGTCTGTTTTCAAATTGAGCTTGATTTAGAAAATTTGCATTTCCTATATTTATTTCATCAAGTTCCTTTTTCAAATAGTCTTTAGTAGTTGCAAAATCAGCATTTTCACTCACTATTTCAATTTCTTCTTTGCTGAATTTACTCAGCAACCAAATAAATCTATCGTATACTTTGTCGTTTATTTTCAATTGAATCGTATGCATAAAAATCTTTTTTTACAAATATACAAAAAAGTCAATGATATTGTTGCTGAAATTTTGGGGACGGCGCTATAACTTACAACGGTTGGCAATAAGAAACGTAGGGCATTTCGAAGCTCCTTCCTTTCAAGCTACCAAACCATTTATTAAATGTTATGTCGTTCAAATTTAGCACTTTCTGCCCTATGTTTTTTATTGCATGTTATAGCCATGTGCTTTATTTCCTGTCGTTAATTCAGCTATTATTTTTATAATCATTTCCCAAAATACTTTTGTATCATCGACTGTAATTCGTTTTCGTTAATCGGTTTTGCTATATAGTCGTTGCAGCCTGATTCTATTGCTTTTTCCCTGTCGCCCGCTAGGCCATAAGCGGTTTGCGCAATAATGATAATCTCTTTGTTAAACTCGCGGATTTGCTTTGTGGCTTCGTACCCATTCATTTCAGGCATACGAATATCCATCAATATCAGGTCAATATCAGGATTGTCGCGGCATATTTCAACGGTTTCACCACCTGTACTTGCGTTTAAAATTTCTTTGCCAAACATTTCGACTGTTTCAACCAACAATATTTCCGATACTTCATCATCTTCAGCAATCAAAATTTTCAATTTTCTGACAGTTTTGTTTTTTTCTGAAACCACAGGTTGGTGGCCATTGGTTTCTGTTGATGAGTCAGTATTGTAAGGTAAGGTGAAATAAAATGTGGAGCCTCTCGATTTTCCATTGGGATCGCTTTCTACCCAAATTTTACCACCAAGCATTTCTACATACGATTTGGAAATGGCCAGCCCCAGGCCGGAGCCTTGGAAAGCTCTGGTATCTGCAATGTCGGCCTGTTCAAACCTGTTAAAAATGGCTTCAATCCTGTTTGTTGGAATTCCTATTCCAGTATCCTTTATATAAAACTCTACAACAACGTCTTTCATTCGCCAACCCATGTTAATAGTTCCCGAATCGGTGTATTTTATGGCATTTTTAATGAGGTTGGTAAGAATGGAATCTAGCTTATTCTGGTCGGTTGAGAGGTTTTTCTTCTCAGCCGGCAACAACATTTCTAAAATAAATTTCAGTCCTTTCTTCTCTGCTTCAGCGTAGAAGAAATGGAATAATTCTTCAACCCTTTTATTAAGATCAGTTTCTTTTACAATAACGTTAACTATACCCGCTTCAATTTTTGAGATTTCGACAATGTCGTTAACGGTGTTTAGCATGCGCTGGCCGCTTTTCTCGATAACATTAATATATTTTTGTTGTTTATCGCCCGACAGGTTAGGTTTTTTCAACAACTCGGCAAATCCAAGAATGCCATTCATAGGCGTACGTATCTCGTGGCTCATATTTGCGAGAAATGCCGATTTTAACCGGTCGCTTTCTTCGGCTTTGTCTTTGGCTGCGATAAGTTCTTTTTCTGCCTGCCTGCGCTCGGTAATGTCATGATAATTGAGCAAAACACCCTCAATATTTGAATCGTTTGTACAATTAACAGCAGTCAATTCTATCCACTTATAAGTGTTATCTTTGCATTTATACCTGTACTCCACAGTCGTTATAGCATCCTCTTTTTTCAGTAAAGTAAGAATTTCTTTTTGTAGCCTCATAATATCTTCGGGATGAACAGTTTCCCAGCCGACTGTACCAACAAGATCATCAGGTTTCCAACCAAACCATTTTTCAATGTTAGGGCTTTTGTATTTCATTATACCATCGACGCCCATAATTCCAATAACATCACCAATATTTGCAATCAAAGAAGCATGTTTCGCGTGAGTCTTTTGCAGCCCTTCTTCGGCCTGTTTGCGTTCGGTGATGTCAGTATGAGTACCAATCATCCTTAAAGGTTTCCCATCATCGCTTTGGGAAATTACTTTTCCTCTGTCCAAAATCCATTTGTAACTATTGTTTTTGCAGAGAACTCTATGCTCATTATTATAGAATTCGGCTTTACCATCAAGATGCTTGTTAATATCTGCATAAACTTTTTCTTTATCGTCTGGGTGAAGGCGTTTATCCCATTCTTCAAGACTTTCGGAAATTTCATCGTCTTTAAATCCCAACATCGCTTTCCACTGTTTAGAAAAAAAGACTTCACTTGTTTGAACATTCCAGTCCCAAAGCCCAAGCGCGCTTCCGTCAACTGCAAATTGCCACCGGGCTTCACTTTCCAGCAGCGCCTCCTCCGCCTGCTTGCGCTCGATGATATCTTCACCAGAATTTAACATTCCAATAATATTCTGCTTATCATCATAAAGAAATGTACTATTCCATGAAATAATTCTTTCCTCACCGGAGCTATTAATGATTGGGTTTTCATAATCCTTGATAAACTCAATCTCTCCTGTAAGTGTTTTTTTAAATGAATCTTTTACAATTTCTACAATGTCTTTTGAAAGATACTTATCAAAGAAATTAAGCCCTAAAATATCCGCTTCAGCATCTCCTACAATATCACACCCTTTTTGATTTATTAAAGTGACACAACCATTGGTATCCAGAGCAAGGAGCATAGTTCCGGCAATATTTAAATATTGTTGAGCTCTGTCTTTTTCTTCTATCAGTGCCTCTTCCGCTTGCTTGCGCTCGGTAATGTCTGTTAATGAACCAACCATCGCCATCGTTTTCCCATTTTCAACAAGAGGGGATTCTCTAACTTCCACGATGATCTTTTTGCCATCTTTCCTTATCAGTTCCAGTTCATAAGGTGGTTGTCTTTCTCCTGTTTCAATAGCTTCTACAGTATTTTGAAAGCCAATCTCATTTATTGGATTATCAGAAGCCAATTCAGTCCATTTGATCATTGCTTCAGCAGCACTATAGCCCAGAATTTGTTCAACTTGTGGATTTATGTAAGTTATTTGATGATCTGCAGTATGGGAATAAAAAAGATTTGTACTGTTCTCGAAAATATTACGAAGCTTCGATTCACTTTCCTGTAGTTTTTCCTCCGCCTGCTTGCGTTCGGTGATGTCCTGTATTGTACCAACAGATCGTAAGGGACTCCCTTCCTTATCAAAAAAAGTTTTGCAGTATTCATGTACATACTTTATTCGACCATCGGGCATTAGCAGTCGATGGTCGATTTCGTATTGTTTTTTTGTTTTAAGAGAAGATGTGTACTCATTATTTACCCTTTCGCGGTCATCAGGATGAATGGCATTAAGAAAAGCCTCATATGAAGCTGCAAATTCTGAAGAGTCTATCTCGAATATTCGATATATCTCGTCGGACCAGAATAATTTGTTGTTTAGCAGGTTCAATTCCCAGTTTCCCTGATGTCCCATCATTTGGGACAGGTTAAGGCGTTGCTCGCTCTCTCGCAAATCTTCTTCCATGCGCTTGCGTTCGGTGATGTCTTTCCAAGTACAGTGGAGCATCGTTTCACCTTTTACCCCAATAGGCATCAATGATACTTCAACAATAAACTCTTCACTTTTTGAATTTAAACAGGTCCAGTCAAAACGATGCAGACCATTTTTATAGACGAGCTCTATCGTTTGTAAAGCCGCTTCCTCTGATGTTCGACCATAAGGCTGATATTGAGGAGAAATATCGGCAGGCGTTTTAAATAGAAATTCTTCTCGTGTCATTTTAAGAAGATCCAAGGCGGCTTTATTGCACTCTACGAAAACGCCTTTTTTGTTAATCAGCAAAATAGCATCTGCAGAATCCTCGAAAAGCTTTCGAAACGTACGCTCACTTTCTTCGGCTTTCTCTTTGGCTGCCCTTAATTGTTGCTCGCTCGCCTGAAGCTGCTGATTATTTGCTTCGAGTTGTTGGTTTGCGGCTTTTAGCTCAACTTCAGTTTTTTTGCTTTCTATACGTAATTCTTCCAATTCAATGGCAAGTTGCTCTTTGGTTTTATTCAAATCTTTTTTCATAGATTATCCTCCTTATGTTTCTTTAGCTGCAAAATTCACATAATTTCTTTTCGGTACTATCACCAACAGTATAGTTAACAATTCCTGAACTCAGGTTCAGTGTGGCAGAGCGTCTTTCATAGCCGCCCAGCGATGTTTTTTTTATGCTTAACTTTTTCTGCTTCATAATTTTAAAGATACTAAAAATCAGGTTATCAGCTATTGTATCATTTTCTTTTTTAAGGACATTTGCCCCGCCAACAAGGCAAATTTCGATGTTTGCATTTTTGCTGCCTGACTTTTTTAACTCATCTAACAAATTTTCAATAGCGTTTTCGGCATATTTGTTTTCTTCCGCTTTGTCGTCTTTTGGTGAATTTCCGGGAAGCATGATGTGAGCAATTCCCCCAATTTTTGAAGTTTTGTCATAAGCAATAACTGCAACACAGGAGCCTAAGGGCGATGTACTTATCATTCCGTTTTGTGAGCCAGTGGCGAGGCGTCCGGTAGCTACAAACTTTTCTGTTTGGTTTTCGGGTACATTTCCAAGAAACTGTTCCATTGTCTCCAATCCTCCGGCCGAAGCTCCAATCCCAACAATCGGAAAACTTGGCTTCTCCTGTTTTTTTTGGTTTTCTTTTTTTGAACCGGGATTTTCTTTTTTTGCAGTTGATTTTTTCATGTTTCCCAATTATTTGAATTGGCTACTTATGCTAAAAAGTACGATTTTTTAGCATTGGCTATAACGTCTCGCGGTAACTCCAGTAAGGATTTCGAAGCTCCTCACTCTCATTTTGGCGAATCGTTTTTTTATTATTCATAAGTTCAAAGATAGTAAAAATACCTTATTGGAGTTAACGTGGGTTGGGGTTTGTTGTTTAAGTTAAAATCATTCCACTAAATAAATATTTATCATCAACTCGGACAAACATAAATATCAAATCATATCTATCCTCTTCTGCGTCCATACATTTTATTGGATAAATAACTCGAATTATTGAATCATCCATATAAATATGTCTTTCTTGAGTTGATAAAATGTCCAAATGTTTTAATTGGTCTATGTGGTTTTCAAAAATAAATCGAGCATTATAATATTCATTAGAATCTGGATTTTGTGTCTGCAATTCCGAGCATTTTATTGTGTCAAGAGAATATGAAATTAAAGAATCAATTTGATTTGCTTCCAAAGCTATTTCAAATTTATTCCAGATTAAGTCTGCCGTTGAATTATTATTGGTCAATGGTTTATTATGAAATCCAGTATTTTCATTAGGTCTAATTGCGATAATCAAGATTGAGATTAACGCAGCTATTGCAATTATAAATCCATATGTTTTTTTTGCCTTTTTTAACATTGTACTACACTTTAATTGGTGCGCCCGACAATAAACCCCAACGCGTGCATAAGCCTATGTGCGTATTTGAAAGAATATCTTTACAATTTTGCAGGTAGCTAATTAATTTTGAATGCAATTTAGCAAATAAAATTTCTCTATGAGAAATTAATTTGCGGGGTTTATTATTTGCAGACGGATTTATGTAACTAATTAGCAGCATTAGGTTTATGCGATGTTGTATGGCGTTTTTAATTATAATTATTTAGTTTAATCCGCCTTTAAAATATTAAATTCATTATTTTGCCATAAGAAAGTATTGTATTTTTGCTTTATAAAAATATTTCCAAATACATATACATCATCTTCCTTAACTGTTATTGAAGTAGCATATCCATTTTTCTCGTGTACCGTTGTTAATATGCCATTCTTCCAATAGCATGGTTTATTTTTTACCATTCCAGCAATATAAATATCACCATTATTTTCAAAAACAGAAAGCCCTGCGGCTCCCTTTCCTTCCAGTTCAACAAGCTCCCCATTTTTCCAATAACAACCTTTACTTTTTGTATATCCTGAAACATAAACAATATCATTTTTTTCGATTATTGAATATGCACTACCTTTATTTCCTAAAATATGTATTTCTTCATTTTTCCAATAACAGGGTTTTTTTCCAAAAAGTATTCCTCCAATCCAGCCACAAACAAAAATATTGTTATCCTTTACAAAAACAGAAGTGGTTAATCCAGTTTCACGGCTTAGTATTTTTGACTTACCATTAATCCAAAGACATGGTTTTATAACATTATTTTCTTGCGTTATACCTGCAATATAAATAGTAGAATCTACAACCATTATTGAATTAGCAACTCCTAAGCTTTGTGAAAATTCAATATGCTCACCGTTTTTCCATAAGGCTGGATAATAACCGTCATTTTTATTAAAACATCCAACAATATAAACATCATCTTTATCCACACAAATACCATATGCTAAACTATTCTTTTCATTTACACATTTAAATTCATTATCCTTCCAATATCCAGCATAATTATCGAGCTCTTTTACGACATGTCCAATACTATATACTGAAGAATCATAAGTTGCTATTTGTCTATCGCCGGGATAATATAAATTGGGTCCTAATGGGAAATAAGGTAACTGAGCTTGAACATTCATAAAACAGAAGGTTATAGCAAAGCTTAGCAACCATTTCTTCTGTACAATAGCATTAAAAAAACGACTCATAGTTTGAATTCTAATTAGTAAATTTGATTAAACATGTTATTAAAAGTAGATTATACGATTCAAGATGCAAAATCTTTTGCGAGATAATATTTAAACAAAGAAAATAAAGCTACAAATTTTCGATATCATTTTCTCAAATGCCATACAACGATAATGCTATGAAAAGTACGGTATTAGTGACTTGTAAGGTTTTTGTATACTTCATAGCAAATTAATTTCTGAG
>JAEINW010000198.1 GCA_016342715.1 Salinivirgaceae bacterium | reverse complement strand
TAAATGAAAAATATAAACAATTGTGCTTATCCCTCCAATTTGGCGTTATAAGAACAATAACTATACACAGTCGTTATCGGTAAGATTTTTGAGAAGTAAGAGGATTTTGATTATATGACAGAGAATAAACCTAGATTATTAGACCAAGTAAGACAAATTATTCGGGTTAAGCATTATAGCTTAAGAACCGAAGAATCTTACATTAATTGGATAAAAAGGTTTATCTTTTTTCATAACAAAAAGCATCCTATTGAAATGGGAGAAAAAGAAATTGGTGAGTTTATTACTCATCTAGCAAAAAATGAAAAAGTCTCCGCATCAACCCAAAATCAAGCTCTATGTGCAATAGTTTTTTTGTATAAGAATGTATTGAACAAAGAATTAGATAATACTATTTCAATTTATTGGTCAAAAAAACCGAAAAGACTTCCAGTGGTTTTCACAAAAAGTGAAGCAATTGAAGTTTTAGACAAATTGAAAGGCACTCATTGGTTGGTTGGAATGCTATTATATGGTTCAGGTTTGAGGCTTTCCGAAAGCTTGGAGCTAAGAGTCAAAGATCTTGATTTCGGTTATAATCAAATCAGAGTTAGAGATTCAAAAGGAGAAAAAGATCGCTCCACTATGCTACCTCAGAAAATGGTCAATCCATTAAAGGAACATTTGATTAAAGTGAAAGCAATACATGAAGAAGATTTGAAAAATGGATTTGGAACAGTATATCTACCTTATGCAATAGAGAGAAAGTATCCAAATGCAAAATCAGAATGGAAATGGCAATATGTTTTTCCTGCTACAAAGATTTCAACCGACCCAAGATCAGGAGTTCAAAGAAGGCACCATTTGTATGATACTGTTATTCAAAAAGCAGTAAAACAAGCAATTAGAGATGCGGGTATAACGAAACATGCGAGCTGTCATACATTTAGGCATTCTTTTGCAACTCATCTTCTTGAATCAGGTTACGATATTAGAACAATACAGGAATTATTAGGACATACAAATGTGGAGACGACTATGATTTATACTCATGTGATTAATCAAGGTGGGAAAGGTGTTAGAAGCCCTGCAGATTTTTAGTATAGGTTGCCAATATGAGCAACATATACAAGTCTATAAATAAGGAGAAAAGATGATTAAATTCAATAATAACAAACAATTAACAATAAATAAGCAACATAGATTAGGTAGTCATGGAGAGCAACCTTTACAATTTCCATTAGTACACCTAATCTTATGTTATAACTAAAAGTTAAGAAAGGAGAAAAATTATGAAATGTGGAGAAATAACTGTTAAAGAGCTAGAAGATCAAGAAGTAGCATATGTTTCGTTTAAAGGAGATTATATGGGCAACCCCGAAGTCTTCGCTAAACTTTTTGAGAAACTCTGTGGTTGGGCTGGTCCCAAGGGACTTATTAATCAAGACACTAAATTTCGCTCAGCCTATTATGACGATCCTCAAGTAACTCCACCCCAAGACCTAAGACTTGATATTTGTATGTCTATAAATTCTGAAGTTCAGGTTGATGGAGAAATTATAAAAGCTCTCATGCCTGGAGGCAAACATGTTGTTATGAATGCTGAGCTAGACGGACCGCAAGAATATGGGCCTGCCTGGATGAAAGTGGTTGATTATATCAAAGCGAATAATCTAGAGATCGATGCGACACGACCAAGCTATGAACTTTATCTTAATTGTCCAGACGAGCACCCAGAAAAACATCATATTTTGGACGTTTGCATGGCAGTTAAGTAAGGTGCTGGAGAATACTAAATAAAGGAAATTATAACAACGCATTCCAGCGGACGCTAAAGCGCCGCTGAATTTGAATGTTATACATAAAATAGTAAAATGATGAGTTTTGGAACAAAATGAGAGAGAATGAAAGAAAAGAAATATAAACAATTGTGCATATCCCTCAAATTTGGCGGTATAAGAACAATGAATATACACAAACGTTAGCGGCAACCCAAAGAAACAACCAAGAAAGAAAGGAAAAAAAATAGATGAAAACAGAAAGTCACTCAATTAATGACGTTTTAGCCAAAAACGCAACTTCATTTTTTATTCCACCTTTTCAAAGAGCTTACGCTTGGGGAAGACCTGAAATCGAAAGATATTTTAGTGATATTTCAAGAATAATCGAATCTGAATTAGACGATAAACAACACGACAAATTAGAACACTTCTTTGGAACAGTTGTAATCAAGGAAGAGAAAGCAGGCTTTGCTAACAAATCAGTTGTAGTTGATGGTCAACAAAGATTAACAACTACGCTCATATTTTTAATTGCACTGCGTGACTATGAAACAGACCAATTAAAAAAAGACTTTATTAATCAAAACTATTTGACCAATAATGCTTCATCTTTTCAAGATAAGATAAAACTTAAACAAGTAACAAAAGATTGGGATTCTTACAGGGCTTTAGTAAAAAAAACAGAACCAAATCCAGGCGTTATTAGTATTGCTTACGACTTATTGAAAAAACTAATTAATGAAAAGAAAAGGCTAAACTCACAAGTAGAATTTGAGCAATATATAATTGCAATTCAAAGAATGAATGTGGCAGTAATATTCTTGGATGAAAGACCTTTTAAAGGCGAAGACCCTCAAATAATATTTGAAACACTTAATTCATTGGGGAAGCCACTTACACTATCTGACCTCATAAGAAATTTTGTTTTGCTTAATATGGAAAGCGACAAGCAATCAGATATTTACGAAAAAACTTGGCATCCAAAAATTGAAGAGATTCTTTATGAAAATACATCAAAATTTTTTAGAGATTATTTACAATATAAAACAGCAAGCTCATTAAAGGTTGTTAGTGATAACAACACTAAAGAATTATATCAACAATTTAAAGATTTTGTTGACGTCGAATTTGATAATCATTCTGATTTTATAAAAGATATTGTTCGCTTTGTTAAATGCTACAAGTGGATAATAACAGAAGTTGTAAATGATTCCATTTCATCAAATAATTCAAATGATAGAATGATTAAGGAATTGCTTAGAAATATCTTCCACGATATTAAAGCAGAAGCATTTAAACCATTTGTTTTAGGATTGTTGGAATATCATCAATACACATTAAATAATATAAAGCTAAGTGACGAAACTCTAATATCTACTTTACAATCAATACGAACTTATCTAATTAGAAGAAGGATTTTAGGACTGACACAAGGAGAGAACAAAAATATCGTTACCTTGAGTAAGAAAATAGAATCTTTATCAAATGGAACTGTTTCAATGCTTGAGTTATTGACAACTATGTTTTACAGACTTAGATTGCCTAATGATAACGAAATGAAAAACACTTTAATCTCAATGAATTTTTATGAAGGTTTAAAACAATATTCAAAACTAATATTAGGCAAGATAGAAGAACACAATACAAAAGTAGCGGTAGATTTTCGTGATAAAAAAGTTACAATTGAACATATTATGCCTCAAACATTAGAGGATAGTTGGAAAGTAGAATTAGGCGAACATTTTAGCGAAATTCATAAAACTTATTTACATAACATCGGAAATTTAATACTTACTGAATTCAACAGTGAAATTGGAAATAAATCTTTTGAAGAAAAGAAAAGGAAATTGGCAACATCTTCTCTAAATTATAGATTAGATGTTATCAATAGAAATATTTGGAATGAAGATAGTATAAAGGAGCATCAATTAAATATGGTAAAGTGGTTCTTATCAACATTTCCATTGCCAGAAGAATTTAAGGAGAAAGCAAATTGGAACACTCAAAAAATTGAAAATACTTCTTTTTCACCTTTGGATTCAGACGCAGGCGAAATGGCTGAGGGCAACAAGCCTGTAGAACTTCTTATCAATGAAGATGTCATTAAAGTTAAAACTTGGCAGGATGTCTTTATTAAGTTTCTCAAATATTTAAAAGATAATCCAGCTTATGATTTTGAATTTATACTTGACAATCAAACAGAATTATTTAGAAGAGATGAAACAATTATAAAGTGGAGTTCTTTAAAAGAATTAATTGATGCTAAAGTTGATTTATCAAGTCGCTTTAAAACATTTAACGGAAAGGTATGGGATAAAGAAAAAGAACTAAATGATGACTTACTTTTTGTACACATAAACATTTCAGCATCAGCTTGTATGACAAGAATTGGAAATGTAATGCAAAAATTTAATATGGCAGAAGACTCTGTTGAAATAAGATTAAAATAATGAAGGAATAAGGGCAGTACCTAACAATGTATATAAAAAATAGGCAAAACAATAATAAAATGAAGGGGTTAGGCTCGTATCATACTTTGTGTTTAACCGATAGTTTCGTGCTTCGGAACCCCCTACTTTTCATATACTAACCGTTGAGAGTATAAAGTGAAGAATGAAAAAAATGTATAACAAAACGCTGCACCAGACCGCTTTTACGGTCAGTTTATCTAGAAGCTTAATGTCTAGTGATAAGGTAATGTTTGGTTTAGAAGCAGAGTGTTAGTAATCCAAGCGGCAGGTGAGCTAAGCCGTTATACGGAAAACCGGCTAAGATTCTTTGCTCCATTGTATCTGTGTTCTTTCCATAGAAAAAGCTCCTGGCTTTCTCCATCCCTTACTTTTTATTAAGCCCCGACTTTGTAATGCTTGCAAAGTTCTAATATTACATTGTAAGTCGTAAGCACTATACCATTTACCTATTTCCATTTTATCCAAGATTCTTTGTTGTTCATTACTTATGTTTTTCTCGTTGTTTATAAAATTTATACATATCCTTAAAATCTTAACTCTGGTATTTTACCTGTTTTGAAATACTCTACCCATTCAACTGCCCAGTCTTCTTGATAACTATTTATATCAATCATGGGACAATCACCACCGCAATTAAATATGGGGCATCTGCTACAGCTACTTCCTTGATACTTCATACCATTACTTAACTTACAGTCAGTAGGGCATTCATCCGGGACTTCATACTCTTTATTTATTAACATACGTCACTCCTTTATGATTTATATACTAACAACACCACACAAATGCTAATGATTTTCCATTATTCGCTTATTGACTTTTCGTCAACTGACTCCGTTACGGTCATTCCTAATTCATGAGCCTCTTTTTCTAATACATGTAGACACTTCATGTATAACTTTTCTGAATCAAACCTTGCTGCAATCTCTACATGACTCCCAGTATTGCTTTCAAAAAAAACTGTAACCATAAAATTCTCCATTATTTATTTTAGATAAAACACCATAAATTAAACAGTGTGCTAGAAATTAAACCACTTCCCTCACGTTTCTTTTTTTGTCATATAATGTATCTTATGAAAACTAGGTTGTAAACTAAATTATTAGAAGTGCCCTTTTGAGGTTAATAAACAAACATCTTTGCTTTTCTAGATAAATAAAGAATTGGTCTATCCACACCCTTATATAAGAAGTCAAAAAACTTTTTCCTTCCAGGTTGGCCGCCATTTATTCTAAAAGAAAATGCACCATTTTTATATTCTGCAATACTTGAAGGATTTAGTTTATAATAGACAAGCCTCTCGTAAAGCTTATTGATAAAATCTTTAGATCCCGAAATAAATGATATCTTCTTTTGACCTACATGACCGTCGCCATCCCAAAGACCTCTTATGAAGTCTCGTTCAAATTCTTCCGGGACATTTGGATACTTAATTGTTAAGCTTTTATTTGGAGTTAAACCAATATTAAGTAAATCATCATATATTTCATCATTACGTATATCAATTACATTTAAGGAATTATCAATACCATTGTTACTCTTAGAATAAATTTTACTATTTGTACCAATTAGTAATTGAATATTCTCTAATAAAACTATATCTTTTTGAGATATACTTACGGTCCCCACAGTCGAAGATGTGCCTATATCTCCTTGCTTTCTGCCATGAGACAAACACCCGTCTGTATAGATAACACCTAATACATACGCCATTTCAGAAGACCACTGCTTGAAAAATCTTTCATTATAAGTTGTATGCTTATATGTAAGTCCTCGATGGTCTACTATTTTTCCACTTTTTAATGCCAACTGTCTGGCTGTTTTTTTATCTCTCGGTGGAAAATCGTATTCTTTTAACTTCTTATTTACATACTGACGACTACATCCTGCAATTCTGGCTATATCGGCCATCGATCTATTATTATTGATATAATATTCTTGAAGATATTCTTCAGTCAACAAGTCTGCTGCCACACCTCTTTCGGATTTTTTAACCTTAGTTTTCAATTCCGTCATCTTAGCATAACAGCGAATACACAATCCTTGACCTTTGTGTGGAATTTCATCTGTTCCACATTTTTTACAGCTGTCATAGTCCCATGACCACATATGCATTCCAATCTTTTATCATAAATATAACATTTTCTTATGTAAACTAACAGAATTAAATCCCCTTTTAGAAGCTGTTTTCGAAGTTTTATTATTAGAACGTCTACTTTTTAGAAATGTTACTGCTTGCTCGGAAAATACACGTATAGTCTTGGCTTTTTCTTTTCGTTCATTTACTATAAAATTGTCAAGGAGACCACTACATGATAGCTGTCTGACACGTTCACATGAATAACCGGAAGCTTCCGCCAGCTTAACTGCTGTAAGCAGATTATGATCACTTCTTGTAATGTCACGATTGACACTCCACATTATATTACCTGACTCAAATGGTTTTGACATGTCTATCCTTGAGAAAAACTTACTCTTGGGCCGAGTTCCTATCTCATTTATAATTGCAGAGCCAAAAGCCTCTCTATTTTGCCATTCACTACATATATTAGCATGTGAACGTTTCAATATAGCAGTAGCAAGCGTAAACACCTTGCGTTCTTCAATACTGTTATATTTCTTTTTACGAACACATCCGCATGAATATGGCGATCCCTTTTCTGTCAAATTACACGTAGATACATTTTTGACCCTTCCACAATCACACATGCATAAGACATACCTTGCTTTTACAATATTGCCAGTACTTGAAGCCTTGTATTTCCTAGGCGTAGTAAATGACTCAATTGTAAGCATTCCATACTTCTTACCAATGTAGTCATCCTCATTAAACCTCCTTTTCTCGATTCTGGCAGCCTTTTGGAGTATATCTTCCTCGGATTCGTGCATCTTATTCTTTATTACAACTTCGGTAATATGAATTGGCTTTATGAACTTAACAGCTGATCTGCTTTTACGTGCTTCATCACGAATTTTCTGCCGCTCAATACATAACCACTTCTTTCTTTTTACTGTAAATTGCTTTATTCTTCCGTCAAGCTTATACCTTTGAGTGTATCTATAAAGCGTTCTGAATTCGCCAATTGACATAAACTTCTCTCTGTTTTATCTTTAATATAATAAATATATTAATCTTCTTCATCTTCTTTTTCAAAGCTAACTAGCCTGATCCCTGATCCTTGCAGCCAACCGAATTCCCTTTCTAATGACTCTCCGAATGTTCCGGGAAGGTGACCACACTCTTCGTCTGATACATATAGCTGCTTTTCATCAACTTCTAAAACTGCATTGATTATCATAACTATCTCCTTTAAAATACCCCGACAAATGCCGGGGTTAATTATTATACTGGAACCACATTAACGTAGTTCTTTTCAAAAGCCAGCTTATCATATTTAGCTTTAAGTTTCTTCATATGATTATGTAGCTCTTTTACTTTAGCTCTCTCAGTCTTTTTCTTAACAGGAAAAACTGCTGTAGGTGTAAATAATGCTCTACGACCTGTTAGTTTTATTTATATGAATTATGCATTAATGTTTACACTTCTCAATGCTGCCATTGCAGTCTCATGATCACTTACTGTTGATTGATTTGACGTTGAATCTTCAACGACAACAGTAGCTATTTTTGATGTATCTTCTATGTGGTACTGTATAAACCTTTCCATCTTGTTAAGTAAAACTCTTTTTCCAAGGATCTCTACCTGCTCAACGGTTCTATATATAGGTTTAACTGTTCCAGGGAATATGTTTGTATTTGGATAAATCTTTACTAATTCAAGAAATGTGGCAGGATCCGCAAATGGAGGATTTTCTATAGATTTAATTGTGTCAGGAACTACCGGTTCAGTAATAGGTAAATAATCTTCACCTACTGCCACTTCATTTCCATAGTCATCAACTAATTTAAGTCCATAGTTGTCAATAATTTCTTTTGGGAATAATGTAAGTGCGGAATCGCCCATAATTACAACATTACCGGTACCACCATCAACAAATACATCTACGCTCTGATTTCCTTGTACTACAAAAAAACCAATACCAAATACTGTTCTAGCAAAATGTTCAATTGCGTCACCATCGATATTATTAACATATTCGTTTAATATTGATAACATTGCCGGCTGCTCAATAACAATTCTATTACCTTCAGTAATAGTTTTAGATGGTTGCATCATATCAAACGGAATATATGCATTTAAAGCTTGTTGACGCTGATCGTCATTTACAGCTATATTACCATGCGGTTCTATCTCTACATTACATCCTGCTGTAAATTCCTGTGATATAAACCCGTTATCTTCAGTATTAAATAACTGTGTAACATGTCCTTCTATAATTCTTTTTACTATCATTTATATTATTTCTCCATTCTATTTTGATATGTTTGTTTTACGTCAGATATCGTACTCATAACAGCTTTAATAGAATTAGCGCCGTTGTCGGTTAACTTCCTTGAACCAATACCTGTAACTCTCTTATAGTGCTTAAGGCTAGGGGTTGTCTCTTCTTCTATCCAATGCTCAATGCCTTCTTCATTAGTAAACGAATACCATTTACAAGCTTCCTGATCAAACAAAAACAATGTAATGTCGAATAGCTTTGCCATTTCTACAGCCCAGCCAGTACCGCCTTTAACATTCTTCTTATTAAATTCAAGTCCAGCTATAGCAACAACACACTGCGATGATGCTATCTGATAAAAATTACGTCTTAACAGGTTGTTTACATAGTCTGATTTGGTGGGAAATGTTCTGTTTAGCTTTTTAGCACACAAGAATAACAAGGAGTCAGCCTTAATTAACTGCTCAAAACTTAAAAGTTTCACTCTTCGAGATTCTGTTTTATGTCCCTTAAATGAAAACGATACAGCTTCATGTCCTTTAGATAGAGCTTCATTTTCAAAAGCTATGTCTGCGCCTTCCGCGCCACCACTAAGTATTCTTACCATTCCACACCTCCATTACTTATCTCATCATACTTATACCCATCTACAAATCCAGACATCCATATATCTTTATCATTATAATTAGGAAACAGTCCGTCGTCAGATGCAGATTTAAATTGATCATCAGCTAATTCTTCAATCTTATTATCATCTAATAAATCCTTCATATATACCTCCTTAAAGCAAGAAAGCCCCGACAAATAAAATGCCGAGGCTTACATTAATAATAGAACCAAGCCCTTCGTATTAAAATCTTTGTTACAGAGCCAGTTATTAAAGAACAACCGCCGAAGTTAATGTAATAACTAGGATTCATTCCAGTTATAGAGCCATCTATCTTCCGTATAAGGCGGTCTGTTAAGATCATATTTCTCAATCAACTGAAGGGCAGCCGGATATAATATTACAAAATTTTGTACATCTGCATGAAGTATTGTTTCTGCAAAAAACGTAAGTAAAGAACCATGCCTTCCAACGCCCAGTTTAACATTTCTAAATATTATTTGTACTACTTCTTTTTCAATTGATAATTCTTCCATCATACCCTTACCTTTGTTAAGCTATAAATATATTATTT
>JAEINW010000197.1 GCA_016342715.1 Salinivirgaceae bacterium | reverse complement strand
CTTTAAAATCCATTTTGTCCTGTTTTAAGTTGACTTATTAACATTTTTTTAGTCAACCTATTTCAGGACTATACACCCATTGAAAAATCGCTGAGTCCTCGGGATCGGCATTATTAAATAGAAATAGCTTTTGTGGATCGCACTCTTTGTTCTGTTTTAGCTCTCTCTGCTTTGAGGTTTCTCTCACAGGAGAGAACTAGCACCCATTAATCAGTAAGTAAATAAGTTAATACATTACTAGCAAAAACATATTTAGCGAAAGTGCTCTCTTGGGAGAGCTGTCCGAAGGACTGAGAGGGAATAATTAGTAGATGTATGAAGGGTTTTATTAATTAAGCTTTGGGCAATGTGGCGGCAGGGGTAGTTCATTTTCATGAGATTGCACGATTATTTCAACAACTTAGATTAGCTTAGTAAGCGAAGCTGAGTATTGGTTGGGTTAAGCGATTTTAAAATTAAAATACTAGGCTCACCCATTAACGCAAGTTTTTTACACATCAGCGAATTTTTTAGAGCTGTCTGGCTCTTTATCGTTTATAAAAAGAAAGCCGAACCCTGGGGTTCGACTTTCAAAAGAGTGAATTGAGAAATGAACTACTCTTTAACTATTTTAATAATTGTTGAACCATTTTTTTAATTATTTATGGTTCCTTATATTTTTTTAGGTTTTATTAGCAATTTTGTCGATAAGGTTTAAGTTATGTGTTTAGTCTTCAGTTCTCAGTCCTCAGTTTCCTGTAATTTGCCGACTGTTGACTATATCTCATTTGAAAAACACTTCTTATAAAATTATCGTTCTTTAAATTCGGAGTAATAGCGATTTTTAAAAAACAAAACTTCTATTCCAGTCGCTCCAGTCACTCCAACCCCCATCGATATGAACTCTAACCTTCGATTTTAGCCAAATGGTTTGTCCACTTGGTAGTGTTGCTCCGTCAGCATTTAACTTAAGAATCAGGTTTCCTTCTTCATCAGTACTCATATCTTCAACTCTTGTATCTGCTTCCCAATAATAATTTAAACCTTCCAATTCGGCATAGAATCCAATTAGATCAAGTCCGCTGTTTGAAACGTCGCTTAAATAAATCTCTACTGTTTTATCAGCAAGGTTACTTTTAACTTTTATTATTTCAGGAACTTCGCGATTAACTGCATCGGGACGATGAGGAGTTACGGTAGATTCAAAGCTTTCGTAGCGTTGTCCATCATCTGTAATTACCACTACTTTATAGGTATATTCCTGATCAAAGTTTTTTGATTCAGTGTCGCGGAACTCTGTTTCATAACTTTTTGTTTCCGTATAAATAAGATTGCCATCGCAATAAATTTCGTACTTATCAACATCATCGGTTTCACCAACTGCCCATTTCATAAATATATGCTGTATTACAGCATCTTCGGCCTCACCATTAACTTGTGCGTAACAACTATTTAAATAGGGTTGGTATTTTAAACCTGTTTTAACCGTTATTGTTTCGCTAACCATATTACTATAGGTTATGTAATATTTATATGTATTTTCACACTCTGTTTTAATATCATTAAAGTGTTCACCTTCACATCGGCTTGTAAGGTTTTCAAATTCACCAGTTTCACCCTCAGCCCTGTATACTGAATAAAAACCGTACGAAGGAATTCCAGGATTTTCCCAAGTTAGATATATATTACGCCCATTATAGGTTGACAAACTTGCAGTCAGACTGTTAATACTACCAGAAGCTTCTTCTTCTGTATTATCTTCATCTTTTGAGCAAGACGTGAATAAAACACTTGTAGCCAGCATACTAACCGACATAAATAATAATAAAATTTTTTTCATAATAATTGTTTAAAAAAAGACTGCATTTTATTTCAATGCAGTCTGGTGATTTAACTATTTATTCTATTTGTTTAGTTGACTGAAAGTCTTTTTTGTTTGAATAATTTCGATAAAAAAACTTCTTGTAGAAGGACAATACACGGGTATTGGAGTATGTCCTTCAATATTTTATTTGCAGCGTTAGTAATTAGTATACAAATTCTCTTTTAACAACACTTTTAAGTAATTTTTCTTCGATATTATTGCCATGTTCATCATTATTGGCTGTTTTCTTTGATATATCGATAGTTTTTGTTTTTGTTTCGTTTGAAATTTCATCGGCTGGAAATTTACCTGTTGTACTTTTTTGCATAAACGCATCAAAGAATTTAGCATTACGTTGACGTTCAATTTTTGTATTGCTTATTTCTAAGCCGGTAACTTCTGTAAAGTTATTGTGTTTAACACGAACCTGTGAACGAGTAATTCCCAAATACTCATCTGCTTGATCACATACCCATCCATAATACAACCATTTATCATGATGAATTTCACAAGTAATAAGGATATCACCATTATAATCGTACTGGTATTTTACTCCACTAAATGGTTTCTTGTTTCCTTTGGCATTTGAAGCTCCAGCATTTAGCTTTAACTTAGTTTTTAATTCTTTTCCAGTTTTATAGTAATTTCCTGATGCTAGAGTTACATACTTATCATCACCTAAACCAAGTTTATATGAATTGCGATAAGTAGCTCCCATAGGTTTAAATGAACCTTTGTAATATTTAATTTTTGATTTAATTGTATTGTCGGCATCTATAGCTGTTAAAGCATAACCAAAAGTGGGTATAAAAAAAGCTGGCTTAAATACAAAGTTTACTGTTTTGCTACCTTCAGTAACACTACCAGTATACGATTTTGTTCCATCACTAATTTTACCAGGTTTAAAATTGGCAGGAGTTTCTAACCCAAATTCTGTTGATAGTAAAATATTTGCTCCCCATTCACGGGCTAATGAAGTTGCATTGCGCATATCAGCTTCAGCGTTTAAGAAAGCCACAAACTCTTTTGGCATATTTTTAATGCCTTCAAAGTATGAATCAATAATAAGTTTTAATGCTCCAATTTCATAATATCCTGATGGAATCATACCTGAAGCTTCACCTATTTTTTCACCTTTTTTGTTGGTAATTTCTTTAGTTTTTACAATTCTTATTTTCGATGCCTTTTCGATGTTAGCTTTTGCAGCCCTTTCGTCACCTTTTAAAAAATTTGCAACGGCAAGGTCATAATACATGCACCAAACATTTTTGTCAGTTACCAAAGCTTCTTTTTGTTTTGTTGTGCCTGGCACATGCTTTTTAATCATTTTATTGTAATGTGCAATACATTCGTCAAGTTCAGCATTAAATGCATCACCTGTTCTATCTTTACGTAAGGTATTAATACAATCAACAAGTTTTTCTTGAATAGCTTCAGCAGCTTTTTGATCAGCTTTTTCTTGTTTCTTAATCAAATATGAGGTTAAGGTTTTATTACGAATACCCATACCGTAAAGCATGTCTAATTTACCTTTTGACCAACCAATAACCATATTTTTTGTAGCTGTTGTAATAGCACTTCCACTTGTCGTGCTAACATTACCCGATGTGCTTGTATTTGATGATGATTTTGCCATCATACCATTTACCCACATTTTGTCTTGACTGTAAATTAGTTCTTTTTCAGGCATGGTATATACATTAAAAGAAACTACTGCTTGAATTTTTGTTCCGTCAGACAGTGTGTTGTAAGTTTCTTCAGGTAACCACATGGTTTCTTTACTTTTAAACTCACTCGAAAAACTAACTTCAGCATATAAATCGCCATCGGTTACAAAAACATCAGGAATTAGATTCATCTCAATTCGTTGTGATTCGTTACCAAAAACGCCACCTTCGTTTGTTAATGCTCCTGCAATTGCATCGTTTTTAATAACTTTTTTTGCTATATCACCTAGCATATTTTCCTCAATAACTTTAATGGTTACCGATGATTTTCTTTCTTTTTGTGTTGGAAACTGAAGGTAAGTGCAAATTCCTGTTTCTTTTTTAAATTGGTTAATTAACTGTGCATTTACTGTATTTAAACAGAAAACACTTAACCCGATTAGTAATACATTTTTAAATTTCATTTCTCATTTTTTTTGTTAATAATTTTATTCTGCTGGAAAAACAATGCAGTTGCTGTTCCTTATTGTTTTGTTGCAAAAACATCTTGTTTTTGAAAAAAAAAGTTTATAAAAACAGAAAAACTTTTTTAAGGAAAACGCCAATACATGATATACAGCCTTTTATGTAATATTCTTGGCTGAATAAAAACTCATAATATTATTTGAATGATGAAGAATAATGTTAATATTTGTATTGCAAAACGATAAAATAAGTGTCAATTATTACCCGAAAAAACTATAGGTTATTTTATTGAAAATGGTGGATTATTAGTTTGACGCAAAAAGTATTAAACTTTAAAAATTTAAATAAACATGGTTAAGCACAAACAACTGTGTGTTATTGTATTATTAGCAATTAGCAACTTAAATAGTTATTCAGCATATTATTGGGCACAGCACATGCGAGCCTTTAATCCAAAAGAATCGGTAGGCAATTATTTGAAGACTTTAAAACTTTTAAACAGATTTATAAACGAAAGAGTTTATTTTATAGATAAACCGTTAGTTGGTTATTTAAATCTTGAAAAAATGATTTCTACCATCTGAAAGGCAAAATTTTAATTATTTGACAATTTACTTCAATACAAATGAAATATTTATTCTTCCTTCTTCCATTTATACTTTTGTATACTAATAGTTACGCTAAAAATAATTCAACTCACGAGGCTTTTTTTGATGAGTTGGCAGATTTTGTGAATAATAATTCTGTTGAAGAAAGCGAAAACTTTATTGATTCGTTGATATTTGATTTTGGTGTTGATACTGCTCATTTAGATTATGCGATATGTTTATGTTTTAAAGGATATGTTTCGGGTTACTTGAAAGAAGATTTTAAAATTGCTTTGGCTGAATATCATAGAGCCTATAATATTGCATCAAAACTTCCGGGAACAGATACTTTTAATTTGTATATGCAAGCATATGTATTAGCTCGAATTGGAAGCATTTATCATGTAACCGAAGATATCAAAGGCATTGACTATCTATTGCAATCCAACAAAATTTTTCATAAAATTAATAATAATGCAAAAATTGCGGGTAATTTCAGAACATTAGCAACCTACTTTTACAATACAAACAGTTCCGATCCAATTGTATTTTTCCAGGAATTAAGTTTAAAATATACCCTGCTCGATACTAATTCCACCAAAACAAATCTTGCTTATTGCTACAGGGGTATAGCGCATGCTTTTGACGGTGTTAATAACGATTCAACTTTATTTTACTGGGAAAAAGCATACCACACATTAATTGAAGACAGCACTGCAACTGCTTCGGACATTTTAAACCTTTCGGCAGGAGCGGCAGAATATGCATTGAGAATTAACAGATATGATATAGCAAAAAAATATACACCTATTGCTTATGATTTAACGAATAAATATTATGGCGAAAACTCTGTAATTTCTGCTCATATATGTTTTCAATATGTGCAATTATTCGGAGCCGAAAACAATATTGACTCGTCAAATTATTATGCCCATAAAGGATTTGAAATTTATAATAAGCAAGGCGAAAAATACATTTGGAAAATTAATGCATTTAATCACCTTAAGGAAATTGAAAAAGCTAATGGAAATTATCAAAAGGCTTTAGCCCTTGCTCACAAAGCTATGTTTGTAAATGCTCCAAATATTCCTGAACCAAACAACACTGCTGAAATTATTCCCTTAGATTCCAGCTATTATTCATACGAAAAACTTGGAAATGCTATATACAATAAACTTGAATTATATCACTTAATTTATAACAAAGAAAAAAGCACTAAAAACTTAGAATTATCGTACAACACCAATATTAAGCTGCTCGACTACTTTTTAAATGTACATTACAAAAACAGTATTTCTACTCAAGGTTCAAATAACTCATTCTCCGAATCGGTGAACAAAACCATTGACTATCTTTTATGGTCAACTTGTGAGGCTAAAAAAAACAAAGAAACACACATAAACTCAAAAACAAGCTATCATTACCTTTCTTTGCTAAAAGCAGCACTTTTAACTGAAGAATCGAATATTGCTCAGTACACTAATAACAGCTTTGCATTACAAGGTAAAATTCAAATTGATTCATTGCGCAACGAAAACAAAAAGCTGCTATTTCATAAAAATTATGATAAAACAGATAGCTTGGATAACAGAACTACGGAAGAAGCAATTGCTGATAATTATATACAATTATTAAAACTAAAACATCAGCTTAAAAACCTTGAAATTAAAAAAACCAAGAACCCAGAATTCACAGCCAATATTGATGCTATAATAGCTAATATTACTGATAATGAAGCAATTGTCGATTATTATTATAATGATTCTTTATTTTACTGTTATATAGTTACAAGCGATCAAATAAACATTATTGAACAGCCTGTTAAAAATCTCGAAAAAAATATTGAACAGTATATGAGATGCATTAAAACAGCTTCGTCTGAATTAATTGCAAGCTCGCAAGAATTGTATAAACAATTAATTGATCCTGTATTACCCTTTATATCGAATAAAAATAAATTACTAATTATACCTTACAAAACACTCTGCAACATACCTTTTGAAGCACTTTGTAATAAAAAAGACCCCCCCCTAATTGCATCATATACAGTATCATATAATTTTAGTGCACGGTATGTAAAATCTTCTGAATTTATCGGTAAAACCGATCAGATAATAGCTTTTGCACCATCTTTTTCAAAAAAAACAGGTATAAATTCTGTTATGCGCAGTATGCTTTTTCAGGATGAATCGTTTGCAAACTTGAACTTTATTGACAAACAAAGAAACTCTATAGCCAATCTTCCTTATGCTAATGAAGAGGTTAAGCTTATTAAGTCAATTTTTAAAAACCAAACTCAAATAATAGCGGGGGCAAAAGCTACTGAATTAAATTTCAGACATCAAGTACAAAACAAGCAGATAGTTCATATAGCAAGTCATGGTTATTCATCAATATCTAATCCTGAATTATCGGGTTTGTTTTTTCACAACGTTAATGATTCATCAAATAACGATGGATATCTTTTTGCCAACGAAATTTCTGAAATTCATTTGGATGCAGAATTGGTTGTATTGAGTGCTTGCCAATCGGGGAAAGGAAAGCTTGAAAATATTGAAGGAACGTTTGGACTACCGCGTTATTTTTTTGCTAAGGGCGTGCCCAATGTTATTGCCAGCCTGTGGAATGTACACGATGAAAAAACCAAAGACCTTATGGAAGCATTTTACACCCACCTTTTAGAAGATAAAGTAAGTTATGCCGAAGCCTTACGCTTGGCAAAATTAGATTGTATTAAAAATGGCTTTTTACCTATTGATTGGGCAGGCTTTGTTTTGATTGGAAATTAGAAAAATTATGCGGCAATTATTTTTTATTCTTTTTTTATTAATAACTCAATTAGGGTTTACAAATAATGACACCATTAATGATAGTTATAATTATGCTTTAAACTACTATTCAAAAGGATACGATTTTTTTAATAAAAATGAATTGGATAGCTCACTTTATTATTTGTTAGAATCGAAAAACTATTTTGTTGATGAATATGCAAAAAGTAGTAAAGCTTATGTAAAAGTATCGTATTACTTAAGTAAAATCTATTTCACTATTTGGGAAGTAGAAAAATTTATATCAGAAATAACTCAATGTATCGACTATTCCAAAAAATATAATCATACCGATTATGAAGTAAATAGTTACAGATTAATTTCAATATTTCTAATTAATTCAGATGACTTAATGGCGGTTAAGTTCGCTGAAAAGGGCTTGCAATTAGCACTTGAAAAAAACATTAAAACTGACCAACAGTACCTTTACCAAATAATGATGGCAACTTATTCGAATACACTTGATAAGCATAAAGAAGCTTTACAATGTTCGGATAGTGTTATAAAATATGCTAAAATAAATGACGATTTAAACGCTGCTCTTTTAAATAATGTAAACCGATTCAGAGCTATTTCATATAGAGCGTTAAATGAGATTAATAAGTCAAATGAATGTCTGGAAAAACTTGATTCAATATTAGAATCTGACGAAGCAAAAGAACAATATTATTGTAAAAGTTTATATGCAACTGCAAATACATATTTGAAAATTAACGAATTTCATAAAGCAAAATATTATTATGAAATGGCACTTAAGCAACATAATGCTAATCCATCAGAGTATATTAGTATTAAAGAAATCTATACTGGTTTATTTAATACTTATACTGAACTCGGCTATTATACCAAAACCCAAATTCTTTTAGAAGAAACTAAACCCCTGTTTACCCATAATTTACCTTTAGATTCCACACTAAATAAAATGGACTATTATGATATGCTAGATTTGGTGATTTATTATGGCTCTACAATATATGCTGCATGCTTAAACCAAGAAAGAATATTATCTGTTGATTCTGTTTTGTTTTTATACGAGTCAGCATATAAACTCACCCTCTCTATATTTACCAGATTTGATTTTAGCTCTGAAACTATTATTGAACAAAGTCGGGAATTTAGAAGTTATGCTGTTGCAATAATGGAACATTACAACCTAAATGAGTTTTCAAACGAACAATTATCAAAGTTTTGGTTTTTAATATCTTCAACAAAATCATTTGACCTTGTTAGTAAAAAATGTACAAAACATATAAATAAAGATTTAAACAACAAATTCAGGCATTTATCTTTTCTGATTTTAAACACCGATAAAGATGATCCAAAATATAATCGATACTTTGAACAATACATTGAATTTTGTTTAAAACATCAACTTAAAGCCATTGCCAGAGAAGACAACCCATATGATGTTAAAATATTATTAGAAAACCATTTAAAAGTAGACAGTTTTATAAATCAACAAAGTAATTCAATAATACTTGATTTTTATAGAGCCAATAATTCATTCGTAATTTTTGCTTTATCAGAAGGTGAAATATCTGTTAGCACATTTAAAACTGGGAATGAATTTGACAACGATTTAATAAGATTAAAATATGATATTAAAACTGGAAATTTCAAAAACAACCAAACTTTTAATAAATTAGAAAATTCAATAGCGGAAATCCTGAGGCAGCATCATAAAAAAAATAAAATACGAATAGTACCTGATGCAGAACTTTACGGAATTCCATTTGAATTAATGCAATACCAAAATAAGCAGTTAATAAGCAATTTTGAGATAAGTTATAACTACTCTGTTAATCTAATATCAGAATCAATAAGTAATTCCAAAGAAAAGATAAGTAACATTTTAACCCTAGCACCTGCTATCTATAACACAGATACCTTAATTTCGAAAAAAATAAAAGATGATTTGCTTTCATATAACGATATCGATAATTTAGAAACACTATTTAGAGGCGAAGAAAGTTTAGTAAACCTTCCGTACACTATAGAGGAAATTAAGGAAATTAAGATTATGGCTCAAAAGCAAGGAATTGATTGTTTTGAACTTTCTGGAAACAATGCCACTGAAATTGGTTTTCGAGACAATATGCAGTATAAAAGTGTTATTCATTTTGCTACACATGGCATAAGTTCAACCATTGGAAGTGAAATATCAAGCCTGATATTGCACACAGATACCTCAGAAGTGAAAAACAGCTTAAATGATGCAAAACTGTATTTTAATGAAATCTATAATCTAGAAATAAACGCCGACCTCGTAGTACTCTCAGCCTGTAAAACCGGAACCGGAAAAATAGTTGAGGGCGAAGGCGTAATGGCCTTACCACGTGGTTTTATATACGCTGGCGTACCTAATGTAATTGCCAGCCTTTGG
>JAEINW010000196.1 GCA_016342715.1 Salinivirgaceae bacterium | reverse complement strand
TTTGTTGCAGAAATCAATAAAAAAAACTGGCAGGGTTTCATCGGAATAACTGGCAGGGTATCATCGGAATATCAACAATGTATTTCAAATAAAAACATGAAGCACTATTCTGATATAACACAAGAAATATATACCATGATTTTACATTGTGCAAAAAAAACAAATGCGCAGCTTTTAGCTACTGTTATTAACTTTAAAACAAATATTTAAATTAATTTTAATGCTGTGAATCAGAAATTAAAAACACGAAACATAATTATTGCTGTAATATTCTTCTTAATAAGCTTAATAATAATTCAGTTTATTTGGATATTGAGGGCTGCCGAAAATCAAAAAAAGCAATTTGAATTCACTGTGGTTCAAGCTATAAACAAAGCAACTACTGAACTTGGAAAACAAGAAAAAGCTTGCTTATTAATAAGCAACGAATTTGAAAAAACCTGCCTTACAAGTTGTGGAAAAAAACATTTAAGCTTCGAAAAGTGGAACTTTATCGATTCAATAATCAAAGCGGAATTAAGTTATTCGAAAATCTGTATAAATTACGAGTTAAAACTCAGTTCCAAGCCGCATCCCCACGAAATAGATGATGAAAAAGAATCGGAGCATAAATGTTTTACTGTTAAGTCGGATATGGTAACTACTAAAGGAGAAAGTATTTGGCTTCATATCAATTTTCCGGGTAGTGAAAAATTTGTACTTGCCCAAATGGGTTGGCTTTTTATTGCTAGTATTATTTTAATTATTTTAACCATAGGCGCCTTTATTTTAATTTATAAATATTACTTGCAAGAACAAATTTTAGCAAACGACACCAGGAATTTCATAAATAATCTTACCCATGAATTTAAAACCCCGCTGGCATCAATACGACTCGCAAATAATAGAATAATGAAATTAGCCGATTGTGGCGATAAAGCTTTTGCCTATACCAAAATTATCCATCAGGAGAACGACAAACTAGATGAGCATATCAACTACTTATTGGATTTGTCGAGATTACAAAAAGGAAAAGTCCCAATGAATTTTGAGGTGTTGGATATTCATGATTTGGTAAAAAAACAGACCTTATCATTTCAACTTAGAGTTGAAGACAGAAATGGATCGTTAACACACAACTTAACAGCAGATAAAATTATTGTAAATGCCGATTGTTTTCATTTGGCAAATGCATTCAGTAATATTTTAGATAATGCCTGTAAATATTCTCCCGCTGCGCCTAAAATTTCAATTTCATCATATAATAAAAATGATTCTGTAGTAATTGCTTTTAGCGATAAAGGAATTGGTATTGACAAAAACGATCAAAAAAATATTTTTCAGGAATTTTCCCGGGTAAATACCGGAAATATTCATAATATAAAAGGTTTTGGCTTGGGATTATCGTATGTGTGGCAAGTGGTCAATCTCCATAAGGGGAATCTTTGGATTGAAAGTAAAAAAGGAGAAGGTAGCACCTTTTTTATCCAACTCCCTACTGTTAAAAACAGTTACTAATGAACTACCTCGCTGCAGACGAGGTAGCAAAATAGTAGAACTTTTGTTTTCTCGCAGCAAGCTGCGGGGAACTTTTCTCATGAGCAAAGCGAACTATTCTCACGATCCCGAGAATATCGGGAGAGTAATAATATGAACCCACATTGTGGGATTAAATTTTTAAACAAGAAGTAATTGGTACTGTTTTGCATTAAATAAGCAACTATGAAATCAAAAAAAACAAGAATACTATTAGTTGAAGACAATTTAAATTTGGGCTTTTTAACACGTGAATTTTTAGAAACCGAAGGTTTTGATGTCAAAATATACAAAGATGGCGAATCGGGACTAAAAGCCTTTAACGAACATACTTTTGATTTTTGCTTACTCGATATTATGTTGCCAAAAATGGATGGATACCAGATGGCTGAACAGATCAGAAGAAAAAAACCGGACATGCCTATCATTTTTCTGACTGCAAAAAACTTAAAAGACGATAAACACAAAGGCTTTCAATTGGGTGCCGATGATTACATTACCAAACCTTTTGATGAAGATGAATTACTTTGGAGAATAAATGCCATCTTAAACCGAAGTAACTCAAAAAATACAAAAGAAAAGATAACCAGTCCTATTACTATAGGATCCTTTGAATTTGATGCTGGCAATCAAATGTTAAAGCATAAAAATGAATTGCAACGCTTAACGGAACGAGAAACGCTGGTTTTACAAATGTTAAATAAAAACAAAGGAAACATTACAAGGCGTGAAGATTTGTTAGAAGAAATATGGGGAGAAAACGACTATTTTGCTGGCCGTAGTTTGGATGTATTTATTGCAAAACTCCGTAAGTATTTAAAACCCGACATTAATGTAACTATCGAGAATATTCCTCGGGTAGGCTTTTTATTGAACGATAAGTAACTCAATTTTTTGATTCAATCTAAAATACAACTGCAACTCCCATTTCCTTAAGCATATTAATTTGAGCAACAGGAATTGGGTTCCCAATAAGATTAGCAAATTCCAAACTTTTTGATTTTAAAATTGGAGATATATCCTCTACTTGATTGTTTGATAAATCTAAAATTCTCAAATCGGGCATATGATACAATGAATCAATATAATGAATAGAATTATTTCCTAAATATAATTCTTGAATAAAAACGCAATGTTCTAGCTTGCTAATATCAAAAATTTGATTGTACGATAAATCCATATTTTTAGCATGAACGCAAAACTCCACTCCATCGAGCTCTGAAATTTCATATTCAGCCATTTCAATTTCTTCTAAATCTTCCAACAAATGAGTCGGGAAATTAATTTGCATAGGACCATAAATCTTTCGCTTTAACGATGCAATGAAAGAATTTTCAGATAAGATTTCTCCTTCAGCAAAATATGAAAACTCATCTACATTTTCCTCATCATATAAGTAATTTACTGTATCATCACTTTCATTTACGATGTAATATTCATCATCACTTGGTTGATAATTCCAGCCATATTCCTCCTCGAATTCTTTTGGAGTTTTAAAAGATAAAAAAGACTGCGCTCCATTTTGTATAAAATTCATTACTGTTAAAATATGAGCCATATACAGACAAATAATCATTTAAACTAAATCTACTTTGCTTTCCCAATTCTTGAAGTTATTTAATTGATTCTTCATTTTCCGTAACCCGTCAACATCGTCACGAGGACTCGGGACCGGCATTACTAAATCGAAATAGCTTTTGTGGATCGCACTCTTTGTTCTGTCTTCCCTCTCTCCGCTTTGCGGTTTCTCTCCCAGGAGAGAACTTGCACCTATTAAGCAGTAAGTAAATAAGTTAATACATTAGTAGCAAAAGCTTATTCAGCAAAAATGCTCTCTTGGGAGAGCTGTCCGAAGGACTGAGAGGGAATAATAAAGTCGTAAAGTGGAACTAAGTGCCCATAATAATCAAAATAATTAGCCTTATATAATTCAAGAGGGTGTCTAAAAAACTTTAGCTGGCAGTTAGAATACAGCCAACATAATTAAGCTTTAGTACCTTTTAACTAAGTAATTTTTCCTAAGTTTTATTCACTCTATATATTAAATTTCAATAAGTAAAAAAACCACCCATTCTAAAGAGTGGTTCGATGTATTGGTTTAGCTATCCCCATATATACTTAAAAGGTAAACCTTAATATTTTATTCATTAACAATTAAACTAATGGCAAAACCACCACCTGCTGCAAGCTTAATTTTTTCAATTGATGTTGATGTGATTTTTTTAGTTTCTATTTTATAATCGGTTGGATTATTATTCCAATGTGCATCTTTCCCATCTTTATAAAAAATAGCATTATACGTTTTATTCTTATCAAGAAAATCAAAATTAATTTCAAGTTCCCGTTCATTTTCATCGCTAATAGCACCGACAAACCAATTTTCAGATGCACGATCTTTTCGAGCAATAGCTACAAAGTCTCCAACTTCCCCATTTAATACTTTTGTTGTTTCCCAACTCACAGGAACATCCTCTATAAACTGAAAAGCCGGATTATTTTTATAATACTCAATTAAATCGGCAGCCATTTGAATAGGGCTATTAATAACAACATATAATGCCAACTGATGAGCTATGGTGGTATTTACCTGATTTTTTTCTTTGTATGGTTTTAATTTAATGTTAAAAATTCCAGGTGTAAAATCAATGGGTCCGGCTAACATGCGTGTAAATGCAACAATTGGCAAATGCTCTGGAGGGTTTCCTCCATCAGGCGACCATGCATTAAATTCCTGTCCTCGTAACCCTTCTCTAGAAATAGCATTAGGGTAGGTTCGGCGAATTCCTGTGGCTTTTATTGGTTCGTGAGCATTAATAGCCACTTGATATTTTGCTGCTGTTGTTAGAGCTCTTCTGTAATGATTTACCATATATTGCCCATGATGGTATTCTCCTTTTGGTAATATTTTACCAACATATCCAGTTTTAACAGAATGTATCCCCAAACTTTGCATCAAGTGATAGGCTGAATCCATTTGTTGATCATATGTTTTTGTAGCAGCAGAAGTTTCATGATGCATAATTAACTCTACACCTTTTTCTTTACCATAGTTAACAACTTCTTCCAAATTATAATCAGAATATGGAGTAACAAAGTCAAAAACGCCCTCCCTATCTTCAAAACCAATCCAGTGCTCCCAACCCGTATTCCAACCTTCAACCAATAATCCTCCTATGTTATGTTCAGAAGCAAAATCAATTAAATCTTTAGCATATCTGGTAGTAGCTCCATGATTTTCACTTGCTTTGTCCCACGATTTTCTTCCCAAATGCATATCCCACCAAATACCGACATATTTAGTAGGTTTAAACCAAGATACATCTCCAAGTTTATTTGGTTCGTTTAGATTAATAATTAAATCAGATTCAATCAATCCACCAGCACTTTCTGAAATCTGAATAGTTCTCCAAGGCGTTTCAAAAGGTGTTTTTTGCACAACTTTATAATCCCGATTGTCTGATCCAACCAAACAGCTTGTCATTTTCAGATTTACCGTATCAACTATAAGAGTCATTCCTGAATAATTTGTTAAGTTCGCCTCATGAAAACTTAAATGGATACCATTGTTAGTTACCATGGTAACAGGTGTATTCACTGCATTATTTGGAATACTGGTTTGTGCTAAGGCCTTATGGTTTCGATATTTTGTTGCATCAATTTCTGAAAACTTAGTGGTATTGTATAAATGCTCATATATATCCCAATCTCCAGGAATCCAAAAAACTTTATGATCATGGGTTAAATTAAACTCCGTATTCTCTTCAGTAATAAATACATCGGACATATTAACTTGCTCTGGAAATTGATATCTAAAGCCCAAGCCATCGTTATAAACTTTAAAAACTATATCAAATTTTCTATTGGGGGCTTTTTTTTCTTGTAATGAAATTTGAACAGAATTATAACTATTTATTACCTCCCGCTTTTCTCCCCATGGCATTTCCCAAGAATCTTCAAATGATTTTTTATTAATTTTAACAATTTTTAAATCTTTTAAAATTGATTCTTGATCAAGAAAATCAAATCCTAGTTTTGATGGGTTAATTACTGTGTTTTGATTAAAGAATACTTTATAAAATATTTCTTCATTTGCTGTTAATCCTAATTCAACCTTTAATTTTCCATCAGGTGATATTACTTCAATATTTTTATTTTGTGTACACGATATAAACAGTATGATTACAATACAACTTAATGTTAAAACAAATCGATTCATAGCAATGATTTTAATGAATAATAATTTCACAAAGTAATACTTTCTTGATTTTAAAATCAAGAAACCTAAAAGAAATCAAGAAATTTATTGTTTACAAATTTACTAAATCCCAAGAATCATACAGAAAATCCCAAAATACATGCCTTACATCACATTAATTTTGAAATACCTGAAACCATGAATACTTTTGCTATTACATTAACTCATGAAAACAAAACTAAAGCCCATAAATTATTAATTTAACGGGAAAGCTAAAAAAGCAAGTGTGTATTTTTTAGTTGAATTAAACTACCCCAAGGGTAGTTTTTTTTTGCGCACAAGTAATTCTTGATGAAAAGTTTTGTTAACTTGTTATAGTAAAAAACACTTGTACAAAGCCTTAGTATCAACCTCAATACCAATAATATGATTACCTTTTCATATAACGAACTCTTAGAAATACTTGAAGTAATTTATAAAGGAAAGGTTACTTATGAGGAGTTATATGATTTTGGAATCGCTTTTGAAAATAATAAATCGCTACCTCGTAATTTAAAAATGCTTACCGACGTTACCAAAGCTAACTATGATTTTCCGCCAGAAAAAATAGCTGACATTGCAAAAAATATGGAAAACATAACAAAAAACTACCAACAAATAAAAGCAGCATTTATTCAAACGAAACCAACAGAAACCGCCATGTCGATATTGCTACAAAATGAGCACAGACGAGAAAACTACATACACAAAATATTCTATTCAAGAGAACAAGCTCTTGAATGGCTCATGGGTAAATAGTTAATCTAAAAAAATAGGGAATAACAAGCAAACCAGCCTTTGCAAAACTTGTAAATATTAAGGGTTATTCAAACGATGAACTATTTAAATTCAAGCTCTGATTTTTAACAACATACAGCTACTTCGCAAATTCTATAGCAAATCAATTAAAAAATATTTACCATTGCATACAACCATTTTAAGTTATGATGGCTCTTTATAACTGAACACACAAAATTAATGAAGTTAATAAAACGTAATAATTCAGAATTAGTATTAATAAAGCTATGTCTTAGTAATAATAGGCAAGCACAATTTGAATTATTTAATAAATATAAAGATGCCATGTACACATTAGCATACCAAATAACCGGAAATTACAACGATGCCGAAGATGCACTTCAAGATACATTTATTAATGTGTTTATGAATCTTAAATCGTTTAAAGGAGAATCGACCATTGGGGCATGGATAAAAACCATATTAATAAGAAATTCAATTAAAAAGACAAAAGCAGTATTCAAATACGATGATATATCTGAAGTTTCAATAAGCGAGCAATTTAATATTGATGATAATCTTACAGGAGAAACTATTGAAAAAGCTCTTCTAGAATTAAACAAAGGGTACCGAACAGTTTTTGTATTAAGCGAAGTGGAAGGATACAAACACCGAGAAATTGCTGAAATATTAGGAATATCAGAAGGAACTTCAAAATCGCAACTTTTTCATGCAAAAAAACAGCTAAAGAAAAAATTACAATTTGCCTAAAAAGGAAGTATGAGCAAAAAAGTTGACATAAAAAATAAATTACCAAAGCACATTGCTCCTGATTGTGTTTGGACTAAAATTGCTACTCATTTAGATTATTTGGATAATCAAAATAATAATTCACGCTTAGCTACAAAACTCCCAACACATACTGCACCTGATATTTTTGCGAAAATTCAAGTAGAAAAACGTTCAAAAACAAAATTTATCTCATATAGAAATGCAGCAGCAGCCATTCTAATACTTGTAAGTACCTCAATTGGGATAACAACTTATTTGGTAAAAAATAATGCAAACATTGCGCATACCATAGAAATGGAGCCGGAAAGCACTACAAATACAAACATTTTTAATTTTCAAACCTCTAATGAATTCAGCTATATACTTTCTCAAAGCTGTAACGCACAACCTGAGGTTTGCAACAAACCAGAATACGAGAATTTACAAAAGCAATTAAATGATATTGAAAAAGAAATTGAAACTTTAAAACAAGCCCTTTCAACCTATAAAGACCCAAACCTTGAGAAACACCTAGTTCGCCTGATCAACGATAAAGTGAAGCTTGAGAAATATTTATTAAACTTATTTAGTTAAACAAATACAAAAATTATGAAATCAAACAGCCTTTTAATAATATTAATAGCAATATCATTACAAATATTTGCCCAAGAAGAAACTGTAACATATACCCAAACAGGCGATACGTGTATTGCTACAACTTTCAACGAATATGATCGAATGCTAAAGTATTTTATAAATGAAAAAAAAGAAATAAACAACCTTTATAAAATTGATTTATTTCAATTGGCACTATTAAAACCAAATTTTAATTTGGAACATAAATTAACAAAAAATTCATCTTTTGAGTTTGAAGCTTCATTCTCTGCTCATAATAAATATCAAGGTGGCAGTTATCAAATTTCTGGATTTAGTATGGGCACTAATACTATTAACATAATTAAGCTTAATATAGGAGCTGATATAAAATATTACTATAATTTGAACCAACGATCCAATAAGGGAAAAATTACTACTGGCTTTTCAGGAAATTATTTTTCTGCTGGACTAATGACCTATTTATCTTTTTATAGTTCTAGCACTTTTAATAAAAACAATAATGGTCAAATTAATCCAAATGGTTATTATTTACCTTTTGAATCATATACAGATCATACAAAAGAAGGTTTACATTGGATTTTTGGAAACCCAATATTCTACGAAAGTATTGCCTCATTAAGATTCGGTTATGGACTTCAGCGACGTATTGGAAACATTGGGTATTTTGGAGCCGAAGCTAAACTTGGCATAGGAACAAACAAGTCTCTTTCAAACCTCTACATAATGCCCGAAATTAATGTAAAAGCAGGATTTGCAATATCCTCATTTAAAAATTTAAAAAGGAGGGGACGCTAATGAATAAATCTCAAAAATTAGTTTCTGTCCTTATACTTTTTATTTCTTTCTTTTTTTGTGACCAAGTATTAGCTCAAATGCATGTTTTCACAAAAGAACTATCAAGAAAATATGAAAGTGACAATAAAGATATTGTAATTAATGGTGAAAAGGCAATTATTACTATAAGCCCATCGACAAACTCTATGTTAATTGTTGAATTACAAATCATTTCAAAAGATACAGATAAAGAAAAAGCAAAACAACAATTAAGCTTTTTACACTATGTTGAAAAGGATTCAAAAAAAGAAATTTACCTTAGGGATTATATATTAATTCCTGTTGATGAAGAACTGACCGGAACTATTGAAGCTATTTATACTGTGAAAATTCCATCAAATAAGAATGTTAGAATAACAAATAGTTTGGGTAAAGTAATAATAAGTAATTGCAGAGGTAATTACAAAATTGACATGAAATATGGCAATATTACTATTTCAAATCTTAAAGGTAATCTTGATTTAACGAATCATATTGGAGAAGTTATCATAAACCATTGTGATATGATAGGCGTTTTCAATACAAAATACACCTCAAATTATTTTAATAATAATAAAGGTAAATACACATTTGAAACAAATCTGGGATCAATCAATTTTGAATTAAGCGAAGATGTTACTTGGCTATCAACTGAATCTGAAGGAACGGAGATTACCCTTAGCAATAAAAACTGTATTGAATATAATATGGTTCTACAAGCAAAAGCAGGGAAAATATTTTTGAACGATTGTGTTACTCGCGGTCAAAAATTTATTACTGAAAATAATCTTCAAACTGTTACCCCTTCGTCTGATTTTGAATATTTCAAAGAAGGATTGGGAAAGATTATCATAATTAAAAATAAATATGCAAATATTTCAGTTCATTAACCAATTCAAAAAGGCCCTCAAAAATTTGAGAGCCTTTTTTATAATAAACAACTTAAGTTTTGTTATACCAATTGTATATTTAAATGCGCTTTTAGCACTTTTGAATATTACAATGGTTAATGCCGATACATAATCAAAGTGCTTTATACCCAAATTGAGCGATTCGCTATCGCAAATCTGCTCAATCGACTGAGGTCTTGTAAGGTTTTCATACTTTTCGTTT
>JAEINW010000195.1 GCA_016342715.1 Salinivirgaceae bacterium | reverse complement strand
AGTGGCAGCCTTTGACCGGAATCAGTGGCAGCATATCATCGGAATGAGTGGCAGGGTTTGCTCCGGATTATCCAATTGGTGATACCAACCATAATCCATGGCAAATAATACCTTTAATAATTTTTTTGTTGGCAAATATCTTTTTTAGGAATAAACTGGCTGGGGGAATTTTATTAACATCTTCGGTGTACCTTAGCCTGTCAGACACCATTCCTGCTGGAACAATAAAGGCTGAAAAGCTTTCTATATCCTCGTCGCTTAAGTCTTCAAAACTTTCAGTACATTGAAATGGTGCTTTTAGTTCATGACCATAGAATTCAATGCTTTTTTGTCCCCATAATCTAGATAAAAAATGCAGGTCATATCCTTCTTCTTTAAATCTTAATTGATAGTAAAATATTTCATTTTCATAGAAATCACTCTCAATTAAAATTCCAATTTTACAATTTACAGATATTTTCATCACTATATTTGGTTGCGAAACAATTATTACTCTATTCGAAGAATAAATAATTGAGACTTTTGTTTATCTGTTTTTTTTGGACATTACTAATATACAAAACTTAGATTAAATATAATATATATTGCAGCAATTTATTTGTAACTTTCTGATATTAAGAAGTGTTATTTTAAAATTTTCTGCAGCTAGAACAATAGATTTTTTTTTCTATTGAAAGGAACATATTTATAATTCATCACATTATGTAACGGTTTAACCCGGTTTATTTATGAGTGTATTTTATATCCTTTTTGTAATAGTTGCATATTTTTTTGAGTTGAGATTAATTTGTTCGACTCTTAGTTTTTGATAATTCTAACTTGGAATATGGTAACAATATCATCTGTATTAAACATAATATTTGTAGATATTACAAGAAGACACAATTATCGTATGAAGTGATATTAAGTTTATTATTGCCTTGCTAACTCAAGAAATAAATCCCGATAAACAAAAGTATTAGATATGCTTATGGTAATTCTTCTTTTTGACTTTTTCCATTTCAATGACTTCAAAAAAATATTAGCTTTCAAATCAGCTTCTAATTCAATAGTTTTTTGAGTATTTGTGAAGTGAATTTGGCGCTCTGTCGATCTATTTTCCCGGTAAATATTCCTATTTTATGTGATATTTATAGGTGAGCCCAGTATAAAAAGTATTCGAATTAAAATTTTCAACATTTTTTACCCTAGCCCTAAAGGGAAAACGTTGAAAATCTGACTCCCCTACCTACCGGCCAGGCAGGCTTTAGGGTTGGGGTAATGCTGATTTTTAACTTTTCCCTTTTTTTGTCCCTTTTTATACTGGACTCATAGGTATTTGGTTTGTTAGAGGTTTTGTATATATTCATATCATCGACGCTTAGCTGATGTGTTTGAAATAAAATGAAGTTGGAAATAAATCAATGGTGTTTTTTTATAGCGTTGATTGCTTATAATTCTTCTAAAAGAATCAGATAAATTTGATCATGTAAAATTACAAAACCTCTGGTGCAGATGGATATTGATTTTCCGAAGTGTTTGCAATAGCCTTTTCAATAGTACTTACTAATTTATCATTGTCTTTCGACAATATGCCTTTTAATATCAGATTGTTTGAAACATGATCGCTACGATAAATTACATTATCTACTTTTGTTTTTTCAATAAATAATTTTAACTCTTTATAAAGTTCCGTAATGCTTTGTTGTTGGTAATTTCCTTTAAATTTATTTTGAAAATGTTCCAGGCCATAAGGCAAACTTAGGGTAAGGGTTGATAAGAATTTTGGATTTATTTCGTTAATAATTTTTGCCGAATTTAGCGCATGTTGTTCGCTGTATTCTTTGCCTCCAATGCCATTAAGTATCATTATCGAAGTGTCGATACCCGCCTGTTGTGCTTTTAAAATTCCATCAACTGTTGAGTTATAGGTTTCACTTTTATTAATAAGTTTTAACAGTTCATCGTCACCTGTTTCAATGCCTATATACAATAGTTTTAGTCCTTGCGACTGTAGCTCTTGCAATTCGCTGAGCGATTTGTTTGAAATGTCTTTGGGCAAGGCATACGACGAAACTCGTTGAATGCGGCCAAAACTCGTATTTATTTGGTCTAATAAAGCCATTAGTTTTTTGCTCGACAGCACAAAAGCATTTCCGTCGGCTAAAAATATTTTTTTAGCACCCGCATTATGCTGACTTAATTTTTGAATATCTGCAAAAACTTCCGCTGGGTTTCTTACTTTAAATGTTTTTGAGGTGTACATTTCACAAAACGAACATGCATTCCACGAACAGCCTAAAGTAGCTTGTATAATTACGGAATTGGCCTCGCCGGGTGGGCGAAATACTGGCTGATGATATGAAACTGGAGAGAAAAACATAGATGTTATAATTTTTATGATTCGAATGTAGTGTTAATATAGTTGTTGCCAAAACGGCAAATGTTGTTGTTGAAAAGTTGAGTTAGCTTGCCTTTACGTATTTCAAAAGCTAAGTTTCTTTTTTTGTGACTAGCTAATCATTCTTTCAATAGCATTTTTAATACCTGGAGATAAGGTTTCTAGATATTGATCTTGAGTAAGGAAAGAAATTTCATTTAATAAATCGGGATGTTTCTGTGCCACTTTTTTAATAAACATGAAGGCCGTATATCTTACTGAAGGGCTTTTATCAATCTGTTCCCAAATAGAAACACAAACATCAAACATATAACCTTCATGGTCTTCATTTACTTCCATCTTTAGAAGTATTTTCAGTAATTCCCTTTGATGACCATCTTTCTTATTTGCTAAGGAGTTAATAATTTTTCCAATATGTTTTTTTATTCGCAGGTCATTTTCTTCAATGCAACTGTATAATAACCACGCTGCCCGCCATGAATAGGGTTGTTTTTCAGATATAGCTAATTCAATGGCTTCTTCAAAATATTCGGGATGTGCATGCAGAAAGGAAATCATTTGCTCCTTATAAACACTTGTTAAAATATTTTCTAATGAAGTTTTCATGAAATAAACTAAAGCATTTTTTCAACTAAAACAAAGGCTACCCAAAAATATGGGTCATTTTTTAGAGTATTAACCGCTATGCTTTTTTAGTAATTTATAAATGTATGATTATTCATTATAAACGGTATTTTCTTGCTCCTCTACTCGAATGAAAGTAGTTCTTTTGGTTAATTCTTTAAGAAATTGTGCACCCACATAAGTGCAGGTGCTTCTTACACCACCTAAAATATCTTGAAGGGTATCATCAACCGGACCTCTATAGGCAACTTCCACAGCTTTTCCTTCGCTGGCTCTATATTCGGCTACGCCACCCACATGTTTATCCATAGCTTTGGCAGAGCTCATTCCGTAAAAACTCTTGAACTTTTTGCCATTTTTTTCGATTAAATCGCCACCACTTTCGTCGTGGCCAGCCAACATTCCACCCAGCATAACAAAGTCAGCGCCAGCTCCAAAAGCTTTTGCCACATCGCCTGGAGTAGTGCATCCACCATCGCTTATAATTTGGCCTCCTAAGCCATGAGCGGCATCGGCACATTCAATAATGGCAGAAAGTTGAGGGTAGCCAACACCCGTTTTTACACGTGTGGTACATACTGAACCAGGACCAATGCCCACTTTAATAATATCAGCTCCTGCGAGTAAAAGTTCTTCAACCATTTCGCCCGTAACTACATTTCCGGCAATAATTACTTTATTGGGATATTGTTCACGTGTTTTGCTAACATAGTTCACAAAGTGCTCTGAATAGCCATTGGCAACATCAATACAAATGAATTTTAATTTAGGATTGGCATTTATAATAGCAGCAAGTTTTTCAGAATCATTGGGCCCGGTTCCGGTGCTAACTGCAATGTGATTTTCAATATTTTCGGGTGCCGTTGATAAAAAGGCATTCCATTGTTCAATGGTATAATGTTTATGAATAGCCACAAATAGTTGTTTTTTTGACAAGACCAGTGCCATTTCAAAGGTTCCAACGGTGTCCATATTTGCCGCCATAACCGGAATACCTGTCCAGGTGTTCGTGCTATGTAAAAATTTGAAATTACGTTCCAAACTTACTTGCGATCGACTTTTTAGTGTCGATCGTTTGGGTCTAAACATTACGTCCTTAAAACCAAGTTTTATATCGTTTTCTATTCTCATTACAATGTTTTTTAGATTATAAAATTAATTAATGTAGCTGTATAAATTGTATGTTTTGACAGTTTAATTAGTTTTATTTTTAAATAACTATCGTATCATTAGCCTAATTTCATATTAGTAATTATTCATCCCTATATTCCCCTCAAGGGGATGCTGCTTCGAGTCAATTTAAGTCAGTCCTCCCTCGAGGGAGGTGCCCGTAGGGCGGAGGGTGAATAGCATAGGTTAGGATATCCATCCGATACTCATTGTTTTTATTGATATAATGGGAGCGATGCATTTAGAAGGGCAATAAGCCTAAAAACGAATAAATATTTAAATAATCCCTAAAATATTTTAGGATTTTTCTCAAAAAAAAAGAGCCTATTTTAATTCCGCCTGCTATATAACAATTTGTTGTTTGCTAATTCTGTGTTTATTTTGGTTGGTAAACTTAATTATACTATCTATCTTTTAGGTTCAAAATAAACCTGTTATGCAGAAATTCAATCCAGTAAAAAACTATCAAGCCACACGAAAAACCATAGCTTATGTAAGTAGGAAAGAGGCTACGCTAAACGATTATAAAAGAATCGGTTTTATGTCTGGTCTCGAAGTTCATCAACAACTTAAAACTGCGAAGAAACTCTTTTGCCGTTGTCCGGCAGGCATATTACATGATAATGACGATTATAATGCTGAGATTATTCGACACATGCGTCCAACGCTAAGTGAACTTGGCGAATATGATGGAACCGCTTTAATGGAGTTTAAAACTAGAAAAGAGATTATTTATCGTTTGAATAACCAAACAACTTGCACCTACGATATTGATGATACTCCACCTTTTATCATTAATAAAGAGGCCTTGGAATATGCGCTTGAAATCTCATTGCTTTCTAATTTAAATATTGTGGGTGAAGTACATATTACTCGTAAGCAATATTTGGATGGAAGTATTCCAGCTGGTTTTCAGAGAACTGCAATTCTTGGCGTTGAAGGTCATATTCAATTGAAGAATAAGAAAGTTCGTTTAATTCAATTGAGTATAGAAGAAGATTCGTGCAGAGAAATATCAGATATTGGCCACACCAGAGTTTATAAAACCGATCGTTTGGGAATACCTCTGATTGAGACTGTAACATATCCTGATTGTGAGACACCTGATGAATTAAGAGAAGCGGCGGAATATATTCGTTTTTTGAATCGAAGTACAGGAAAAGTTCGTACGGGAATGGGTGCGGGTCGCGAAGATGTTAATGTGAGCTGTAAAGGAGGTACTCGGATAGAAATAAAAGGGGTTGCCCATAATAAATGGATACCCGAACTTTCACATAACGAAGCTTTCCGTCAGTGGGCTTTACTTAATGTTCAAAAGCTACTAAAAGTTCAAGTTAAAAATCAGGAGAAATGGAAAATAAAAAGTAAAAAGATTGATCCTGCCGAATTGATGCTTAAAAATAAGCTAATGGCAGCTATCGATTTTTCCGATAAAGAAGTTTATGCTGTTAATTTAGAAGGTTTTCAAGGCATTCTCTCTCACTTTACTCAACCCAAGCAATGTTTTGCCAACGAAATAGCCGATCGACTAAAGGTTGTTGCTTGCATCGAAAAGCCAAACATGATTCATTCTGAAGAAATTGATGGATCGAATATAAAGGCAGACCTTGATAAAATTAAAGAACTTTTAAATGCTGGTGAAAACGATGCGCAAATTGTATTTTGGGGACCCAAAGAAGATATTCCTACGGCTCTTGAAACCATTGAAGAGAGATGCATTATGGCATTCGACACCATACCTCAAGAAACACGAAAATCGTTTAAAGACGGAACAACCATCTTCGAAAGAGTATTGCCAGGAGCCGATAGGATGTATCCCGATACTGATTCGGCACCCATTCCCTTAGCAAACGATTATATTGAAAGCTTAAATAAAAACTTACCCGTTGAAATATTCAAGCGATATGAGCAACTCCGTAAGTGGGGAATACCCTCAGATACCGATAATTATATCTTAAAAAACAATTTGATTCCAGTTATTGAGCAAATTGAAAAATTAAAGGTTCCTGCCAAATTTGTTGGAACTTTCTTTGGACATACCTTGAAAAATATTGAAGGAAAACGCAAAAAGCACGAAGACTTTGCCTACAATCGCATTGTAAAAATGTTTGAATTCATTCAAGAGAACAAACTTCATTATGCTATTTCAAAGATGATGCTTCCGGTGTTGCTTGAACATCCGAATATGGATTTCTTTTCAATTCTTACGAGTATTAATTTTAAGAAAAGAAGTATTGAAGAAATTTTAGCTCCTGTAAATTATTTGAATGAAAAATTCAGAGAAACTAACTCTCAAACTAATAAAGAGAAAGTAGTTGACTGGATTATGGGACAGCTACATAAGCAGGCTACAGGAAATTTAGAATTAAGCGAATTGAAAACAAAAATTGAAAAGGCTATTAAATAATCGATTAGATGGAAGATATTTTTCAAGGATACAAAGGAGGTGCGCTAGAAGTACTTAAAAAATATAATGTTAGAGTTTGGGGAACGGCTAAAATTAGTACAATACGTGGCGATTTTGAGGGAACTATCTTGCCAAGATCAGAAAACGATGACGATCAGCATATTGTATTAAAAATTATTACAGGTTATAATATTGGTGTAGATATTATTACCATTACCGATATGAAGGAAACCGGCTATAAAAAGGCCAATTATAAAATACCAGAAAAAGAGTTTCCTTTTACTGATGGTCTGCCTAATGTAAAATTATTTGGTACGGGAGGTACTATTGCTTCGCGTTTGGATTATAGAACGGGTGCAGTAATTCCAGCGTTCTCTCCTGGCGAATTGTATGGGGCGGTTCCTGAATTGGCCGATATCTGTAATTTGACCACAGAAAAAGTGTTTGCAGTTTTTAGCGAAAACATGGGGCCTAAGCAGTACATGCAATTAGCTAAAGCCATAGGAAAAGAAATTGAAAACGGAGTTGATGGAATTGTAATAGGTCATGGTACCGATACCATGCATCACACAGGTGCTGCATTGACTTTTATGGTACAGAATTCACCTATACCTATCATTATTGTAGGATCGCAACGATCATCGGACCGTCCAAGTTCCGATGCTGCATTAAACCTAATGCACGCAATGTATGCTGCTGGAAATGCCGATATAGCTGAGGTTATGGTATGTATGTTCGGACCCACCTCCGATGAATACGGATTACTTCATAAAGGAACCCGTGTACGTAAGATGCATTCTTCTTATCGATCAACATTTAGAACTATTGGTGATACACCATTAGCTATGGTAAATCGCCATAAGATTGATTATATTAAAAAAGAATACAAGCCCAGAAGAAAAGACAGAAATGTAACTATAAAGCCTTATTTCAGCGATAAAGTAACCATGTTTTATTATTATCCAGGCATGAAGCGTGATACTTTAGATGCCATTGTTGATTTAGGATACAAAGGAATTGTTTTTATAGGAACAGGATTAGGGCACGTAAATAAAGAGTTGTATCCTGCCATTGAAAGAGCAAAGAAAAAAGGCGTTTATATGTTTATGACACTTCAAACAATTTGGGGATTTGTTCAGATGTTTGTTTATGAAACCGGACGAGAAATGATGGCAAAGGGAATTGTTCCTGGAGGAAACATGCTTCCCGAGGTTGCCTACATTAAACTGGGTTGGGCATTGGGTCAGACCGACGACTTGGAAGAAGTGAACAGATTGATGCTAACTCCAATTAATGATGAAATAACAGAAAGAGAACCTTACAATGGATATTTATTGTATCAGGGAGGAATTCCTGAAGTAGAAGAGTTTATTAAGAAAGTTCACAAGTAATATCAATTGTCACTTCTCTCTTTTGATATATAAATGGGTTCTCCCATTTTCAAAAGATCCTTGGGCTCTATTACAATAGGAATTTTTAATGAATCCTTTAGATGGGGATAACAATAAACGGTAAATTCGCTACAGTAATATTTTTTCTTGTTATTTAGGCCAACTGTACCTAAAAAATCATAGGACTTACCAATACTTTTTCGTGCCATAATAATAGCTGAATCAGCCCTAGCTAATGAATATCCATAGGGCTTAATAAGTGCTATTTTATGTGTTTTTTTAATGAATTATTCAAGGCTTAATTCATGCACGCCTTGCGATGTAGCCTCGATAATTTCATTATTTTTCAAATCCAAAATTGCAGCATGAGAATATTCTGAGAGAGTAGCTCCTGCTACAAGATGATCAGTGGAATGATACCCTCTTATTAAAAGCCAATATCCATGCTTGCCATATTTTAGTATGTCTTTTTGAAAATCAGCATCTTGTGATATATTATTTCCTTCCTTTGGTTTTTGGATGAACACTGCACAGCCATTTAATCCAAGTTCTAAAATAATAATTGAATTAATTATTAATATGCTAAAAAGTGACAATTTATTCCTTTTTCTCATTGCAATTTGAATAGTTCGTTAATTCTTCTGTGAAAATATATTTGGTCGTATTCTGAGATGCAAATTATTATACTTGGGGTATTTTTTATTTAAAAGTATATCCATATTAGCTAAATCTTCTTGATTATAAATATACCAATAATTACAGCCGCTTTTGTAATATTATTTTAATTTAGTATTGGATCAATTGAACTCAAAACGATTTCATGTCTTTCGGACGATGAAATGTTTCGGTAAATCTTTCATATAAAACAAATCTGACAACATCTATTGATTTGTCGGCGTTGGTAAATGCAAAGCAAACTTTTTTGTTTATTTTATTAAGTGTTAAGGAAGTGGGGGATAAAAGTGGGTTGTACTTAGTGCCTACTTTAATAATTGTCGAACTTCCTGATGTAGGATGGGAAGCGGTTTACTAATAATTAACCACAAAATATCAGCAGTTACACTATCATATCCATGAATAATCCTATTTCTTGTATCCACTATTTTTCTGGAGTTTGTGATCTGAATATTCGGGTCTTCTTTTAAAATTCGGTTTAATGCTTCTCCTATAATTTCTAGATTTCGCTCAACAGCCTTTTTTGTCTTAAGGTCGTTTTGGAATAGAAAGAAATCACGTTTGTCAGGAAGGAACTCATAAATTTCGACAATCGATCTGTCTATGTCCTCTAGCCAAGTCAATATTTCAGGCTTCATACAAAATCCTTTTGCTATTATTAATACTTTGAATTAAATGAGAATTTTTTAGTCCTTTATGTTCAAGTAAATCAATCGGTTTTTTAAATAAGTCTTCAAGTTTAAATTTTAAATCAAAATAGTTTTCAGCATAATCAATAGGATCATTAGAATTTATATCAACTATAAAATCAATATCGCTATCTGGTCTGAAGTTTCCAGTGATTACAGATCCGAATACAAATAATGTCCTGACTTTATGCGCCTTGCATAAACTATTAATATCCTTTATGTAGTCATCTATATTCATCTTTTTTATTCAAAGATAAGAAATATTGCTTTCATTTTTGCATCAAAGCTAATTGCTTGCAGGCCTGGTATTAAGTACAACGATTAATACAAAAAAAGTACTGTTTTAATAACTTTGCATATTTCATTTTACTAATAGCTAATTAATTTTTATGGTTATTCTTATAAATACCTAAATAGGTTTTAATAAAAAAAACTAAGGCTGAAAGCCTTGCATAGTTTAGCTTGGGGCATCGCCCCAAGAAATATAACCTACAAAGAAAAGGGTGCAAGCTGAAGTCTCAATTTGAAAAAACACCAATCATGCACCCAAATCTATTCTTTTT
>JAEINW010000194.1 GCA_016342715.1 Salinivirgaceae bacterium | reverse complement strand
TTCATGTCCTTTTGTTCTTGTACCTTATTTTTTAACTCTCTTAATGGTGAGGGTTTCATAAAAATCAATTTTATGCTTGCATCGTACTATTTATCCCACCTAACCTCCCTTAAAAAGGGAGGAACTTAGCCTAGCGTTCTCACGAACGAAGTGAGTAACTACATTCTACAAAATTGAAAAATTTGGTTCAATTTTTAAACACTCACGTTTCATTGAAAGTACTCACTTACTCCCTGCCTATCGGCAGACAGGCCTCCTTACTAAGGAGGGCTGGGGAGGATATTATTTTACAAATACAAACTGTTAAAACTAAAGTCGTAAAGGAACTAAGTACTTTTAATAATCAAAAAAATTAGCCTGAAAGGCTTATATAATTCAACTTAGGGCAGCGCCCTAAGAATCAGTACAACTATACGAAACGTCGCAAGCAAACATGTTAAATTAGTAGTATATATCCACATGCGACGCAATCCATTCTATAAAAAAAAGGGGTGCATTTTATTGCTTTAACCCAAATTGAGCGATTAGCTATCGCTATTCTGCTCAATCGACTGAGTTATTGTAAGGTTTTCAAATTTTTCATTTCACTCAAATTGTGAAAACTAACAATTTTTAGGTCGGGGTTAACTCTAAGTATAGCGCTTTTCATTTTATTCAAATCGCTCAACTTAGGTTTAAATCATTTCGGCTTTTTCCCCGATGGTCGCAGCGAGCTAATTTATTTTCTTAGCAATAATATTTATAACTGTCCTTTTCAAAATTTTCAGCTTGCTCCACAACTTTTCAAATTGATCTGTTTTTAAAAAACAAAATGAGGATGATGCTACCCTCTATATTATTACAACTGAAAATATTTTACTTGTTCTGCTAAATTATCAGCCTGCTCAACCAATTCATTAGAATTTTGAGTCATGCCTTGTGCAGTACTTGCATATTGTTGAGTACTTCTATTAATTTCTTGAACGGCATTATTAATTTGTGAAGCTCCAATTCTTTGCTCTTTACTAGCAGCTGATATTTCTTGAATTTGTTGAGTGGTTTTGTCAATAAGTGGCAATGTTTTGTTTAGTAACTCAATAGCCAGTTGTGAAATTTGTGCTCCTTTACTTGATACTTGTTGAATTTCGTTAGCTGCTAATTTGCTTCGTTCTGCTAATTTGCGAACCTCTGCAGCTACTACCGCAAAACCTTTGCCATGTTCACCAGCTCTGGCTGCTTCAACGGCAGCATTTAAGGCTAAAATATTAGTTTGTAATGAAATGTCAGTTATGATTTGAATTTTTTCAGCAATGTTTTTCATTGAATTGAGCGCAATTAAGGCCGATTCGTTACCTTCTTGAACGGATAGTTGTGCTTCTTTAGCAATACCTTCGGTTTCTACGGCATTTTGGGTGTTTGACTCAATATTAGCCATCATTTCTTCCATTGATGCTGTGATTTCTTCAAGAGAAGCGGCCTGATTGTTTGAGGCTTTAGTTAAAGATGACGAGGTAGAGTTTACTGTGTTTCCAATGGTATTTATTTGTTCTGAACTGTGATTGATCTCAGAAATAACCTGAGTAAAAGTTTCTGTTAAGGTTCTGTTAATTCTACTTAATTCTCCAATTTCATCACCTCTTTTTTCCAGTTCTTCAGAAAGTGTAATGTTAAGTTTTCCTTTTGTAATTTCTTTTAAATTAGCAATCGATAACTTTAAAGGCTTACTAATAGCCTTATGAGAAAAATATACCAACATATAGGAAACAACAATATTTATTATAAAAACTATTGCATAAGGGTATTTATCGGGTAAATGATCACCAACTCGTGTGTTCATTATCACAAAAATGATATTTGCCAACCAAAACATACCAATTTGCGTAAATAGACTTTTTTTGAAGATAAAACGAATAATAATTAAGCCAATGGGTATACCAAGAACAACAGTTAGAATAGATTTAAACAGTACCAGATTCATAATTATAAAAATTAGTTAAAAAAGTTCTAATATAATTATTTTTTTTATGAACCCGTTTTATCTAAAATCATTTTAAATTAGACTTTAGTGTGCTTTTTGTAATCTCAATATGGCAAGAACACCTAATTATTTGCTAAGTTTGCATAGCAATTTAAACTATGCAGAAATTTTATCACACACATTTCGATTTGTTAGAGTCTGTAAAGTTTCCAATTCAGCGTGAGCTTAAGAATGAGATTGATTGGCGCAGCAGATTAATAGGTATTAAAGGAACCAGAGGAATTGGTAAAACCATTTTTTTGTTAGATTATATTAAATCAACTTTTGGAACCGATAAATCGTGCTTATATGTAAATCTAAATAATTTTTATTTTTCAGGTCATTCTTTGGTTGATTTTGCCGATGAATTTAGGAAAACCGGAGGAAAAACCTTGGTGCTCGATCAGGTATTTAAGTATCCCGATTGGTCTGAAGCATTGCGCAATATTTATAATAAATATCCTGAGTTACAAGTTATCTTTACCGGGAGTCCGGTAATGAGGCTTAAGGATGATAATCCTGATTTGGAAGGAAAAGTGCAAGCTTATCATTTGAGTGGATTGTCGTTTCGAGAATTTTTAAACTTCAAGACGGATAATAATTTTTCAAAATATTCATTGGAAGATATTCTTAAGTATCATGTTGAAATAGCAAAAGACATTCTTTTTAAAGTAAAGCCTTTAGCGTATTTTAACGATTATTTGAAATATGGATTTTATCCCTTTTTTACTGAGAGTTTAAATTTTGGTGAGAATGTGTTGAAAATTGTAAACCTCACTCTGGAAATTGATATTCCATTTCTTCAGCAAATGGAATTAAAGTTTTATCCTAAACTTAAAAAATTAATATTTGAGTTATCAGAAGATATGCCTCATGTTCCGAATGTAAGTCAACTTAGTAATTCAATTGATACCAGTAGAGCAACAGTAATGAACTATTTAAAGTATTTGCGGAATGCTCGATTAATAAATATGGTGTATCAGGGAGAATTAGATGATGCTAAAAAACCTGAGCGCGTTTATATGCAAAATACAAATTTACTTTATGCAATTTCTCAATCGGAACCTAGCAATGAGGTTTTGAACGAAACTTATTTTTTAAATCAGTTAAAGAAAGGTCATAAGGTTTCATCAAATGGTAAAAAAGGAGAATTTTTAATTGATGATACATTGCTATTTAAAGTGGGAAATCATAAACGAATAACAAATAATATTAATAATACCTATATAGGAACTCATATGGAAGAAGTTGGAGTGGATACTAGAATTCCATTGTGGTTGTTTGGTTTTTTATACTAGCTCAAGGCTAATAGGTTCTAAAAAATAGTGTTAAATAAAATGGCTACGAGCTACTAGCTACGAGCTATTAATTAATTATATAAATTCATAACAAGTAAAATAAAATGGCTAAAGAAAAAAAGTTTATCACATGTGATGGTAACTATGCAGCTTCTCATATTGCATATATGTTTAGCGAAGTAGCAGCTATTTACCCAATCACTCCATCGTCGAACATGGCAGAAAATGTGGACGAATGGGCGGCTAATGGTCGCAAAAATATTTTTGGAGAAACTGTTGATGTTGTTGAAATGCAGAGTGAAGGTGGTGCTTCAGGTGCCGTTCATGGATCGTTACAAGCAGGTGCTTTAACTTCAACTTACACCGCTTCTCAGGGATTATTATTGATGATTCCTAACATGTATAAAATTGCTGGTGAATTACTTCCTGCAGTTTTTCATGTGTCAGCTCGTAGTTTAGCAGCTCAGGCACTTTCAATTTTTGGTGATCATTCCGATGTGATGAGTGCTCGTCAAACTGGTTTTGCATTCCTTGCATCAGGATCAGTTCAGGAAGCAATGGATTTAGCAGGTGTGGCTCACTTAACTGCCATTAAATCAAGAATTCCTTTTGTACACTTTTTCGATGGATTCCGTACTTCTCACGAGATTCAGAAAATTGAAATGTTACAAGAAGATGATTTGAAACCATTGTTGGATATGGAAGCATTGCAAGCATTCCGCGATGGAGCATTAAGTCCAAATCATCCGGTAACCAGAGGAACTGCTCAAAATCCTGATATTTATTTCCAATCACGCGAAGCTGCAAATAAATTCTATGATGCAGTGCCTGATATGGTAGCCGAATATATGGCTAATATCTCTGAAATTACAGGACGAGAATATAAGCCATTTATGTATTATGGTGTTCCCGATGCTGAAAATGTTATTATTGCCATGGGTTCAGCTACTGAAACTATTCGTGAGGTTGTAGATGCCAAAAATGCAAATGGTGAAAAAGTGGGTGTATTGGTTGTTCATTTATACCGTCCATTCTCAGCTAAGCATTTTATGCTAGCTATGCCTAAATCAGTAAAACGTATTGCTGTTTTAGACAGAACAAAAGAACCTGGAGCAAACGGTGAGCCTTTATATTTAGATGTTAGAGATCTTTATTATGGTAAAGAAAATGCTCCGGTAATTATTGGTGGACGTTACGGTCTTTCTTCAAAAGATACTACTCCTGCAATGATTATCTCAGTATTTAATAATTTAAATTTAGCTGAACCTAAAAACCGTTTTACTTTAGGTATTGTTGATGATGTAACTTTTACATCGCTACCACTATTGCCAGAAATAAGCTTGGCTAAAGGCCTTTTTGAAGCTAAATTTTATGGTTTAGGTTCTGATGGTACTGTAGGAGCAAACAAAAATACAATTAAAATTATTGGTGATTCTACTAATAAATATTGCCAAGCATATTTTGATTACGATTCAAAAAAATCGGGTGGTTTTACTGCTTCTCACCTTCGTTTTGGTGACAATAAAATTATGAGTCCATATTTGATTACAACTCCTGATTTTGTTGCCTGTCACGTACAAGCATATTTGAAAAAATACGATATGCTAAGAGGCCTTAAAAATGGTGGAACCTTTTTGTTAAATGCTATTTGGGATGCAGAAGAGGTTAAAAACCATTTGCCAGATTCATTTAAAAAATATCTTGCAGACAATAATATTTCGGTTTATATAATTAATGCAACCAAAATAGCCGAAGAAATAGGATTAGGTAATCGTACCAATACTATTATGCAGGCTGCTTTCTTTAAAATTGCTAACGTAATTCCTTATGATAAAGCTGTTGAACAAATGAAAAAAATGATTGTGAAATCATTTGGTTCAAAAGGTGAGGAAATTGTGAACATGAACTATGCAGCTGTAGATGCAGGAAGTGCTGTTATTAAAGTTGAAGTTCCTGCAGAATGGGCTAATATTGATGTTAAGCCTGCTGTGATTGTTGAAAATAATGTTCCGGAATTTATTAAAAATGTAGTGAAGCCTATCAACAATCTTGCTGGAAACGATTTGCCTGTTTCTGCATTCTTAGGTCGTGAAGATGGTACTTTCCCTGCAGGGACAACAAAGTATGAAAAACGCGGTATTGCTGTTCATGTACCTGAATGGGTAGATGCAAATTGTATTCAGTGTAATCAATGTGCTTATGTTTGTCCTCATGCTGCTATTCGTCCGTTTTTATTAGACGAAAAAGAATTGGCTGCTGCTCCTGAAGGAACAAAAACATTAAAAGCTAATGGTAAAGGATACGAAGGATTAGGATTTAAAATTCAGATTTCGACTCTTGATTGTACCGGTTGTGGAAACTGTGTCGATGTTTGTCCTTCTAAAACAAAGGCTTTAGTAATGAAACCACTTGCTTCTCAAGAACTTGAGATTCCTCGTTGGGATTACATGACTAATAATGTTAGCATTAAAGAAATTGCACCAAGATCACAAAATGTAAAAGCAAGTCAATTTATTCAACCATTGTTTGAATTCTCTGGAGCTTGTGCAGGTTGTGGTGAAACCCCATACATTAAAACCATCACTCAATTATTTGGTGAAAGTATGATGGTTGCTAATGCTACAGGTTGTTCTTCAATTTATGGTGGTTCGGCTCCTTCAACTCCTTATTGCACAAGCAAACAAGGAAAAGGTGTGGCTTGGGCTAACTCATTATTCGAAGATAATGCTGAGTATGGTTTAGGTATGGCTTTAGCGGCTAAAAAATTACAAGCTCGTGTAGAGCGTTTAGCTAACGAAAATGCAGATTCTTTAGGTGCTGATACAAAAGCTGCCTTAACTGCATGGAGTGACGTAAAACGCGATACTATAAAATCTATGGCTGCATCTGAAAAAGCAATTGCTGCTCTTGAAAACGATAAGGCTCCTATTGCTAAGGAAATCTTAAAAATTAAAGATTACATGCCAAAACGTAGCAATTGGATATTTGGTGGCGACGGTTGGGCTTACGATATAGGTTACGGTGGTTTAGATCACGTACTAGCTTCAGGCGAAGATGTAAATGTTTTGGTTGTTGATACCGAAGTTTATTCAAATACAGGTGGACAAAGTAGTAAAGCAACTCCAGTGGGAGCTGTAGCTAAATTTGCTGCATCAGGAAAGAAAATTCGCAAGAAAGACCTTGGAATGATGGCTATGAGTTATGGTTATGTATATGTTGCTCAAGTTTCGATGGGTGCAAACCAAGCGCAATATTTTAAAGCAATCAAAGAGGCTGAAGCATATCCTGGACCATCTTTAGTAATTGCATATGCTCCATGTATTAATCACGGTTTACGTGCTGGTATGGGTGGATCACAAAGCGAAATGAAAAAAGCGGTTGAGTCAGGTTACTGGCACATGTATCGTTTTAACCCTGTTTTAGAAGCTGAAGGAAAGAACCCATTTGTATTAGACTCAAAAGAGCCAGAATGGGATAAGTTCCAGAGTTTCTTAATGGGCGAAGTTCGTTACACCTCATTAATGAAAGCTTTCCCAGAGCAAGCAGATGAATTATTTAAAGCTGCTGAAGAGAATGCTAAATGGCGTTACAAGTCGTACCAACGTATGGCTGCAATGGATTATTCAAAAGAATAAGTTGAATCATCATATTTTAAAAGGTCGCTCATTGAGCGACCTTTTTTCATTTGTAATAGTTATATTTAATCAGTATATCATATTTTTTTTAAAGCATCTATAAATAAATATGAATAATAGAATTTTTATAATTGCCATTCCAGGCATAGGAACCAAAGAAGACGGCTTTTCTAAAGGATTTCAAAAAGATTTAGAAAAGTTTTCAAAAAATGCTCCTTTAGAAGGAAACTATGAAGTAATAGAATGCTTGCCTTTTAAGGAAACTAATATTGATGAAAACCAAAAGGCTTTATTTAATCGATTGGATGAGGAAAATAACTTAGGCGGAGTCCTTAGTTTTCGAAAAACGCTAATGGAAGCTTTTGGCGATGGGGTAACCTTTGAACGAAACGCAGCAGACATTAATAGTCCGTATCAACGTATTCATGGATATTTAAGAAGAGTTATTCAAGAAACCAATAAAAAAATGCAAGATTTTCCCGATTCAAAGTTGCTTATTGTAGCCTCATCAATGAGTTCTCATATTTTATCAACTTATGTTTGGGATGCCGACCACGGAAAAGGAATTTTTAAATCGATACCAGCAAACAACCAAAATAATCTGAAAAACTTAAGTTATTTGGTAACCTTGGGTAGCAATATTCCATTGTTTGTTTCCGGATTAGCTGAAAATCAAATAATTGCTTTTGATAAACGGAACCCCGATTTTACTTGGGATAATTATTACGATAAAGACGATGTATTGGGTTGGCCATTAAAACAATTGAGTAATTCGTATAAAAATTTAGTAAACGATTTTCAAATAAATACGGGTTTGTATGTAGGGTCGCATGTAAAGTATTGGAGCGATAATGATTTTACAAAACCTTTTGTTCAGACATTATTAGAATTGTTTAATGCAATGTAGTAAATTAGGGTCTTTTAGATTATAAAATTACTGCAATTCAAATGATGGTTAAACTTTTCACAATATTTATATTTTATCTTTTTGTTGTAAGTTGTTCAACAACCAATTCAAATATGGTTGAGACTAAGTACGAGCAAGAAAACAATACAATCAAAGAAGAACAATCACCTGCAATTTCAATCGAAGATATATCAGATTCGATTAAATATATGTTAAATACAAATTTAAAATTAAGTAAGCTTAAACCGGAAAACTATTTTTCGGAACTCATAACACTCTATCAAAGAAATAATTACCATCCTTTTTGGGTTGAAGATTCATTAAAAAGTATGGGCTATCAAATGCTTCTTGATTCAGATAAGCAGGGATTTAACCCAATAGATTATTTTATTTTCGAAATTGGAACGCTAATAAATTTATCGAGTATAGATTCAGGCAATAGTATTTTAAAAAATGTTGAATTAGACCTTCTATTAACAAGTGCGATTCTTAAATATTCTGATCACTTGCTTAAAGGAAAAATTAATCCTTATGAACTAGATTCACATTGGAACTATCCTAATGATGATTTTAATTCTTACGATTCTGTATTATTTACTTTGTTAAAAAAGGGGCAAATAACTGAAATAGAACAATTTTTTGAACCCAAACTATTTGGATATAAGCATTTGAAATTAGAGCTCGCAAAATATAGGAGATTAAACACCATTAATACCGAAAAAATTTCAATTAAATATCCCGGCTTTCTTATTCAAAAAGGCGATTCCAATGAATATGTTCTGCCTTTAAAGAAAAAACTGGCTCAATTGAATTTATATTCTCAGGATTCATTAAGCTTAAAATTTGATGATTCTTTGGAACTGGCAGTTATAAAGTTTCAAAGCATGCACGGCTTAACTCCCGATGGTTTGCCTGGCAGAAAAACCTATATGTATCTGGAATGGCAAATTCAGGATTATATAAATGCTTTAATAGTTAATTTAGAGCGAATAAGATGCTTGCCAAAAGAGTTGTCAGGAAATAGGGTAGAGGTTAATATTCCTTCGTATTCATTGCATTTATTTAATAGTAATGAAGAAAAAATAAATACGAAAATTATAGTTGGTAAGTTTAAAACTAAAACTCCAGTATTTCAATCAGCTATTAATTATTTGGTATTTAATCCATGTTGGACCATTCCAAATTCAATTGCATCAAAAAAAATGCTTCCAAAGCTTAAAAACGACTCGTCATTTCTGGAAAATCGTAATATGTTTATAACGAAAAATGGAGTTCGAATTCCACAAGATTCCATTGATTTTTTAAAATATTCTGAGAATTATTTCCCCTATAAAATATTTCAAAATGCAGGACCCAATAATGCTTTAGGAAAAGTAAAATTCATGTTCCCAAATCCCTATCAAGTGTATCTACATGATACCCCATCAAAGAATTTATTTAATAAAGATATTAGGGCATTTAGTAATGGTTGTGTGCGAATTGAAAATGCCATGAAAGTTGCTGAAACTATATTGCTGGAAATGGATAAGCATAAATATCCCCTTAAAAAATATTTGGATAAAGGATATCCTGACAAAGTATATCTGAAAAATAAAATTGAACTTGATATTTTATATCAAACAGTTACTTATGATTCAAGGAGCCATCAAACAGTATTTTTCAAAGACATTTATTATTTTGATGCTAAAGTGCTTAAATTATTGAATTAATTAAGCAAGCCTAAACTTGATCTATGAGAATTTGTTTGAACTTGTATATATGATTGCTATGAAAAAGAAAAAATTAATGAAAGTAGGAATTGTACTTATCTTATTGTCGGGTGTGGCTTTTGCAGTTATGCTTTTAATTCCATTTTTAGATATGCCAAATAAAATAAAGGTGATTGGTTCCTCTGTTTCGTTTGTTGCAATGGAAATTTTGTTTTGGGTAGGAGGATTGCTGGTTGGTAAAGAATTATTTGCAAAATACAAATCGTATTTAAACCCAAAAAACTGGTTTAATAAAACTCCGAATTCCGATGATACAATTGAATAAGAAATTGATTCACTGAAACAGAAGCAAACTTTAACCCAAATTGAGCGATTCTCGCTCACGATTTAGTTCTTGTAAGTATTTCACTGCACTTTGTTTGTGAAACACT
>JAEINW010000193.1 GCA_016342715.1 Salinivirgaceae bacterium | reverse complement strand
AAGCCATAAATAATATAGCTTAGGGCAACGCCCTAAGTTGTTTATTGTTAACAACAAGCGATGCAAGCATAAAATTTATTTTTATGAAACCCTCACCATTAAAAGAGTAAAAAAATAAGGTACAAAAACAAAAGGACATGAATATATGAGCAAGTTGAAACATGTGCTTTCATGGTGAGGGTTCGCCGAACTAAGCGAAGCCTTCTCACGAATACCTTAAAAAATAAATATTTATGAGTAACACCTTTGAAATAATAGAATCGTGTGAGGCAACAACCGAGTGATAACGAGTTCGTGAATACAAATAAAAATAATAGTTGCCATGAACAAATGTCACCACAAATGAATTGAAAAACATAAGTTGCAGAAATACAAAGAATTAATTAAAGTTTATACAGATGAAATTATCTACATGCATCGCAACAATTTAACATTAAATATTTTGATGGTTTTATTTAAATCCCCAACTTTTTAATGTGATCCCATAATACCGCAGTTATAAATTACTGCTTTCTAAATTAGATACATTACAATACTTTGTTTATAAGTTAAGTCATCTGAAAACAAAAAACCACTCCAAATTGAGGCGATTTTCAAAATCATATGTAGATTAAAAACTATCTTAGATGGGTATTTAATTAATAACGTATTTCACCGTCAACAATATCAATTATATTGTCGGAATTTAAATATTGAGTAAAAATTGCATCTTTTTCAACGTCATGAAATGCGTCGTATCTTAATTGAACAGTTACAACTTTTTCGCTATTATTTTCATTCATTTTAATAGCAAGAATAAGCGTGGAACCATTAAGATTTTTTCCTTTTAACAGCGACCTTTCAATTTTCACTAGTAGTTTTGTTCTTTTACTTTCTTTAATTAAAAAGACATCCTTTAGGGTAATGTTTCTAATTGCTTTATTTTTAGCAATAACCTTATTTATTTTGTCGTTTGTAAGTACCGGATAATTCTCAAAATACCCTTCTTCACCATAAAACTTTCTCTGCCAATTAATATCATTACTTCTGTTAGGGAGATTGATATTCAATGTATGCTTTATAAACTTGGCTAATTTATAGGTTGCAATTAATGACCCTTGATAAGTTATGTGTTGGTTGAAATCATAGGTGTTTTCAAAACAAAATTCAGGAAAATCGTTCGTGTATTCGGGTAACTGTAAATCAAGCCAAGGGCTATTATAATTACTTATAATACCTGATAATTTGTTTTTCCAGATTTTATAATTTGACACATGTTTTGAATACATGGGAAGTGTTAAAAAAAGAAGCTTGATGTCTTTTTCTTTACAAAGAGAAACAATTTTATCAACATACGCTTCTGCGTATTTGCTATATTCATATTTCGAACCATCAACTGGCGCACCTTTACTATCATATTCATTTAAAATGTCTTTTTGAAGACCCTTTGTGAACCTGACAAATCTCCCTAAATAGAGTTTGTCTTTTTTAGTTTTCTTTTCGCCTCTAATAATTTTCAGGTTAGTTTCTAATTGTTTTTTGTTATTATATAAAAAATCGTGATTCCGTAGGGTGTTCGACCAAGCATAGGGGTAATTGTTAACATTAAAAAGAGATGGGGTTGATATTATTTTTTCAACAATATTTTTTCGAGCAGAAAAACTTTTAAATTGATCTGAAAGGTTACCTTCTTTTAGGCTATAGGGATCAAAATTGTTAATGCCAAAGGTTTCAATAATTACAAGACTGGGTGTACTTTCCTTAAGAGCTTCTTTTAATCCAAAATACGCATCGCCAATATGTGTTCCAGGAGATGCTAATATAAAAGCATTTGCTCCAAGAGCTGCGCTCAAATTTTTTGGATTTATACCAGAATACAAATGAGAATTACCCAAAAGGAGAATATCCACATTACTCTTTTTTGAAAATTTGTAAAACCAATTCCATTTTTTTTCGGTATGATTGTTCGAGTTATCCGGATTAAAGTATCCCTTATAATCGGAGTAAAAAAGCCCAATGCCAACAATAAGAATCAGGATAAGAGCTTTTATTGTAATTTTTAATAATTGCGCATGGTGTGTTGTATTCTTATTTTCGATGTCTTCAGAATTATTTTTGTTTTTTATCTCAGTATGTTTCTTACTTGCCATGGAATGAATGTATTAAAATTGAAAATAAATAAAATTACTATCGTTTAATCCAACGCCATAGGATCCTATTAATAAAATACAAATAACCATTGCAACATAAAAGCTCCATCGAACGATAAAGTGTTTTGATAATAAGGAGTTAAATATGTCTTTATTTTTTTCAATAAGTATCTCGTAAAAAATAAAGACAGCAACTAACCATAAAGCAATTTTAAATTCTTGTTTTGCTAAGCCAAAATCATACAACGATAATGTACTTGGCTTGAATAAATTGCCAAACATTTGTAGTGCATCATTAAAGGTTTGTGCTCTAAAAAATATTAATGATAATGCCCAACAACTTGTAATTACTATGCTATTAATAATTTTTGATGCGGGAGTTTTCTTTTTTAAAATTATAAATTTATCTAATAATAAAACAAACAAGCCATTTAGTAGCCCCCAAATCACAAAATTCCATGATGCACCATGCCATAACCCGCTTAATACAAATACTATTATTATGTTGCGGTACAGTTTGGTCTGATTTACTTTATTCCCTCCCAATGGAATGTATAGATAGTCTTTAAACCAAGAGCTTAAGCTAATATGCCATCGTTTCCAAAAATCGGAAAACGATTGGGATAGATAAGGCCTGTTAAAGTTTAACGATAGCTTGAACCCCAAAGTTCTGGCGCAGCCAATGGCAATATCAGAATATGCAGAGAAATCTAAATACAATTGAAAAGCGAAAAACAAAACGGCTATCAGTGCTGTTAAACCGGTTGCCTGACCAATATTACCATAGGCACCATCAACATATATTGCCAGTCGATCGGCAATAACAATTTTTTTAAAAAATCCCCAGAGCATTAAAATTAGTCCGCTCCTTATTTTGAAATAGTCAATTTTTTTTATTTCATGAAACTGAGGCAGTAGGTTACTAGCTCTTTCAATAGGGCCTGCAACCAGCTGAGGGAAAAATGAAACAAAGGCAAAAAATGCAAATATATCCTTTGTAGGTTTAATCTTTTTATAATAAATATCGAGCGTATAGCTTAAGGTTTGAAAGGTATAGAAGCTAATTCCAACGGGTAAAATGATATTAAGGGTTGATGAATGTAGTTCGACACCAATTGCAGAAAAGGATGTAACTAAACTATCAACAAAAAAGTTAAAATATTTAAAAAAACCTAAAAACCCCAGATTAACAATAAGACTAGCTAATAAATAGAGCTTTCTGTTTTTTTTATTTGTTGTTGAATGAATTTTTTCACCAACAATAAAATCGACAAATGAGCTTATAATTATGAGTGATAAAAATCTCCAGTCCCACCATCCATAAAACAAATAGCTAACAAGAATGAAAAAAATATTTCGAAGGCGAATATTATTTTTAAAAAATATCCAATACAAATAGAATACAAGCGTAAAAAATATTCCGAAAACAACTGAATTGAAGATCATTTTTAATTATGGTTTAAGCTAATAATTGCTTAGCTATAAGTATAAAATATTTTCACAAAACTATTGTTTTTAATTTATCTACGAAATGTTTACGAAAAAAAAGTATAAGAAATGGGTTTGCGTGTTCTTATGGATAAGATTATTTATTTGGCGACAACAAAAAACCACCTCAAAAAGGTGGTTTACAAAATCATATATCGATTAAAAACTAATCTAAAGCTTTTAATAAGATGTCTAAAATTTGTGTGGCCGCTTTTGAAACGGAAGTTCCGGGTCCGAAAACACCCACTACACCTGCATCGTATAAAAATTGATAATCTTGTGATGGAATTACTCCACCAGCAATTACCATAATATCATCGCGACCTAACTTTTTAAGTTCGGCAATTACTGCAGGAATAAGTGTTTTATGTCCGGCAGCCAATGAAGATACTCCAAGAATATGCACATCGTTTTCAACAGCATCTTTTGCAGCTTCTTCAGGTGTTTGGAATAATGGGCCTATATCTACGTCAAAACCTATATCGGCGTAACCTGTTGAAACTACTTTGGCACCACGGTCGTGACCGTCTTGTCCCATTTTTGCAACCATAATTCTTGGCTGACGACCTTCTCTTTTTGCAAATTCGGCACACATTTCCTGCGCTTTTGCAAAATTAGGATCGTTTTGAGCTTCTGAGGAGTAAACTCCTGAAATAGATCGTATCACTGCTTTATACCTCCCTACAATTTTTTCGCATGCATCGGAAATTTCACCTAAGGTAGCACGTTTTTGAGCAGCTTCAACCGCTAATTCTAATAAATTGCCCTTACCGGTTTCGGCACATTTGGTAATTTTATTTAGAATCTCTTGAACATCGCTATTGTTACGATCTGCTTTTAGTGTGGCTAAACGCTTTAATTGAGAATCTCGAACTGCTGTATTGTCTACTTCAAGTGTTTCTAATGGATCTTCTTTATCTAACCTGTATTTATTAATACCAACAATGGTTTGTTTTCCTGAGTCGATTTTTGCTTGAGCACGAGCCGCAGCTTCTTCAATTCTCATTTTTGGAACACCGGTTTCAATGGCTTTCGACATGCCCCCTAATTCTTCAACTTCCTCAATAAGTTTCCACGCTTTTTTGTAAATCTCGTTGGTTAAGCTTTCTACATAGTACGAGCCAGCCCAAGGGTCTAATGATTTGCAAATGTTCGTTTCATCTTGAAGATAAATTTGTGTATTACGTGCAATACGTGCCGAGAAATCGGTGGGTAAAGCAATCGCTTCATCCAATGCATTGGTATGCAACGATTGGGTGTGACCTAGCGCAGCACTCATTGCCTCGATACATGTTCTGCCCACATTGTTGTATGGATCTTGTTCTGTTAAACTCCAACCTGAAGTTTGCGAGTGAGTACGTAAGGCTAATGATTTTGGGTTTTTAGGATTAAATTGTTTCACCAATTTAGCCCAAATCATACGTGCAGCACGCATTTTAGCAATCTCCATAAATTGATTCAAGCCAACAGCCCAGAAGAAAGATAAACGTGGAGCAAAAGCATCAATATCGATACCGGCTTTAATTCCTGTACGTAAGTAATCTAAACCATCAGCTAAGGTGTAAGCCATTTCAATATCGTTGGTTGCCCCAGCTTCTTGCATGTGGTAACCTGAGATAGAAATTGAGTTAAATTTAGGCATGTATTTCGATGTGTACTCGAAAATATCAGCAATGGTTTTCATTGAGAATTCTGGTGGAAAAATATAAGTATTACGCACCATAAATTCTTTCAAAATATCATTTTGAATAGTTCCTGCGAGTTCTTCTAATTTTGCTCCTTGTTCCAATGCCGTAACAATGTAAAAAGCCATAATCGGAAGCACAGCTCCGTTCATGGTCATTGAAACTGACATTTTGTTCAAAGGAATCTGATCGAAAAGAATTTTCATATCAGCAATAGAATCGATAGCTACACCCGCTTTACCCACATCACCAATAACACGTGGGTGATCGGAATCGTATCCACGATGCGTAGCTAGGTCGAAAGCTACAGAAAGACCTTTCTGACCAGCAGCAAGATTTCTGCGGTAAAATGCATTTGATTCTTCAGCGGTTGAAAATCCTGCGTACTGACGCACGGTCCATGGACGCATGGCGTACATACCTGAATAAGGACCACGTAAGAAAGGTGCGATACCTGCCGCATAATTCAGGTGTTGCATTCCCTCTAGGTCCGCTTTTGTATAAACTGGTTTAACCGGAATCTGCTCAGCAGTCATCCAGTCTTTTTGTATGTTTTTCAGTTTTTCTGATCCTTTACCCGATTTTTCGGATTTTGAAGCAGTTCTGAAATCTATATTTTTAAAATCTGGTCTCATAATTTTTTAGATTTAGAGATTCAAGACACAAGACACAAGAAGTAATTCTTGATACTCGATTCTTGCATCTTGTTACTAGATACCTAATTCTTTTTGAAATCCGGTAAGTGTATCAATTAAGTTGCTTTTCACATGAATAAAGTGCTCTAATCCATTAGCTTTTAAGTCATCAATAATAGCTTTTGGGAATCCGGCAACCACAGTAATTGCTTTTCTAGCTTGATTTTTAACTGCTGGTGCATATGCTACGTATTCGTCATCGGAGCTGCAAATAACTATAATATCAGCTTTAGCTTCTTGTGCAGTTTTCATTCCTTCTTCAATAGTATCAAAACCATTATTATCCTGAACATCGAATCCGGCAACAGCAAAGAAATTACAAGCAAATTGCGCACGTGCTTTTCGCATGGTTAAATTACCAATGGTTAACATGAATGCTAAGGGTCGCTTATTGTTTTTTGCAAAAATATCGGTTTTGTAACGTATGGCTTCAATAGCCATCGCACCGCGATATTTAATTAATGGTTCCGCATCACAATCGCAATCATCTTTTGTGCAATCGCAATAATCTTCACAACATTTTCTCTTAAATAGTTCACTATTTAATTCTTTTTCAATGTGTTCGTTGAAGTTTGGAAACTGATTAACACCTAAGAAATTCTCTTTACGATTGGCAATGTCCATATCGCGTTTTTGAGCAGTTTCGTTTACTATATTTTGAACAAATCCGGCCTTAAAAGCAGCAATAAATCCACCTTTTTCTTCAACCTCTAAGAATAATTTCCAAGCTTGTTCGGCAATGTTATCGGTTAAAGTTTCGATATAATAGGAGCCAGCTCCGGGATCAACAACCTTGTCGAAATGAGATTCCTCTTTTAATAAGAGTTGTTGATTTCGAGCGATACGTTCGCTGAATTCGGTTGGTTTTTCGTAGGCTGCATTAAAACTTTTTACGGTCATTGAATCAACGCCTCCCAAAATAGATGACATCGCTTCGGTTTGTGTACGAAGCATATTTACATAGGGATCGTAAATTGTTTTGTTCCAATCGGAAGTTACTGCATGAATGTTTGCAATACATGAAGCGTCATCTTTAGGGTTGTATTGTTTTGCAATATTAGCCCAAAGTAATCTTGCTGCACGAACTTTTGCAATTTCCATAAAGTAATTGGATCCGGTTGCAAATTGGAATTTGATAGCTTTAGCAGCAACATCAGATGAAATACCAGCTTCGGTTAAGCTTGCCATATATTCGTTTGCTACAGCCAAAGAAAAACCAAGTTCTTGTACAATGCTTGAACCAGCGTTTTCAACAACATCGCCACGAACCGATAAACATCTAAAATTAGATAATTCACGAGTGTTTTTAACAATCTCAACGATATTATCCAATGTGTTTGATGGTGTGATTTTTCCGGTTTTTACAAAATCCATTATTGGGTCAAAACCCAAGGAGCCATGTAAACTAACTTTGTCGCTTAAATATTCATTTAAAGCACTTGCTAAACTTTTTGCAGCATAACCAGCCACAAAGTTTACTTCAATCTCCGCTAAAGGAAGATTATTTAAAAGGGTTGCTATATCGTCTTTTGTAAATGTTGCATCTTTGTTTACAACAAATCCAAATGAGTTTACACCTTTACTTAAAAGTGTAACTGCTTTTTCGTTGGCCTTTTTTAGGTCATCAGCTTCAATATCCTGACGGACAAACCATGAGTTTTTCTCGATTTTGTTTCCACGAACAAACGGAAATTCCTGTGGTGTACCATCTAGGTACTTCACTTTATCTAAATCTTCTTGGCGATAATATGGGCGCACATTAAACCCTTCGTTGGTTCTCCATACCAGCTTGCGCTCATAATCGGCACCTTTCAGATCTTTGACAATCTTTTCCTCCCATTCTTGTGTAGAAACTGGTGGAAACTCCTCAAACAATTTATTGCCTTTATCCATTTCTGACATACGTGACTGTTTTTGAAATTAGATTGCAAAATTACTAACCTTTCGTTAATTAGGGTATTAAAAATGATGTTTTTTGTCAGGTAAATTGGGAATAGGGCATTTATTAATATGTTTTACTAGCATGTTTAAATACAGTTATTCTTTAAGTCATTTAATCTATTAAATTTTGAAAATTCGTAACTTTCGGTCACGTAACAAACAACTATTTAAAAAATATAAAAAATGAAAAAATTATTTACAGTTTTATTTGCAGTTGCAGTTTTTGCTTCATGTCAAATGGAAACTTCTCAAAAATTGGATGAACCTTTAATTGGCAAAGCAAAGCTAACATTGTCTTCTGATATAATGACACCAGAAGTGTTATGGTCCTTTGGTCGCTTAGGCGATGCGCAGGTTTCGCCTGATGGCAAGAAAGTTTTATACGGAGTATCTTATTTTAGTATTGAACAAAATAAAAGCAATCGTGAATTATTTGTAATGAATATTGATGGTTCCGATAAAGTTCAACTAACTAAAACACCAAAGAGTGAATTTAATGCAGTGTGGCATCCTAATGGCGAACAAATTGTTTATTTATCATCGGAATCAGGAACCGTTCAGGCCTGGCTTGTTAATGCCGATGGTAGCAATAAAAAACAAATATCTGAAGTTGAGGATGGATTTAGTGGTTTATGTTTCTCTCCAACTGGCGAAAAAGTTTTTTTGCTGAAAGACGTAAAGATTGATAAAAACACTCAAGATGTTTACGCTGATTTAGATAAAGCAGACGGCAAAATAATTACCGATTTAATGTACCGTCACTGGGACGTGTGGGAAGATGGTTCTTATAGCCATGTTTTTGTAGCAGATTTTATGAATAGTAAAATTTCAAATGAAAAAGATATCATGGAAGGTGAACCTTTCGATGCTCCATTAACTCCATTTGGTGGAATTGAAGACGTTTCATGGGCTCCCGATGCGAAAAGTATTGCTTATACCTGCAAAAAGCTGAAGGGGAAAGAATATTCATTAAGTACAAATTCCGATGTTTATTTATACAATCTGGATACAAAAGAAACCAAAAACCTAACAGAAGGAATGATGGGCTATGATAAGTCTCCATTTTTCTCACCCGATGGGAAAAAAATGTATTGGTTAAGTATGGAGCGTGCAGGTTTTGAAGCTGATAAAGATCGATTGTTTGTGCTTGATTTTGAATCGGGTGATAAAAAATACCTTACTGAGGCATTTGATTACAGTCCGTCTAGTTTTTCTTGGATGGATGAAGGAAATACCCTGTGTTTTGTTGCTGGTGTTGAGGCTACATTCCAAATTTATAAAATGGACGTAAACACCTTGGAAATTTCAGCTATTACAAAAGGAATGCACGATTATCATTCAGTGGCTCTTGCTGAAAATACTTTAATTGCTACCAAAGTTGATATGACAAAACCTCAAGAAATATATGCTGTTAATGCCGAAAATGGTGAGGCAACTGAAATTTCTTTTGAGAATAAAGAATTACTTGCTCAGTTAAAAATGCCGACTGTTGAAAAACGCTGGATTACAACAACAGATAACAAGCAAATGTTAACATGGGTAATTTATCCGCCTAATTTCGATAAAACAAAAAAATACCCAACCATATTGTATTGTGAGGGTGGACCACAATCTCCGTTAAGTCAATTCTGGAGTTTCCGTTGGAATTTTAGTCAAATGGCTAGCAATGGTTATATAATTGTAGCTCCAAATCGTCGTGGAACTTTGACCATGGGTCAGGAATGGACCGATCAAATTAGTAAAGATAATAGTGGTCAAGCCATGAAAGATTTATTACGAGCTATTGATGTAATGAAAACCGAAGCATTTATTGATGAAGATAATTTGGCTGCAATAGGCGCAAGTTTTGGTGGTTTTTCAGTGAATTGGTTAGCCGGAAATCATGAAGGTAGATTTAAAGCATTTATATCGCATTGCGGGGTGTTTAATTCTGAAATGGAATACATGACTACCGATGAAATGTTTTTTGATAATTGGGAAAAAGGAGGAGCTCCTTGGGTGACACTTGTTGAAGCTATGAAAATATACGTATAGTACTTATGATGTGTATTATACAAACGTTAGTGCATGC
>JAEINW010000192.1 GCA_016342715.1 Salinivirgaceae bacterium | reverse complement strand
AAACGAAAAGTATGAAAACCTTACAAGACCTCAGTCGATTGAGCAGATTTGCGATAGCGAATCGCTCAATTTGGGTAATAATTAGTTGAAGTAATAAAGTGCAAAATTAATTTCAGATTATTGAACGGAAATTTCTGAATGAAAAGGCTACTCATCTATATTACACTATTATTTTTAACTTTTTTAAGTTATAGTCAAACAACTATTAAACTTCAAAAGGTTAAGAATAGTATTTCTGTTGAGAATTTTGCATCAAATAATTCCATTTTTACCTTTTCTTATGCCTCGGTTCAATTAATTGAAGTAGAAACATCAGATGACATTTATACTCAAATTATTATTCCAGACACCTACCGTTCAGGAAAAATTGGTGAACCTCAATTGCTGTCTTCTAATAAACTAATTTCAATTCCATGGAATGCAGCGCTTAATTTGGTAATTGTTGATTATAGCATGCAAGAATTCAATTTAAATGATTATGGATTTGAACATTCAATAATTCCAATTCAAGCTCCTGTTTCAAAATCAATAGAATTAAGTGAAGCAGAATTTGTTAAAGATGAAATGGCCTATGCTCGAAATAGCTTTTCTGATGATACTTTAGCTTCTGTAAAAATATTGGGAAATTTAAGAGACAAAAAAATTGCAAAAATAAGTATTCATCCCGTTCAGTACAATCCTGTTTTAAATACTATTAGAGTTTATAATAACATTAAGGTTGAAATATCATTTTCAATAAATAAAAAAAATAAAACGAATCAGAAAGGCTTAAAATCAAACGATTTTGATGCAGTGTATGAACAAATAATTTCCTTGGAACCTGCGCAGACTAAATATGCTGATCATCCTGATTTAGAGAATGAATTTGTGAAATATTTGGTAATTTCTCCTTCAGAATTTCAAAATACGCTGGAGCCTTTAATTTCATGGAAAAAACAAAAAGGTTTTAGGGTTGAGATAGCAACTACTGATGTTATTGGTTTTACGGCAAGTGAAATAAAAGCATGGATTCACAATCAATATTTGCAGGCAAGTGATACCAATCCGGCTCCAAGTTATTTGCTTTTGGTTGGCGATGTACAGCAAATTCCTGCCTCGCAAAATGGTTCAAGTACCGGACTTGCAACAGATCTTTATTATGCCAGTGTAGATGGGGACATGTTTCCTGATATGTATTATGGCAGAATTTCAGCACAGGATACTCTTCAGCTTCAAATTATGTTGGATAAAATATTGCTGTACGAAAAATATGAATTCCCTGACGATTCATTTTTAGACGATGTAACTTTAATTGCAGGGGCTGATGCTACATATAATGTAAGAGTTGGTCAACCAACTGTTAAATATGGTACCGATAATTATTTCAACACAGCCAACGGATTTAATAATGTAAACGACTATTTGTCTACTTATACCGATTGTTACAATAGTGACAAAGTGGGGGTTAGCATGATCAATTATACCGCTCATTGTGGACAAACATCCTGGGGAAATCCTTATTTAAGTGTTTCAAGCGTACAGCAATTTTCAAATGATGGTAAATATCCAATTGCCATTGGCAATTGCTGTCAATCGGGTGATTTTTCGATTAATGAATGCATAGGTGAAGCATGGGTGCGTCAACCCAATGGAGGAGCTGTTGCCTATATTGGAAGTGTTCCGGAAACCTTTTGGTGGGAAGATTTTTATTGGGCAGTGGGTGCTCATAGTCCGGTGTATAATGAATATCCAAGTGTTGATTCTAGCTCTTTGGGTGTTTTCGATGCTCCCTTTTCTTCCGATTATTATTCTAGCGATGCTTTTGTTTTTGTTGGAAATTTGGCAGTAACTGAAGCTCATGATGAGAATTATAATTCCGATGTAAATTCGCTTTATTATTGGGAAGCCTACCATTGTTTGGGCGATCCATCATTGCAGCCATACTTTAAAAAGGGGTTGGAGAATACTGTTTCGCATGCTACAAGTTTACCTTCGGGAATTGGATTTTTTGAAGTAGAAGCTGAGCCAAATTCATTGGTTGTATTGTCAGCGAATAATGAATTGATGGCAGCAGCTAAAGCGAATCAAGAGGGGCTGGCGGAATTAATTTTTAATCCCGTATTTGATTTAGATTCTGTTGATTTAGTAATTACAAAACCAAAATATAAAGCCATTATTGAAAAAATTCCAGTTTCACAAGTTGAAGCTTCATATTTGGTACTTTCTGATATTTTAATAAACGATGAAAACCAACTGTTAGATTATAACGATTCAGTATCCTTGACTTTATTGGTTGAAAATATTGGCGAAACAACGGCACATTTTGTAAATGCTAAAGTTGAAACATCAGATTATTTTGTAAAAAGTATAGTTAATAATGATCTTATTAATTTTGGTGATATTGCATCAAATGAAGTTTATTCTCTTGCAAATCAATTCGTCATACAGTTAAAAGATTCAATACCCGATCAATATGAAATTGAATTTGAAATTACTCTTTCCGATAGCATTTCAGGCGAAGCAAGAATCAGCTATACCTATACAAAGAAGATAAAAGTTCAAGCACCATTATTACAGCTTTTAGAAACATACCAAATTGATGATTTTGAATCAAATGGCAATCAAACTCTCGATTTGGATGAAACAGCCAATTTAAGGGTGAGTTTTGCTAATACGGGTCATAGTATGGTGAGTTCAACAGTTTATATATCAAATATATCTAGCAATAAAAATATCGATATAATTAATGAAGTTCTACCTGTTGAAATGATTGCTGGCGGAGATACAATAAATGTAGATATTGCACTCAAAGCACATGCCGATGCTAATTGGTTGGATGTGGACACCATTCAGGTAGTTTTGGCTGCAAATGCCTATGCTGACACAAATTCATTTGCTCTAACCATTGGACAAGAATATTCCCATGAGTTGGGAAATCAGGCTTTTGAAATTGAGAATTACCCATTTAACAATTATTACAAAAATAATAAGACACAATTATTATTTTCTCAGGCGGAAATAGGTCAAGGCATAAAAGCGATTAAAAGTGTGGCTTTTAATATATCAGCAGCAACATTAAATGCTGCTTATCGAGATTTATCAAGTTTTGAGATTAGGCTTCAAGAAACAGATTTGGCAAATCTTTCAGAGTTTGTTGATATGTCTGATGACCAATTATGTTATGAGCCAAAAACCTATAATTTAAGTGGAAATGAGGGTTGGGATACCATTGTTTTTGATTCTGCATTTATAATATCTGAAAATAAAAATTTACTAGTTCAAGTCAGTTGGGGGCTAATAGATACTAATGCTCCAGAATCGGACAGAACTCTTGTTTTTGGATCGGAAACGAATTTTTCTTCTGTGTTTGCTGGTTTTAGCAACACCCAAAACCCGCCCGATTTAATTAGTGTTTCAAGCATCCGCCCTGATGTTAGATTGGAGTTTGACACCGTAGCAATTTTAACTGGAAATGTTCTTGCTGATAATTATATCAATGAATCGGAAGTAATTTCAGAACAAACATTTACCATAAATTCTCAAAATTATAAAACGAACAATAATGGTGAATTTAAATATTTATCACTTAATCAAACAGAATCCTTAGAGTTTGATATTAATATTTACGGCTATCGAGACACAACTTTTTCTTATACAAAAAACTCCGTGTATGATAATTTAACAATTGAACTTCAAAGAAATCCGCAGTTAAAAGTTACAGTTTTAACTTCTACTAATTTGCCAGTTGGTTTAGCCACTGTTTCAATAGGTGGTCTGAATTTCTTCACTAATAGCGAGGGTGTTGTCGAAATTTATCTATTGCAATCTGGCCAAAACGACAGCTTAACAATTCATAAAGATGGATATACGGATAAGAAATTATTTGTTGAAATTACTAATGAGAACAAGGATATTACCATTAATTTGAGCAACGATTATGCGGATGTTTCTTTTAAAATCATGAATTCTAAAAATGAAAACTTATCGAATGCCTTAATTATTCTAGATGGAAATGCAGCATATTCTGATAATTTAGGAGTGGCAAAATTTGAGGATATTATTAATGGATCTCACGAGCTATTTATACACAAACCTGCTTATGTTTATATTGAGGATACTCTTGAGATTAACATTTTAGATACAGTAATTATATATCAATTGGCAACTATAGGAACAGTTACGGTAAAAGTTCGAAATAAATTTACTTCCCTTGAAAATGCAAGGGTTATTTGTGACAACGATACCGTGCTTACCAATTCATTGGGCCTTGCAACTTTTACCAATAGTATTGAAGGAGATTATGCAATAAAAATTGATAATGATGGACATTTTAACCTTTCCGATTCCATTTCAGTATTTGGAGATTCTGATTTTGAATTTGTTTTAAGTGAAATACCAGATCTTACTTTTTACATTCATAATGGTTCTATAGGAATAGAGGATGTTCAAGTGGAGTTTAATTACGATCAAAAATTAACAAACTCCAATGGGCTGGCTGTGTTTGAAGATGTTCCCAACGGTGAATTCATTTACCAAATTTCAAAAGATAGCTATTATTCTATTGAAGATAGTATTACTGTTTTTAATTTGGATTCTAATATAAACATTCAACTTTTTGAAATTCCTGACCTAACATTCATTTTTACTGATAGTTCTGGTTATGCTGAGAATATTACAGTTGAAGTAAATAACGAAACATATATTTCGGATGAATCGGGACAGTTCTCTATTATTGATATTGGTAAAGAAAAGATCTCTTATTCAATTTCAAAACCTGGATATTTTTCTCTTACAGATACTCTTACTCTTTTACAAAATGATACGATATTGTATGTCTTTTTAAATGAAATTCCTGATGTTCAATTTATAGTCGAGTCGAATAAGCAAGCCATTGATTCTGCATTTATTGAAATTGGCGATACAACAGGTTATTCTTCAATAATTGGCAACTTTATTCTGGAAAATATACAACCAGGAAACTATCCTTGGCAAATAACAAAAGAGGGGTATTTCAATGCCTCTGGAAATATTCAAGTTGACTCAGCCAACATTTTAGTAACTGTTAATTTAATCGAAAAACCTGATGTTTACATTGTCGTTACCAATGGGGTTAATATGATTGAAAATGCAAGAGTTACTTTGAATTCAACAGAAGTTATAACTGATGCCACTGGAACCGCTCATTTTAGGGATTTAAATTATGGAGAATTTGCATACACGGTAGCTATGGATGGCTATTTTGAATCCTCCGGTTCAATAAGCTTATCGGAGTTAGATGTTCATGAATACGTGATGCTTCATTTGGAACAATATGAAGTGGCTTTTACGGTTAGCAATTCAGCTAATAAAATTGATAGTGCGCAAATCCAATTCAATAGCGAAATTAATTTTACTGATTCTACAGGTATTGCAGTTTTTGATAGTGTGTTAGTTGGAAACCATAGTTATTCAATTTTTAAAGATGGTTTTGTAGAGCAAACCGGATTTGTTGGGGTTAGTAATGCTAATGTCGATGTAAGCCTTGAGTTGGAATTGACAAGTTATGCGGTGACTTTTCATGTAATTGATGATAATGGCAATCTTAGTGGAGCAAGTATACATTTTAATAATCAAACAAAAACTACTAATAGCTCAGGAATAGCGCAGTTTGCAGATGTAATTCCAGCAGATAGTTTAATGTTTATTGTTCGAAAATGGGAAACCCATTATTCTGATACGGGTTATGTCAATGTTACTATGGATACATCAGTTCAAGTACATTTAGATTTTTTGGTTGGAATTGATCAGGTAATTCAAAGCTTTGTGACTGTTTATCCAAATCCAACTCAAAAAGAATTTGTTTTGAATACTTCTGGAATGGAACAAGCACTAAAATTTGAACTTATTAATACCAAAGGTGAACTTATTCTTGAGCAGAAAATTTTAAGTAAAAGTCAAAATGTAAACGTTTCAAATATTGCAAAAGGAACTTATATTCTTCGAATCATTTTTGAAAATCAAATCATCAAAAAAACTATTGTTGTAGAATAGCTAAAATCTAACAACATTCCTTATTTTATTGTGTTTAGCAAAATACATTTGCCCAAATAGCTTATTTTTAACTATTTTTGGCCGTCTTATACCATAAATTATGATTACAAAGAACCACATACAATATTTGCAGAATAAACTAAAAGGTGATGTTTTAGACGATAATTTATCAAAAATAATGTATGCCACCGATGCTTCGGTTTACTACGAAAAACCCAGTGCAGTTATTATCCCAAAGGATATTGAAGACATAAAAATCATTGTTGATTTTGCAGCCCACAATAAATTACCATTAATTCCTCGTGCAGCAGGAACTTCATTGGCCGGTCAGGTTGTGGGGAATGGAATTGTGGTAGATATATCAAAACATTTTTCTGAGATTATTGAATTAAATATCTCAGAAAAATGGGTTAAAGTTCAACCCGGTGTAATTCTCGATGAATTGAATCGCTATTTGGCTCCTGAGAAACTATTTTTTGGACCAGAAACTTCAACTGCCAATCGTTGCATGATGGGTGGAATGGTTGGCAATAATGCTTGTGGTTTGCATGCCGTAATTTATGGTACCACTCGCGATCATATATTGGAAGCTTCAGGGTATTTAAGCGATGGTTCCTTTGTAACTTTTAAAGCTTTAACAACCCAGGAATTTGAACAAAAATGTGAGCTAAAATCCTTGGAAGGTGGCATTTACAGAAAGTTCAAAGAAATTCTTTCAGATAAAGAAAACCAACAGGAAATTCTTGATAATTATCCTGAAGAGAAACTTATTCGCCGGAATAATGGTTATGCCTTGGATTTGTTGTTAAAAACCGATCCATTTATACATAATGGCGAAAAAATTAATGTGGCCAAATTAATTGCTGGGTCGGAGGGAACCCTCCTGTTTATTAGCGAATTAAAATTAAATTTGGTTGTTGCCCCGCCAAAAGAGAAAGGCTTGGTTTGTGCACATTTTTCTTCCATAAATAATGCCTTAAAAGCAAATATAATAGCCTTAAAACACGATGTTACCGCTGTGGAATTATTGGATAATATTGTGCTGGAATCATCGAAAGGTAATATTGATCAATTAAAAAACCGCTTTTTTGTGCAAGGCAATCCAAAGGCTATTTTATTAATTGAAATTGCCAAAGAAACTCGCGAAGAAATAGAGGAAATAGCTGCCAAAATGATTGCTGATTTGGAGCTATCAAAGTTAGCTTATCATTTTCCGATTATTTTCGGGGAGGACACCAAAAAAGCCTGGAATCTGCGTAAAGCCGGATTGGGAATTATGGCAAACATTCCTGGAGATAAAAAATCGATTACTGTAATTGAAGATACAGCGGTACATCCTGATGTGTTGCCTGAATACATTGAGGAATTCACCAAAATAATGGAAAGCTATGGCGAAGATTGTGTGTATCATGCACATGTGGGAACTGGTGAAATTCATTTGCGTCCGCGCTTAGATTTAAAGCAAAAAGAAGATATTGACAAGTTTGAAAGCATTGCATGGGATATTGCAAAGCTGGTTAAAAAATATAAGGGCTCATTAAGTGGTGAACATGGCGATGGTCGCTTGCGGGGGCAATTTATTCCATTTATGTTAGGCGAAAAGGTGTACGGTTTACTAAAAGAATTGAAAGATACCTGGGATCCTGATCATATTTTTAATCCGGGGAAAATTACCGACACGCCTCCCATGCGTGAGAATTTGCGCTACAACTTAGGCGAAACTCGTGAAATTGAAACTATTTTTGATTTTTCCGATAGAGGTGGAATTGTTCGTGCTACTGAAAGCTGCAATGGTTCGGCCGATTGTAGAAAATTGGTCACAGCAGGCGGAACCATGTGTCCTAGCTATATGGCTACTCGCGACGAAAAACATGTAACGCGTGCAAGAGCAAATACTTTACGCGACTTTCTGGTAAATTCTCCAAAAGAGAATCCGTTTAATAATAAGGAAATATATGAAGCCTTAGATTTATGTTTGTCGTGCAAAGCATGCAAATCGGAATGCCCCAGTAGTGTAGATGTGGCCAAGTTAAAAGCAGAGTTTTTGCAACATTGGTACGATGCCAATGGAATTCCATTGCGATCGAGAGCAATTGCCAATATTAATAAAATAAATAAGTTAGGTGCGCTTGTCCCGGGTATTACAAATTTCTTTATGAAGAATAAAGTAACATCGGCGGTATTGAAAGGTGTGTTGGGATTTGCGCCTAAACGCAGCATTCCTTTATTACAAAAAGCTACTTTAAAAAAATGGGTGTCGAAAAACCAGATCAAACCAGAAAAGCAAAAAGGCGAAGTAGTGTTGTTTTTAGATGAGTTTACCAATTATAACGATACCCATATTGGAATAACTGCCATTCGTTTGCTTACAAAATTGGGTTATAAGGTTGAGGTAGTTGAGCATGCTGAAAGTGGCAGAACCTATTTATCGAAAGGCTTTTTACGTGTTGCAAAAAAACTAGCCATTAAAAATGTACTTGCTTTAAAAGATATTATTACTGAGCAAAAACCTTTATTAGGAATTGAACCTTCGGCTATTTTAACTTTCCGCGATGAATACCCCGATTTGGTAGGAGTAGAGCTAAAAGAGCAAGCCAAAGCCTTGGGTAAAAACGCCCTGTTGCTTGAGGAATTTTTAGCTAAAGAAATTGAAAAGGGAAATATAAGTAACGAATTATTTACCAACGAAAGCAAAGAAATAAAATTACACGGGCATTGCCAGCAAAAAGCGGTGGCATCAACTGACCCAACAAAAATTGTATTGTCCTTACCTAAGAATTATTCAGTTGAGGAAATTAAGTCGGGTTGCTGTGGTATGGCTGGTAGTTTTGGCTACGAAAAAGAACATTACGAGGTATCTATGAAAATAGGTGAATTAATTTTATTCCCTGAGGTTAGAAAAGCTTCATCGGAGACTTTAATTTCAGCTCCGGGAACCAGCTGTCGTCATCAAATTATGGATGGCACCGGCCGTAAAGCTTTGCACCCGGTTGAGGTACTATTTGAGGCTTTGCTATAAATGAAGTGAAAATCTAAGGTATTTAATTAATGTTACACCGCCTTTGTGATACTTCGTGCTTTCCTTCGGGAACCTTTGTGGTAAAAAAAAAGAACCACAAAGAACCTTTAACCGAAACTAAATATAACCCAAATTGAGCGATTAGCTATCGCTATTCTGCTCAATCGACTGAGTTATTGTAAGGTTTTCAAATTTTTCATTTCACTCAAATTGTGAAAACCAACAATTTCTAGGTCGGGGTTAACTCTAAGTATAGCGCTTTTCATTTTATTCAAATCGCTCAACTTAGGTATAAATATTAATCGTTAACTTTGTAAAAGATAAAAACCATGTAATTTATGGAAGCACATCAGATAAAACAAGAGATACACGACTTTATAAATAATGCTGACGAGCGTTTTTTACGGTTAATTTATAGCATGGTAGAAAGTGAAAAAACAGAAAAAAGTTTTTTTGATACTACAAATGAAGCTATGACAGAAAGGGCAAAAAAGTCGCTTAAATCTGTTGAAAACGGAAATGCTAGAAGCATCCATGAATTTAAAAAAGACGTTGAATCTTGGAAAGAAAACCGAGCTATACAGTAGATATAAGCCCAGAAGCAGAAGATTACTACTATGAAGTGTTAGAATATTTTTACAAACATCATAGCGAATCTAGCGCAGATAGAAAGTCTCAGGACTTGTTAAGCAAAGCAATTGCTTTAGAAAGTAATCCATTAATCGGACGAATAGAAGAAAATCTTAAGTTTTTAGATTGACAACATCGCTATATTCTTTATTACTACACTCAAATAAAAGCAATTAAGATTATCTATTTTGTTGATGAAGCATTAAAGGTGGTATATGTCACTGACTTTTTCCCTTGTGAAAGTGATGATTGTAAAATTAGTAGTTGATAATAACAATACCCTAGGCTAGTGCACGAATCTTTCGTGTGGTAAGTAATTAAAAAGGCAAATAACTTATAATAAAAAGACAAGATAGTTTGTAACCACACGATGCAACCTAATATCCGTAAGTCATCGGATGAGTTTGTTGATTAGCAGCAATATAGATTTTGATTT
>JAEINW010000191.1 GCA_016342715.1 Salinivirgaceae bacterium | reverse complement strand
CAAATTGTGAAAACCAACAATTTCTAGGTCGGGGTTAACTCTAAGTAAAGCGCTTGTTCGCTATGCTCCAATCGCTCTACTTAGATAATACTTACATGCAACGAAAGGTATAGTAATTATCAGGTATAAGCCACAACACTATCAAACATCAATTGATATAATACCACAAATCCGCAGCTCGCTTATTAAAGCATTGATAGTCATCGGATGAGTAATAAAATTAAGGTGAAACAAATCAAAGTCTATATTACTGTTAATCAACAAACTCATCCGATGACTTGCGGATATTAGGTAATAATAAAAGAGAGTAGATTTGGGTGCATGATTGGTGTTTTTTCAAATTGAGACTTCAGCTTGCACCCTTTTCTTTGTAGGTTCTATTTCTTGGGGCGATGCCCCAAGCTAAACTATGCAAGGCTTTCAGCCTTAATTTTTTTAAAAAAACCAATTTAGGTATTTATAAGGATAACCATATAATATTTTATTTGGCTATTGTTCATTCGCTTTCAGTTTTTCAATAGTTGTGTATTGACAGGTTTTAATGTTATTTGTTTCATATTTGATTTCTTTTTACAAGAACTTCTGCATTTACAAGAATTGCAAACATAAAAAAAGGCCTCCAACTGGAGACCTTTTAAATATAAAAAATTGTTAATTCTTATTTGATGATACTAATTTTTCTTAATCCAACAACATCATTGTTTGTTGTGATTTGTACAAAATAAATACCTTGTTCAAGCGTATTAAGTTCAATAACATTTGATTTCACCTCACGCTGCTTTGCAACAGAAATTCCGGCGCTATTGAATACTTCAATCTCTTTGATAATAGCTCCTTCAATAATGAATTTTCCATTACTTGGGTTTGGATAAATTTGCAAACTATTTACAATTTGCTCATTCACTCCAACTATTGTCATCTCAACATTTTTAGTTAAGTCTGCGTCAACAATTTCTACCGTTCCTGATGCATCCATATGATCATTCATAGTAATTGAATATGCGTAAATTCCTGCTTGTAAAGTAAACTCAGCCACACCTGATGAATTCGTTGTTACATCATTTTCACCTATAGTTACAATAGCTCCGTTAATAGCTCCATTAGCATCGGTAACATTAAATGTTAATTCAAATTTTTCAATTAATGGATTATCAACACAGGTAATATTAGCAACCCAACCTAACTTTGTAATATAATCATCGGAATAATATTTAAATGTTAAAGCTCCTGCTTCGTTATTTGCAGTAACTACTCCATTATCTCCAATAACCGAAGCACTTGTTCCGTCATATGACCCAATTAATGATGATGCAGATACAGTTGATCCGTTATATATCTTAAGATAATCGTATCCCGATTCTAAGCCAAATTCAGTAAACGCAACCGATGTGGCTTTACCAACTTCACCAGGTAGTATGGTTACTATAAATTCTTCAGAAATTCCATAATTTTCATATCCTCCTGGATCCAAAAATATTCCGTCACAAGTTGTAATTACATCATCTTCACCCATAATAAAAATTGGAATTATACCAATTACCACATCTAACTGATCGTTTGTTTCAAATGCACCGCCAGTAACTTTAATACCAACTGGAATGTGTTTTGCAATAGGAGTGTTTTCAGAGGCCGTAACATTAAATTTAGCCATGGTTGTACTGCCCATTAATAGTTCGCCAACTGGACTAAGTGTAGTATTTAAAGTTAAATACTCACTTGCTGCAATTAGGCTTAATTCAGCATTCACAGCTGATAAATCAGTATGTCCAGAGTTTTTAATTTCGAAAATAACCTCTCCTGTTTCTCCAGCTTCAATAATGCCATTTACATCATTACCACTAAAGTCGTCGTTATAAGAAATTCCAACTATTTTAATAACCGGAGCATTTAGTGTAACTTTTTTTATAGAACTATACACCTGCTTTTTACCATAATTATCAGTAACAGCAATATTAAATTGAATTTGATGCTGATCAGGTACAGAGTCTTTTACTTGAACAATAAATTTATCTGTAACAATGGCATTAGCTTGAGGTGCAATATTTTGAAATGTAACATCAATATTTTCTATTATTGAAACCACATAAGCATCATCTGTTGTAATAGAAGCTGTTATTCCTTCTGAAATTTCTGTTCCAACATTTTCCAGAGTTAAATCAATATTAAATGATTCTGCATACTCAACTTCACCATTTCCACTTTCATCATTTACTACGAAGCTTTTAACTGCTAAATAAGGACCATTAGCAGGAATAACACTTACTATAGTTTGATAAGTTACTTTATTATAAGCTGTAACAATTAAATCGAGGTCAACCACTTCGGATAAAGCAGTAAATGAAATTATAGCTGAACCACCTGATGATACTGCAGTTCCTAAAACTTCACCATTTAATGATAAACAAGCCAAAGCATTATCGGCATTTACATCTACTACTATTGTTGAAACACCAATTAATATTTCTGCAGGATGAGAAATAGACATGATTTCTGGCGTTTTTGTACGAACAATAACCGAAGGGTCGCCAAAGGTTATCCATGTATCTGTCATTTTATCGCCAGCGGTACCATATTCATCATTCATATGCATGCATCCACTATATGCAATACCGCCAAAACTTCTTTTAATATTATTTTCGTAGCTCTCTACTAAAATGTCAACCATTTCATCTTGACCATCCATTGGTGGGTCCCATGATTGATTGATTGTAGAAGCAATTATTGCAACAGAGCCAGTAGCATCACCATTAGAACTTGCACGTGCCCAAGCTTCAGCAAAACATGTTTGGTCATGAAAATTACCATTCACACAAGCAACATCAAATATGTATGGATATTTATTTACATTCGTAAGAGCATCACAATTTGAAGTACTAAAACCTGAAGTTACCCATTCAAAATCAGAACCATGACCCACATAATTAATAACACTTACGCCAGCATTAACTTGAGTAGCAACGGCTAAAGCTGTTGCTCCCGGATCATATACTTCTGCAACATTTGCATATCCAAAATTGGTTAAATCGCTTTTAATATTGTTCATGTGCAGAATATCTGATTCACCATCATCTCCTTGGCTGCCACCACCTTCGTTAGAAGCAATTCCCATGGCATTAGTTAACCAAGTTGCTGATTCATCCATGTCTCTTTCATAATAAATTACCTTATCAGCTTGTGTTTTAACATGGTTGCTGCTTTCAGCACTGAATCTACCCACAAACAAATCAGGATATGAATCGCTTCCAGAAACATAGCTATATGCCACATCAGAATCACCGCTTTTATAAAGTGAGGGTATATCCTCTCCATCACCAACAAGTAATAAATATGTTAAGCCATTATTGCTATAGTAATTACTTACGTATGTTTTTAATGCATCGGCAGTTGTTCCGGTTGTTTCGTTAGTAAAGGGAACCAATTCTACAGAAATACCCTTTTTGCTTTTCCATTCAACAAAATCAGCCATATCACTAACATAGTCAGGATGACAAACAATTAACATATTGCCTGTTTCACTAATTGGTTCGTAACGTGATTTTGAATAATTCAAAAATTGATTTGAATAAATTTCACTAAATTCTGCATTAATTCCATTTTTGGGTGTGCTTATTAATTGATTTATTCCATGAGAATTTGTGGCTACAATGCGTACCTGAAGTTTTGTGTAAATTCTAAGAATCTTTTTAACAGGGTTGTATTGTAATGGATAAGTTATAATTGTTTGTCCTCTAAAATCTCTAACAATATACGGTTCTCTAAGTTCAGCCAATTTACCAGGAAAAAACTCATCTTTTTCATATACCTCTCCTTTTTCGTATGGAATTTTATCTAAATCCATGTTTCTATACAAATTCCCTCTCGATGGAGTAATATCAATATTTTTAACTTCAATAAAATCAGAATTCACAATGTCAATTTCCATTCTTTGTGTTCCTGAGACAATTACTGACGATGTTAATTTACTTAAATCGGGCGCTCCTTTTTGTTGAATTTGAGAACCTTGAGGTAACTTTACCACAAACCCATTTCCTTTTGAATTAAGAATTTGAGTTAACTCATAAGCATTTACAGAAAATTCAATTACTGAAGATTGCTTATCATTTGAGATTAATGAAATATTTGTTTCACCATTCTCTTTAATTTGAATATGCTTGCTATTATCCTTAGCGTTGATTAAACCTGCGCTAAACCATATGGCGAGCAAAATTAATGTAATTTTTTTCATAATTTTTATGTAGTAGTTTGTTAATCAGCCCCTAGTTACCAAAATAATGGATAATTTCCTAGAACTCGCATTTCATTTAATCAAAAAAAGTAAGGATTAAAAAACATACATTTTTCATGCAACCATTTATAGGTTTTAAATCGCATTAAAAACAATTCTATTAAGAGCTATTATCGATACCCCCAAATTCACAAAATAAATCTCATTTAAGCTGTTTTTCAGATGGATAGTCGTGCCACGACTGTTCTAAAAACAAATAACCTAACATCAATTACTTGAGCTGTTTTAGCAAAGTATTGGCACAACTTACTGATACGGATTAAGAAATTATATTTTTATATAAGCATTTTTATTTTTCAATCCATTTTTTAGCATTTACAAAAGCCTGAATCCAAGGTGTTATTTCATGGGGCTTTTTGTCTTCAGGATAATACGCACATTGCCAAGGAAAAATTCCACGTTCAGGATGAGGCATCATGGCTAAATGACGACCATCATCAGAAGTAATTCCAGCAGTTGCAAAAGGTGATCCATTTGGATTTGCAGGGTAAGTATTTTGAGTATATTTTACAGGAATATTATATTTATTTTCAGTGTATGGCAATACAAATTTACCTTCGCCATGTGCTACCCAAACACCCAACTGCATACCTTCAAGATCTTTCAGCATTACACTATCATTCTTTTGGATAGTAACATTAACAAATCCCGATTCAAATTTATGCGATGCATTATGAAGCATTTTGGGTTTTTTATCGTGAGTTGTGTTAATCAAAGCAAGCTCAACCATAAGCTGGCATCCGTTGCAAATGCCTAAACTCAAGGTATCAGGGCGAGCATAAAAATTATCGAGTGCTTTTTTTGCTTTTTCGTTGTATAGGAATGCTCCTGCCCAACCTTTTGCCGAACCCAACACATCGGAATTAGAGAATCCACCTACAAAAACTATCATGTTAACATCGCTAAGATCTTCTCTTCCTGAAATAAGATCGGTCATATGAATGTCTTTCACATCGAATCCAGCGGTGTACAAAGTATAAGCCATTTCACGATCGCCATTCACGCCTTTTTCGCGTATTATTGCAGCTTTGGTTCCCGTGGGTTTTCTTCTGTTTAAATCAATTCCCAAATCTGCTGCTTTTCCAGTAAAGGATTTGAAATCCCATTTTAATTCGTGGGTTTTATAATTATTATAACGCTCCCTTGCTAATTGTTCTCCGGCCTGCTTTTTATCTAATAAATATGAAGTTTTATACCAGATATCACGCAAATAGGTCATTTGGAAAGAATACCAGTGAGTCCCTGTATGGATATTTATTTCATTCTCCAATCCAAGACCTCCAATATTGTAGTATGCGATGCCTGCATTTAACAGAATGTCACTAACCTTTTTTACATCGGAAACCTGTAATAATATTCCGGGATTTTCGGCAAATAAAACTTTCGCTGGATCTTTTTCGTTCAATGCTGAAAAATCAACATTCAGCCCAAGTTTATTGTCGGCAAAACACATTTCAGTTAATGTGGTAATTAAACCACCACTTGAAATATCGTGACCCGCCAAAATCAATTCATCATCAATTAATTGTTGAATGGCATTGAAGGTATTTAAGAAATATTCTGAATCGCAAATATCAGGACAATCATTTCCTATTCCATTAATAATTTGTGCAAAAGCCGATCCTCCAAGTTTTCTTTCATCTTTCGAAAAATCGATATAAATGATGGCCGAATTATCCACCTTTTTAAGAACTGGAGTTATTGCTTTTTTAACATCAGTAACTTCACCAGCACCTGAAACAATTACGGTTCCTGGAGCATATACCTTTTGACCATCTTTATATTTCTGTGTCATTGAAAGGGAATCTTTTCCTGTTGGAACATTTATTCCCAAATCGATACAAAAGTTACTTAAGGCCTCAACGGCTTCATATAATCTTGCATCTTCGCCAGGATTTCTGCATGGCCACATCCAGTTTGCACTTAAGGATATGCCTTTCATTTTATCTTTAATTGGCGCCCAAATAATGTTTGTTAGCGATTCGGCCACAGCTAAGCGTGAACCTTTAGCCGCATTTAACATTGCACTTACCGGTGCATGACCTATAGATGTTGCTACGCCACTTTTTCCTTTGTAATCTAAAGCTACCACGCCACAATTGTTTAATGGCAAATGCAGTGGACCGGCATTTTGTTGCATGGCAATTTTACCAGTAACCGATCGGTCAACCTTGTTTGTTAACCAGTCTTTACATCCCACGGCCTCTAATTGAAATACTTGCTCAATATATTCAGGGATTTTATCAGTTGAATATTTTAAATCTTTAAATTTTTCATCTTGCTTTTTATCTTCCATAATGGTTTTTGGAGGATTGCCAAACATATCAAAAAGCTGCAAATCTATGGGTTTTGATCCATCCTTTTCATCTACAAAACTAAATTGCATATCGCCCGTTGTTTCTCCAGCAACATACATGGGGGCTCTTTCTCTTTCTGCAATATTTCTTAAATGATCAATATCTTTTTGTTTCATTACCAAGCCCATGCGCTCTTGCGATTCATTACCAGCTATTTCTTTGGCCGATAAGGTAGGATCTCCAATTGGTAATTTTCTAACGTCAATTCTTCCTCCGGTTTCTTCAACCAACTCCGATAAGCAATTTAAATGACCTCCAGCACCATGATCGTGAATTGATACAATTGGATTTTCGTCTTGTTCACTTAAGGCACGAACGGCATTCATTACGCGTTTTTGCATTTCAGGGTTTGATCGTTGCACCGCATTTAGTTCAATAGCATTTTCAAATTCACCAGTATCAACCGATGAAACAGCGCTACCGCCCATACCAATGCGATAATTATCGCCACCCATTACCACTACCTTATCGCCAACAGCAGGCTTTTCTTTAAAGCTGTCTTTTTTCTTAGCGTAACCAACACCCCCAGCAAGCATAATCACTTTGTCGAAACCAAACTTTTTGTAAGGTTCATTATGTTCAAAAGTTAAAACACTTCCACATATCAAAGGCTGTCCGAATTTGTTACCAAAATCACTGGCTCCGTTTGATGCTTTAATTAGAATCTGCGAAGGGGATTGGTACAACCAGGGTCTGGCAGATGTTGCTTGTTCCCATGTTCGTTCTTCTTCTAAACGAGAATATGAAGTCATATAAACCGCAGTTCCAGCAATTGGCATGCTTCCTTTTCCACCAGCCATTCGGTCTCTAATTTCGCCACCGGTTCCTGTTGCTGCCCCATTAAAAGGTTCAACAGTAGTAGGAAAATTATGAGTTTCGGCTTTTAAGGAGTACACCGATTCGTAATCTTTTACTTCAAAAAAATCGGCTTTATCTTGAGTTTTTGGTGCAAATTGTTCAACGGTTGGTCCTTGCATAAAAGCACAGTTGTCTTTATATGCACTTACAACCTGATTTTTATTCGTGTTTGTTGTCTTTTTTATTAATTGAAATAAGGTCTCAGGTTTCTCTTCCCCATCAATAACAAAGGTTCCGTTAAATATTTTGTGGCGACAATGTTCCGAATTAACTTGTGAAAATCCAAAAACTTCGCTATCGGTTAATTTTCGGTTTAATTTTTTCGCTAATCCCTTCAAATAATCAACTTCATCAACATTTAATGCTAATCCCTCTTGTTTATTATAAGCGGAAACATCATCAATGTAAAGTACGGGTTCGGGTTCAATGCTAATGGTAAAAACCTCTTGATTTAATACCTTGTATTGTGCTTTAAGCATGGGATCAAAAGAAGCCTCATCTATTGCTTTTTCGAATTCTTCAATTCTTATTATTCCAACAAGACCCATGTTTTGAGTAATTTCAACGGCATTTGTACTCCACGGAGTAATCATCTCTTTCCTTGGTCCAATGTATATGCCATCAAGAGATTCTTGATCTAGTTTTGTGGCTTCGCCAAATAACCAAATAAGTTTAGAAACGTCGGTTTTTGAAAGTAAAGAAGAAGTTTTTACAGCAATTGTCTTGCCTTCAGGAGTAAGAAAGAATGTAACCATAACGGGGAAAAACGATTTAAATTATACCTAATTCTGCCGCAAATTTAGTAAACTTCTTTAATAAAACAGGAATTATTTCTTTTTGTGTATTGTTTTGGTATTCTGTCCTTTAGAAGCTTTTGTCGCAGGGTATTGTTTCAATACCATTAGTTTTTGACAATTGTTAGGAAAAAAGACTAAAAAGTGGTCGAAAAAACACAAATAATCCTAGGTGTAATTGTATATTTTTCTTTATTTCTTTCGCAATATTGAATTTCTAGCTATTCGCTGTTGAAATATTATTCATAATTCTATTTTTTCTTCAACTTTAAAAATATTTTTAACTTAGTTGCGCAAAAAACAAGAAAAAAATATAATGAATCAAGAACAAAATAAAACAATGCATCAGTTTGATATTAAGAAAATACTTGAGGATAAAAGTCCAAAACTCACAAAATTTATTCCTGGATTTTTAATTCGCTATTTAAAGAAAATTGCGCATGAAGAAGAAGTTAATGACATCATAAGTAATTATGGCCACTTAAGAGGATTTGATTTTTCAGAAGCCATGCTAAAACTATTTAATGTTACAATAACCGTTGAAGGTGAAGAAAATTTACCGGAAAAAGGCAAATACATTTTCGTTTCAAATCATCCGCTTGGTGGATTTGATGGTCATTTTATAATGTACATCATTGGAAAGAAATATGGACACTATAAATTTCTGGTAAATGATATTTTAATGAACCTTAAAAACATGTCGGATGTTTTTATTCCAGTTAACAAGCATGGAAAACAGGGATTGGAATTGGCAAAACAAATTGATAAGGCCTACGAATCTGACTCTCAAATGCTAACCTTTCCAGCTGGATTAGTGAGTAGAAAAATTAAGGGAAGTATTATGGATTTAAAATGGCAAAAAAACTTTGTTGTAAAATCCAAACAACATCAGCGTGATGTTATTCCAATCCATATAACTGGGGGCTGTTCAGAGTTTTTTTATAAATTGGGAGCTATTAGAAAAAAACTAGGAATAAAAGCAAATATTGAAATGCTTTACCTTATTGATGAAACCTTTATGCATAAGGATAAAACCTTTGTTGTAAAATTTGGAAAACCTATTCCATGGCAAACCTTTGACAGTTCAAAACGACCTTTGGATTGGGCCTTTTGGGTAAAACAACAACTTTATAAGATGGTAGGGTTAACAAATATTAAGTTTTAAGTATCGAACAAAATCAGTGTTACTTTAAAAATAGTGCATTTAGAATAAATCGATCATAAATCATTTAGAAAAATTGGTTACTTTTGCGCCAACATTGGCCCCATAGTTTAATGGATAGAATTTAAGATTCCGGTTCTTAAGATCTGGGTTCGAATCCCGGTGGGGTCACATAAAGCATCACCTTTTAATTGGTGGTGCCTTTTTTTATTCTGCAAGTTATCTGCAAATGAAAAATATGATTCACTGCTTATAATAATGTGGTCGAGCAATTGAATATCCAGTAATTTCGTTGTCTTTCTTATTTTTTGCGTTAGGTCAATATCATGTTTTGATGGCTTTAAATTACCACTTGGATGGTTGTGGCATAAAATCACACCAGATGCATTAGCTTTTAAGCAAACTTTATATCAACTAATGTACCCTTCGTACCTCCAAGTGATATCTGATTGTATCCTAGCACATGATTTGAATTACTGAGTAGTAAAATGTAAAAGCATTCACGGTAATCAATAATATTTTTTAGTAATTCTTTAAAAAAATCGGCAGCCAAATGAGATTGATTTACAAATTCACGTTCATGTTGAGGTTGAGTGTTTTTGTAGTGAATTGTTATTTCGGTAAAGGTATTGTTTTAGCCCCTTAAATAGTTTGACTAAAATATAGATTAAAATCTATACTTTTATGATTATGAAAAAAAGAAC
>JAEINW010000190.1 GCA_016342715.1 Salinivirgaceae bacterium | reverse complement strand
AAGTGGCAGCCTTTGACCGGAATCAGTGGCAGCATATCATCGGAATGAGTGGCAGGGTTTGCTCCGGATTATCCATATAGGACCAATCATTTCATTAAATTTGTCATATAAACCTTCAAAATTAAGTTGAATCCCTTGTTGATTTATAAAAACTTGGAAAACAGAGTCGTTTTTGCAAAGATATTTTTTACCTAGACCATCTTCCTCAAGAAAACACTTATTTCCTTTTTTAATGATAATATTATGTATTTGCCCAAAAACAGTATTAATTAATCGGAGTTCGTATTTGTTTTTATCCTTAAGTAATAATAACATGTTTTCTTCGTCCATGAAAAGATAGTCGTAAACCCATATTCTATCAGCTTTTACAACCAAATACTTTTTGTTTTCGTTGATATCAACTTCAGAAATTATATTTGATTTTGTTTTTAGTTTAACTTGCAGGTATAATGTGTCAACAACTTGTTTGAAAGAGAGTGAAACTTCTAGGGGGTGATATGAAACATGTGTAAAAACTAATTTGCTTTCACTTCTTGAAACCTTCAATAAAAAAATACCATTTTCATTTGAAACAGTTCCTTTACCATATAACGAACTATAAATATGAGCATTTTCTATAATTTCATTATTTTCACCTTTTACAGTTCCTTTAATTATTAAAGTTTGAATTTGGGCATATGATTGGAATGATAAGACAACGAAAGCACAAATAAGATAACTTTTCATAAGGGGGTTGTTTGAATTTTAAATAAAACACCTAAGGTAAAAAAAACACTTATTTGGTTTCGTTTTAATATTTCATTTCTTTGTCCATGATTATAAATTATTAGCAATAAAACATGAAAGTTAATTTAAAAAACTTCGCAACCATTATTTTTGATTTTGGAGGGGTGATTCTCGATATTGATCCGCAAAAAACCATTGATGCTTTTTTAAAATTTATCACATTACAAGAGGTTGAAAAAATTCAAAGCAACGGGATTCTTAACAAGATTGAAAAAGGTGAAATAAATGCAGAACAACTTTATAAAGGAATAAACGAACTTTTGGGAAAAGAGCTTTCTAAAAATGATTTCCACCATGCCTGGAATGCTATATTGTTAGATTATAAAACAGAACGAATAGATTGGATTAAGAAACTTTCAAAAACGCATAAATTATTTTTATTAAGTAACACCAATGAAATTCATTACCGCAGTTTTTCAAAAAAATTAAAAGAGGAATTTAACGTAAGCTTTAACGATCTTTTTATAAAATCGTATTTGTCTTTTGAAATGGGTTTGTTAAAACCAGATGCTGCAATTTATAAAAAGGTGATTGAAGAACAGTCATTAAATCCGTCAAAAACCTTGTTTATTGAAGATACCGCAATTAATGCTAAAGCAGCTGAAGAATTGGGAATTGTACCACTTGTAATACCTAGAAATGGTTCTTTTTATGATTTTTTAAAATAAAAAAGGGATTCGTTAGCAGAATCCCTGAAAATATATTTTTTAATTATTTTTATTTCTTTTTAAATGTTTCCGTTTTGGTTCCATAATTTAGAAAATAATCTCCTTTTGTTAAAGCTGAAATATCAACTTTGGCAGCAATTCCTTTATCAACAAGGTTTCCGTAATAATCATATATTTCATACATGGTTTCTCTAGAAAAAACTATTTCTGTCGAAGGTTTTGCGGGTGTAAAAGTAATAGGCATATCCATTGAACGATACCTGATCTCTTTGCTATATCTAGGTTTACGGGTATAATCAATCTGTTTAATTCTAAAGCGGTTGTTCCCATCGTGGGGATGAACTTTTATTGAGTAATTATTTGAGCCACTATTTCCCTTGCCGTCAATTTGACCAACAACAACCCATTTGTTCCAACGGAATTGTTCAACAATGTAAGGCAACGATCCGCTTTCGTTGGTGCTTACCCATGTTAACAAACCATCGCGACTTACTTTCATGTTAGTAGAAACATACGTACTCTGTGGTTTTAAAACTTCAGGGTTTATTACTTTTGGAATACAACCATCTTTGTGTTTTATTATAATAATTAGTTTATCTCCTTTTGAAAATTGAAAAACCGAAAGGTCAATTTCAAAAGCACTTGAATTTATTTCATCGGTTGTAATTTGTCCATTTACTCTAACCTCAAAAACACAAAAACCTACCCCCGAAGAGGCAAAAGGATTCATTACGTATACATTTTTTCCTTGAAAAACACCATTTAATACAATTTCGCCCGAAGCAAAAATGAATTGTGCTGATAATAAAAGAAGTACAACTACAAATAGTTTTCTCATTTCTATCTAATTTGTTCACAGGCAGGATTTATCCCACGTTAATCGTAACTCACTGGTTGACAACAAATAATTTGCAAAATAGAGCAATAAAGTTTAGTGTTGTTATTGATAATTGGTATTGCTTTATTGCTATTCTACAAACTATATTTTCTTTGTTGAACAACCAAAACTAATATAAATATTTATTTTATAAAAATTTGATTTTGTGCAGTTAAAATAAGTGAAGACTTTAATTGGCTTTATTTGATTTTTTATTTCCACTAAATGTATATAAATTTCGTGTGCATTCTTTAAGTAATGGCCTTAATAATTTTATTACTTTGCAAAAAAATTTAATTATGATATTGAACTACATTCATTGGAATATAAAACCTGAAATTTTCACAATAGGAGAATGGGGACCACGCTGGTACGGTTTGCTTTTTGCTTTGTCATTTGTTTTTGGCTATTACCTAATGCAAAAATTCTTTAAAAAAGAGGGAATTAAGCAAGAAGTGTTGGATAGTTTAACTGTTTATATGTTTTTAGGAACACTTTTGGGAGCAAGGCTCGGGCATTGTTTGTTTTATGACCCTAGTTATTATTTGTCACACCCATTTGAAATTTTAATGGTATGGAAAGGCGGTTTAGCTAGTCATGGCGCCGGAGTAGGAATTTTTATATCGCTATACATATTTGTTCGAAAAGAAAAGAAGCCTTATTTATGGATTTTAGATAAAATGGCAATAATGGTTGCATTAGCTGGATTTTTTATTCGTATGGGAAACCTAATGAACTCAGAAATTTATGGACATGTAACTACTTTACCATGGGGTTTTATTTTTGAACGCCGACACGAAACGCTGCCAAAGCATCCCACACAAATTTATGAGGCATTAAGTTATTTAGCAATTTTTATATTGTTGTATTTTATTTACGCAAAAAACGATGGAAAACAAAAGCGAGGCTTAATTTTTAGTTTATTTATGATTCTAGTATTTACAGCACGCTTTTTAATCGAATTTGTGAAAGAAAACCAAGTAGATTTTGAGGCAGGAATGGTGCTTAATATGGGGCAATGGTTAAGTATTCCATTTGTTTTGTTTGGTGTGGGCTTGCTTTTTGTTACAACACGAAAAAAAATTAAGCTAAATTAAAGTTGATGAAATGAAAAAGACGCTGATACCAATTCTTTTAATTCTAATGCTGTTTTCGTGTAATAAAGAGGATGAATTAGCAATCGTATCACCAAAAGAGTATTTGCCGGCCTATCCTGGATCGTATTGGACATACACAAATGGTGAACGAATTATGGTAAACACCGAATATATTACTCACAGTTATCAACTAGGAGTTTCTTCTTCTGAAATGAGTGAAGAAAAAAGGGTTCCTTGTTATAATGGAAAAGCTTTGTATGAGTATTCAATTGAACAATATTCTTCTGTTTATCCGCTAAAAAAATTACTTATTGAAAAAGGAGCAGAACCTTGGATTGTTGATAAGTTAAATGGTGAATATATTAAAAGGCAATTAATTAAAACGGAAGATTCTATTCCAATTGTACCCATTGGAGTGCTTGATACTACTTGGTATCCTAATGTGTTGGTTGTTGTTGAATTTATTGATTCTTTAACTGTGGATAGATGGAACTATAAAGAGTATTATGCAAAAAATATTGGATTAATAAAATCAGAAATAAACAATCCCTTTGACACCTTGCCACCTATTGTTGAGAAAGAACTTATTTATTCACATATAAACAAATGATGACCTTCCCGTTTTATTACACGGGCGAAATAATATTTTATAAGCCTGAAAATTTTGAAAATACAGATTTTCAGAAACATTTTGAATCAGGCAACTTGAAAATAAAAACCCTACTTAATTTTCCTGCCTCGGTAACGTTTATTATAAATGACGAAAATGTAAGCATTCAGGTTTTATATAAAATATCAATGTTTGAGCAGAATATTATTCTGCTTTTTTCATTTTTAATGGCTACTTTTTTTTATTTGTTTGATGCCAACGCTTTAAGTATAATTTCAATTTTTATAGGCGTTTTCTACTATATCGGAAATTTATCGAAAGTGTCGAAGTCAATTAAAAACCTTGTTTATAGTTATATTGGGGGGAACTTAAGCGTTGAGGAAAGCACACTGTGGAATCTGCAACAAAAATGGATGAAAGATAAAAATCTTTGCCCAGCTTGTGGAGAACCTAAAAACCCATATTCTAACAAATGCATAAATTGTGGTATTTATTTGTCAAAAAAAACAGTCAAACTTGAATCTGAAAATTCGACCACAGTAAAAGATATTGTAATTGATTATAAAATAAAAAAATAGCGGTTTGTGAGAAAGATTGCTTCCCATATAATTTACCCAATTGCATCAGAGCCTATAAAAAATTCTTATTTGGTTTTAGACGATGATGGAATTATTCTGGACCTTGTAAATACAAATGGCAACTTAAAAGAGATAGCGGGTTTGGAGTATTACAGTGGTGTTTTAGTTCCTGGATTTGTTAATGCACATTGCCATTTAGAACTTTCTCATTTAAAAGATGCAGTGAAACCTGGACTGGGTTTAACGCATTTTATTTTACAAATTCCAAAATTACGAATATATCCAGAAGAGATAATTCGAGGCAAAGCTGAAAAACAATTGCGATATATGTGGTCGCGTGGAATTAGTGGATTGGGAGACATAATGAATACGGATTCAACAATTTCATTAAAAAAGAAAACACCCATTCGGACCTATAATTTTGTGGAGCTTTTTAATTTGGGAAACAGGGCTGAAACTGAAATTATTAATACTGGAAAGCTGTTATTCGAAGAATTAAGTTCGTTGAAATTAAAAGGGGAATTCACGCCTCATTCAAAATATGCCGTGTCAAAAGAATTGTTACAACATATTTTGAAACAAAAAGAAAAAAAAATAGCTTCTGTGCATTTTTTGGAACACCTTTCAGAAAAGAATTTTTCTTTTGATGACATCATTGAGTTTTTGAATGCTTTAAGTGAATATGAAAATGTTTTATTAATTCATAATCTTTACTTGACAGCAGCATTGCTTCAACAAATTATGGAGCAGCCAATATTTAATAAATTATTCTGGGTGCTTTGTCCAAACTCCAATTTGTTTATTGAAAACCAGTTGCCCAATATGGAATTGTTTGCAAACTCTCAATTAAAGGTTTGTTTAGGAACCGATAGTTTGGCTTCAAATAAACAGTTATCAATTCTTGAGGAAATGAAAACTTTAGTTAAAACATTTCCAAACATTGCTTTTAATGATTTAATTAAATGGGCAACCCAAAATGGGGCAGAAGCCTTAAGCATGAACGATAAATTAGGAAGTTTTGAAAAAGGTAAAAAACCAGGAGTATTGCTTCTTTCAAATTTCGATTTTAATACAAATCAAATTACACAGAAATCAGAAGTAACACGTTTGCTTTAGTTTATTCCATTTTCTTTTAATATGGCAACCAATGATGGGGTATAGTAAGCTAAAAACTCGGGATACATCTTCTTTAAGTAATTGTAGAGATCAAAAAAAACCTGCTCTGTTGATTGTTTCTCGTATTTTAATTGAAAATCTTGAAGATGTTTTAAAAACGCAATGTGTTTTCCTCTAAAAAAAGAATAATCTAATTCATTAAGGCTATTAACCAGCATTTTTTCCTTTAATAAATACACATTTGCAAAATTAATCAAGGCAAAAAACAAATGATGCCCCTTTTCTTTAAAGGTTTTATCAGCAATGCAGTCTCCTAACTCATTAATTATCGCAAGGAATTTTTTGTGTTGAATATCTACCGTTTCAAGACCTACGCTGTATTCTTCTTTCCAGTTTAAAACTTCAGTTTTCATAATATTCCAATTTGAGCTAACCAAATTTAAGTTATTCATCGCACGAGCGGAATGACTAATGTCATATTAATGTATGTTTAATTATAATTTAAGTGAAGATGAATGTTTGGCTTGCTATGTTTATTATTGCTAATATCTTTGCAAAGATGCAGAAAAAGGAAACAGTTTTAATTTGTCCATTAAATTGGGGCTTAGGACATGCTACCAGAGATGTTCCTATTATTAAGCAAATTCTTAGTGAAGGTTCAAAAGTTATTATTGCTGGCTCAGGATACTCTTTACAGTTTTTAAAAAATGAATTTCCACAACTACAGAGTATCGAATTATCGGGCTTTAAAATCTCTTATGCTTCCAAACAATTTTTTCTGCTTTGGATATTGTTGCAATTGCCTTTTTTTGGAATTTCAATTATAAAAGAGCATTATCAACTAAAAAAAATAATTAAGCAGTATAAAATTACGAAGGTAATTTCCGATAATCGTTATGGTTTATGGAACAAAAAAATAAAGAGTGTTTTAATTACACATCAAGTGTTTATTCAATTGCCCAGATCAGTCAAAGTATTTGAACCCGCACTGCACTGGTTTACCCGAAGGCTTATTACAAAATTCGACAAGTGTTGGATTCCAGACTACGAAGATTTGAATACTAGTTTATCTGGAAAGCTTTCGCACGGAAAAAACTTACCTAAAAATATCAAGTATATTGGGCCTTTGTCGCGGTTTCAAAATTACCAGCCACATCAAGAAATTGTTATCGAAAACTATCCAGATATTTTAGCGATTATATCAGGACCCGAACCACAGCGAACTATTTTTGAAAAGCAACTGTTTGAAAGGTTTAAAAAATCAGAAAAGGCGGTTTTAATGGTTTGTGGAAAGCCATCGGTTTCAATAATTGAAAATCATTACAAAAACATTAAAAAAGTGGATCATTTAAATTCAGAGGAGCTATATTTTTATTTGAAAAATTGCAAACAAATAATATGTAGGTCGGGTTACTCCTCTATTATGGATTTACATGTTTTAAATGTAAGGGCAGAATTATCACCCACTCCTGGGCAAACAGAACAAGCGTATTTGATAAATTGGCTTGAAAAAATGGATCACTGGCCTCTAGCCGGCAATTAGTGTCAACTAAAAAGTTTTATTCATGCTCTCCATCTTACGGAATAGTTAGTAGGTCGCTTCTGCTATTATCCAATGAATGTAGCATTTGTTAATCGGTCGTGATATGAAAATAACTTTCAATTAAATGCAGCAAAAATAATATCTGTTATTGAGGCAAAATAGACATTTCCTTAGATTTTTAAGCAGTAGATATTAATAGCGACAGTTTGGTATTATTGCTTGAAAGACCAAGGTGCCAACATAAGATAATCGATTGTTTCAGAACTTTAATGCCAGTTGGTTGCAATACATGGAGACAGTTGTGCAATAAAAATAAATCAGTAATTGAAAACAGAATTGTATCTTTGCCCTTATGGAAATAGAATTGAAAAATATTGAAATTGAAGACGCACAATTAGACCTAGTGAAAGAGCAACTTTCATTGTATCTGAAGTCTTTGAACAATATTGACAAAGAGGATAAAGACCTGAATATTGTTTCTTTATTTTCTGGTTGTGGGGGAATGGATTTGGGTTTTGAAGGTGGATTTAAAGTACATAAAAAGGCAATATCAACAGAATCATATGATGATTTTGTTGAAAAGACTATTGACAGAAATTATTTAGAATTAAAATCAACTCGTTTTAAGACTGTTTTTGCAAATGATATTTTAAAAGATGCCCGAAACACCTGGGTTCACAACTTTTCTAAGTATAATTACAAACCTGAAGTTTTCCATACTGAAAGTATTGTAAATCTGGTAAAACTGCATGAGCAAGGATTAAACGTATTCCCAAAAAAAGTTGATATTGTTACTGGTGGATTTCCGTGCCAAGATTTTAGTGTTGCTGGTAAAAGAAATGGATTTAACTCTCATAGGAAACATGATGGAAAGCTTATAAATGGAGATTTACCTACGGAAGAATCTAGAGGGAAACTTTATTATTGGATGAAAAGAGTTGTAGAGATTACTGAACCAAAAATCTTTATAGCAGAAAATGTAAAAGGATTAGTGAATCTTTCGGACGTTAAAGAAATAATACAGAAAGATTTTGCATCAGCAAATGGGAATGGATATATAGTTCTAGAGCCGCAAGTCTTACATTCAGCTAATTACGGCGTACCTCAATCAAGAGAAAGAGTTATTTTTATTGGTATAAAGAAATCAGAATTAACTCCCAAAGCATTAAAAGAACTTTCAAAGAAAAAAATATCTAGCGATTTTAATCCTTATCCACCTATTACGCATAAACAAGATTCTTTTGTATCATTGAAAGATGTGCTAAATAATATTCAAGAGCCTGAGCTATCAGATGATTTATCCCAGCAAAACTATTCTAAAGCAAAGTTTATGGGGAAACATTGCCAAGGTCAGTCTGAAATCAAATTGGATAAAATTGGACCTACAATTAGAGCTGAACATCATGGAAATATTGAATTCAGAAGGCTTTCAATATTAAATGGAGGTAAGTATAATTCAGAATTAAATTCAGGGAAAACGGAACGACGATTAACAGTTCGTGAATGTGGTTTAATCCAATCTTTTCCACCAGATTTTGAATTTGTTGTAAAATCAGATGAACCTAGAAAGAAATTTTTAATAAGTCCATCGCAAGCTTATAAAGTCATTGGGAATGCAGTTCCACCTTTAATGGCTTATAATTTGGCTAAACGGATTGAAAACTTGTGGGACAAATACTTTAAAGAATAACTCATGTTAATTAGTGTAAATAAGGATGTTGAAAATGTAGATTTTGAAAAACTAATTACATTAGCTACAAATACATTACAAGAAACATCAACAAAACAGAATGACCGATATTTAACACTTCTAGGAAATCGGTTAGAAGATGAAGTTTATGATGTGATGTGTTCTTGCGCACAAAACACACCATTTGAGGGAACAATAGAATTAGTTTCAGGTCAAAAATTTCCTGATATAATAGCCAATAATTATTATGGCGTTGAAGTGAAATCAACGAAACAGAATCATTGGAAAACTACAGGAAATAGTGTTTTGGAAAGTACAAGAGTTGAAGATATTCAAAGAATTTACATGCTTTTTGGAAAAATCCACAATCCAATAGAATTTAAATGTAGATTGTATCAGGATTGCCTATATGATGTTCTTGTAACGCATTCTCCAAGATATGCGATTGATATGGATTTGAATATTGGCGAAACAATTTTTGATAAAGTAGGCATTGAGTATGATATTATTAGACAAAGTCAGAATCCTATAAAGCCTTTCAAAGATTACTACCGAAGTAAACTTTCAAAAGGTCAAGAACTATGGTGGCTTGAAAATGAGGAATATAAACCAGACGCTATAATTTTCAAATTGTGGAAGTCTTTAAGCAAGGAAGAAAGAGACAATATAAGAATTCTTGGATATGTATATTTCCCTGAAGTAATAAGAAGGCAAAGTCCAAACAAATATGATAATTTTGTTTTATGGCTATCTGTAAAGCAAAGAATAATATGCACAAGCGTTAGAGATGTTTTTTCAGCTGGAGGAAAGGAAAATATTGAAATCGTACCAAATGTTCTACTTAAATCTGTTCCAAAATCCATAATCAAACTTTTAAAACAAGTAGACTTAATTGTAAATGAATTTGCATCAATCAGTATTGATACTTTTAATGAAACTTGGAAAACAGATTATTCCACAAAAAAAGAGATTAGTGAAATTTGGATAAACAATGTTGTAGAATCAGCTTCTACAGATTATAATTTTAAAACTTTCAATTTCAAGAAATGGTTAAGTGACAAATTAAGTGCTGCAACCAACACGGTATCAATAATAATTGCGGTTATGTGGGTAATTGGAAAGTTGTATTTCAATTGAAAAGGCTACTTTCAGACATCCAATACTTTCGTAGATTAATCTGCAAGGATTTTAAAAATCATTTTAAGATTTGAAAATGGATAAAT
>JAEINW010000189.1 GCA_016342715.1 Salinivirgaceae bacterium | reverse complement strand
TATCCCGAAAAATATTTTTAAGCAACCCCCTTAAGTTAACTGTTTTCAGCAGTTGGGATTGCTAGCCGAATTAATGTAAAAACATAACAACAAATAATATTTTTTTGTTAAATGGCTGATTATGAAATAATACAATAAATCAAATATTTTAATTGCTTTTTGAATAATATTTTTAGTTTTGTATAGTTTATAACCAATATAGCTGTCGTTTGCTTGGTTAATAACAATTTTAGAGTGTATATGAAAATTTTCAAATCAAATAATTTCTGGGCATTTTTTATTTTTCTAACAATTGCCATTCAATTTCATCATAGCAGCCTAATAGCTCAAAACTATTCACAAACAAATAAAGCATATGTTGTTGGAAACACTGTTATTAACTCCACTGACAATGCAAATTCAGATCTTTTTTATGAAGAAGTTATTGAAGAAATTATTTTCGATGAAATAAATAGAATATTAGCCACCAGAGGATTCGATTTAAAAACAAAAGATACCCTTTTACAAAAAGCGGCTGAAGATCAAGCCATTTATATGCTTAGTATAAATGATGACGAAATTATACAAGAAAACAAAAAGAAACAAACAACGGGGGATCGTATTTTATTTTATGGAGGCTCAAAAAATGGCTGCGAGTTAGTTAAAAAGACAAATATCAGTAAAGGTAAAATACCCTATACCTATGGAAAAATAGCTAGTGATATTGTTTTTTACTGGTTCTCAAATACAAAAAAATCTGAAATACTTGAAGATATAAGCCTTAACCGAATTGGTATTTCGGCAAAACTTGATGACAAAAAAAGAAAAGTTTACGTTTCGGTAGTATTTGGAAATTACAAATCGCATAATGAAGGGCCAAAACACCTTGAAGAGCTGCCTGTTGCTTACACAACAAAATCATATGGTTTGGATGACAATAATCCTCTTTACTGCAAGAAAATTGACAGAAAAGATGATCTGCTCGATCTTCAGGCAAATTTATCAGTAGAAGGAAATGCGATCTATTTTGAAACCGATAACATTAAAAATATTAAACGTATAATTAGAAAGAAAAAAGATGGATTAGCGGTTGATATTTTACAAAAAGAACAATATAGTTGCGGTAGTGCTAATATTGTAGACTACAATTTATTAAACTCTGGAATATTAACCAAGAGACTATATACCAAAAAACTATTTAAAAATAATTTAGCCGATTTAGAAAATAATCCCAATGCTTTCAAAACGCAGTTGGCTATGTTACCAGAAGGGATTTCAAATAATTATGAATTAAACCTTGTTATTATTCAAAACAAAAGTGTTTGCAAAAGTATTCCTAAAAATTTTACAATAACACCAAGTGGCAAATACACAAAAAACATTTCTCTTTTAGCCGATACTGTATCAATAAATTCTAGGTTTTCTTATAAACCAATTGCCGATTCAATGAGTCTTACCTTTCGAATTCCATTTGAAAACAAAAAAACCAGCTATAAAACCAAAGACATTGAACCTTTTATAAAGCTTTTAAACGAGCCTGCTTTTGTTATTTACAATATGCTAATAACCGCTTATTCCTCCATTGAAGGTACCGACAGTGAAAACAACTTTCTTCAACAAAAAAGAGCCGAAAGTATTGTTAAGGTATTAGGAGACAGACAGTCAGATATTATCAATACCAATATTTTAACCGAGTATAATTGGTCCGATTTTCAAAAAGATATTTTAAACACCAATCATAATATTTTAGCTTCAATGAAACTTGACGAAGCGCAAGCGTATATTAAAGATTATAATCTTAACAAAGAACTTGAACCCATATTGAAAAATCATAGATATGCTCAAATTGACATGAAGGTTACCTATGACATATCTGGAGAAAATGAAAAACCTTATGTTATAAAGAAATTTAACAGCGCAATAGCTGAAAATGATAGAGCTCTTGCACTGTCCATCCAAAAATTTTTTATGAAGCAAATTGAATTAAAAAGATATTTACCTAATTCAATTAATGAGTTACTTATTCCAGAAAAAAGTGCTTATGCAGGTTTGCATATGAACAGCTTGTGGCTTAAATATATAACAAATCAAATATCGGACGAGGATTTTGCAACAAAACTTAATGAAATATACCTACTTGATCCTTCGAATGAATATATTGTATTTAATAAGCTCTTTGCCCAAATTAGCAATGAAAAAATTGCCGATTTGAATATGGTTTCCAATCTTCAAACTCAAGTAGATCGTTTGTATTACACCCCTCTCAAAAAGAAAACCGTTGACGGATTAAATATCAAACTACAGTTTAAATTAATAGCCTTTGCTGATTCTATTTCAACTAATAATAAAATTAAAGAAGAATGTATTGAAAGAATTAAGCAAATAGTAAATATTAAAGAAGAAAGCTTAAACAACGCCCTTAAGCTTACCGAACTTTATATTGAAAACAATGATTATTTATTTGCTTTAAAAACTTTGGAACCTTGGGTTAAATTGCCATCGGCCAATGAAAAACTTTTTTACACTTACATATCGCTTTGCAGCAGATATGAAGAAAGAATGCATACAAATAACTTTAATTATGCTATGCAAAGAGCAAGAGAACTAAATCCCAATAGGTTCTGTGAACTTTTTAATGGAGAATATTTCTCGTTAAAGGTTTTCGAAAATAGTTTGGTGAAAAAAGAATATTGCAAATTCTGCAATTCTGACAACAATGTGGTTTTTGAACAGTAATTAATTACAATTACTTATTATTGAATTCATTCATAGTTCGTTGAATGCCAACAAAAGGAAATGATTTTATTGCTAAAATACATTGATTGATGCGCTCTGGTAATGTCTTTACTTCCTCGCCATCCCATTCGCCCAGTACATAATCAATTTGTTGCCCTTGCAGAAACTCATTACCTATACCAAAACGCAAGCGTGCATAAGCATTAGTACCAAGAGTCTCATTAATATTTTTTAATCCATTATGACCTGCATCCCCGCCTTTAGCACGAATCCGAATCTTTCCAAAAGGCAAAGCTAAATCGTCAGCTATTATCATTAAGTTTTCGAGTGGAATATTCTCCTTTTTGAGCCAATAATTCACGGCCTTTCCACTCAAATTCATAAATGTTGTGGGTTTAATAAGAATAAGTGTTCTCCCTTTGTGTTTAGTTTCTGCCACAAAGGCTCTTCTACTATCCTTAAAAACAGCATTGGACGCTTTAGCAAAAGCGTCCAATACTTGGAATCCAATATTATGTCGGGTGTGGAAATATTCTGGTCCAATATTTCCTAGCCCTACAATAAGATATTTCATTTTATTATATTATTCAGCAGCTTCTCCTTCAGCAGTATCTGCTTTTGCAGACATTGCACTACGTGTAAGTCTAACTGTAGCAATAACAGAATTTTTGTTGTCTAAAAGCTCTAAATTATCAAAATTACATTCACCCACTTTAACCGATTTACCTAAAGTTAAGCTAGTAATGTCAACATCTAAAGTATCAGGAAAATCTTTAACTAATCCTTTAACTTTAAGTTTTCGTTGCTTAAGCATTAGTTTACCCCCTTGCTTAACACCTTCTGCCAAACCTGTCAATTTTACTGGAATTAAAATACTTACAGGTCTCTTTTCGTTTACTTCAAAGAAATCAATATGCTCAATTTCATCTGTTACAGTATGGAATTGAATATCTTGCATAATTGCTTGATATTTTTTTCCATCGATATCAATATTCACAATATATACATTTGGAGTATATACTAAATATTGAAATGCTTTTTTTTCAACAGCAAAATGAATGTTTTCTTTTCCGCCATAAATAACACATGGCACTTGCTCATTTTTTCTTACCGCTTTTGTTGATTTTTTACCAACATCTTTTCTCTCAACTCCTTTAATATCAAAGGTTTTCATACGAATTAACTTTATGTGCTACCTGAGACCAAGTCCCCCATTACACGTTAAACAATAATTTTTTGCGGCTGCAAAGATACAAAATACTAATGACTATGTAGCCGTTTTTCTAAAAAATAAAATTGGAACTTATTGACCTTTCGTTATATACGCTTTTTATTGTATTTGCAAATATATCGGCTACCGATAGAACAGTAATTTTATCGCTTTGCTGTTTTAATGGAATAGTATCAGTAACAATTAATTCTTTTATTGCTGAGTTCTCTAATCGTTCATAAGCAGGCCCACTTAATATTGGATGTGTAGCCATAACACGAACACTTTTAGCTCCATTACCCATCATGATTCCTGCAGCTTTTGTAATGGTTCCTGCAGTATCTACCATGTCATCAACAATAATTACATTTTTATTTTCAACATCGCCAATAACCTTCATTTCGCTAACTTCGTTAGCCTTTGAACGACTTTTATGACTAATAACAACAGGGGTTCCTAAATAAGATGAATAGGCATTTGCACGTTTTGATCCTCCCATATCAGGAGCTGCAATCACCAAATCTTCCAAGTTCAAGCCACGAATGTACGGCATAAAAATAGAAGATGCGTACAAATGATCAACAGGAATATTAAAAAATCCCTGAATTTGATCCGCATGTAAATCCATAGTCATGATTCTTGACACACCGGCAGTAACTAATAAATCGGCCACAAGCTTAGCACCAATTGAGACTCTTGGTTTATCTTTTCTATCTTGTCTTGCATAACCAAAATATGGTATCACAGCAACAATTTTATATGCCGATGCTCTTTTTGCGGCATCAATCATTAGTAATAATTCAAATAAGTTTTCAGCTGGTTGGAATGTACTTTGAATAACAAAAACATGATTACCTCTAACTGTTTCTTCATACGATGGTTGAAATTCCCCATCGCTAAAAACTTGTTTTGCTGATTTTCCTAGATTTGCGCCATAGCCTTCAGCAATTTTTTCTGCTAAATATTTTGTTGCTGTACCTGAAAAAAGTTTAATTGGAGCCGTAAGTGACATAATAAGTTGATTTTCTGTAAATTAAGATTAAATAATTCAAGTTGCTAAAATTAATAATTTATTACATCAGATTGCCTATTTAATTTTCTTTTTAACAACAAGTTTATTTATTAATATTTTTCCAATTATTTTATTGGATTTTCAATATTAATTTCATGTATGTAGGAAGCTATTTCATCACGACCCAAATTTGTTTTTGCTGAGGTTAAAAAATAGGGAGGTAATTCTTCCCATACATCTTTCAACTTTTTGGTATATACTGCAATATTACTATGCAATTGATTTTTTGTCAGCTTATCTGTCTTTGTAAAAAGTATGGTGAAAGGAACTTGTTCTTCTCCTAACCACTCCATAAATTCTAAATCAATTTTTTGTGGCTCCAAACGCGAATCTATTAATACAAATAAGCAATACAGATTTTCACGATTTAAGACATACTGTTGAATAAACTTTTGCCATTTATAGCGTTCGGTTTTTGGAACTTTAGCGTATCCATATCCAGGCAAATCAACCAAATACCAAGTATTATTAATTTTAAAATGATTAATCAACTGAGTTTTACCAGGCCTGCCTGATACTTTAGCTAACTTACTGTTATTTGTTAGCATATTTATTAGCGATGATTTTCCAACATTCGATCGCCCTATAAATGCATATTCGGGCATATCAGGCTTTGGACATTGTTTGTAATCAGTGTTACTAATAATGAATTCTGCAGCAGTAATTTTCATTTTATTTTTCGTTTGATAATTTTAATAATCTTCCAATAGTCCAACTTTACCACCAGCAAAGGAACCCTTAATTAACTTGTTGGGTTTTTTCTTGTATTTTAATGTAGCTCCAAACCACACCTTCACCTCCAAATATTCCAGAACATCAACTTCCGCAGTTCCACCCCTCATTTTAGCAAAAACCGAATTGCAAATTAAATCGTTAGTTCGAAGAACTCCTGCGCTTGCTGTTTTAAATTTTAAAATATTCGATTTTCCTGTTAATCGAACAAAAGCTCCTCTATTAACTTTTGCTGAAATTGAATCGGCATTAATTAACAAATCGACAGAACTTCCACTTTTTGATTCAATGGTGAAAACATTCACATCAATGGCTCCTTTATTATAAACCTTGGCACCTCCACCAACTTTTAAACTGCTAATTCCTTTATGATAAATCGTAACTCTTGCTTTTATATCACGAGGAAATTCTTTTAGTAAACGAACTTTTAATTCATTTTCTTCAACCACAAAACTAACTAAATCCTGATTGTAATCTCCCTGAATAAATTCAATACTGTTTTTATCAGCCTTTTCTAACCTGACCTCAATTTTACCAAAAACACTAACACTTTCAAAATCATGCAATTCTATATTATTTGCATTCGAATGAATTAATCCCACAAAAAGAAAAGAAAAACAAATAAAAAATTTTATTTTTTTCATCGCAAAACTATTTTAGGTGACAAAGTTAATTTATACGATGGTTTTGAACGATTATTCTTCTTAAATTTTTCCTCCAATTATTAACACATCATCAATTTGCGATTGTTCACCTTTCCAATTATCAAATGTTTCAGCTATAATTTCATATTGTGTTGCCATTGGTTTATCATGAATACTTAAAACTAGCTCTTTAAATCCTTTTGATGAAAATTTTCTTCCCCTATCCCCACCAAATTGATCCACATATCCATCTGAAAATATGTAAAACACATCGCCTTTTTTAATTTCAAACTCATGATTTGTAAAACTTGCTTTCTCACGCAAATGATGACCAATTGGCATTTTATCGGCTTTTATTACATTTAATTCCTTATTACGAATAAAATATAAGGGATTATTTGCACCGGCATATTGCATCTTCATTGAATCATAATCAATTACACATAATGCCATATCCATGCCATCGCGAGCGTCGGTACCTGAACTTGACAAGGTACTTTTCACTATCACACGCAATTTGTTTAAAATTTCATTCGCCGGCTCCTCATTGTTTTTAGATGCAATTTCATTCAAAAAGGATATTCCCAGCATACTCATAAATGCTCCAGGAACTCCATGTCCTGTGCAGTCAACAGCTGAAATTATAAGTTTGTTATTATTTCTAGCCATCCAATAAAAATCGCCACTTACAATATCTCTAGGTCGAAAAAATATAAAGTGTTCCGGTACTAAATCTTCAATTTTACTTTTGGGAGGCAATACAGCATCCTGAATTCTACTGGCATATCTAATGCTTTGTGCAATATGTTCATTTTTAACTCGTATTTCCTCTTCAGCTTTTTTTCGTGCAGTAATATCTGATCCATAAACCTGCAAAACGTTCAATTCTGGTAAGCCACGCATCAATAATCTGTAAATCCTTTCACCAACATTTTCTTCAGCGGTCTCAATTGCAGCATTTTTAATTACTGATTCAATATCCAAATCACTACATTTTGGTAAAAGATCAATTATATGCAGTCCCACAATACTATCTTTCCCAAAGGATTCATTAGCAGCAGGATTCGATTTAATAACAACTCCCTCAGGGTTAAATCTGAAAACTGGCTCTGGGTTTAACATAGCAAATAAAGCCATCGAATTTAATTCGTTTTTAATTTCCTTCTGAGCTGTCACATCTTCCTTTACAGCCATGTAATTAATAGTTTCACCGTCTTCATTCTTAATTGGACTAATCGTTGCTTCTTCCCAATAGGTAGTTCCATCTTTCTTCATATTATGAAATTCACCTTTCCAAACATCTCCTTTAGCAATGGTTTTCCATAAATTTTCATACGCTTCATTCGGCAAATGATCGGTTTTTAGAAACCTGGGGTTTTTACCCATGGCTTCATTTTTAGTGTATCCTGTAACATTCTCAAAGGCTTTGTTAACAAACATAATATTGCCTTTGGTATTAGTTATCATTATTGAATTTGAGCTTTGTTCAATGGCGGTACTTAAACGAATATTATCAAGTCGTGCTTCAAGTACTTCACTAATATCGGCTCCATATACCTGACATACACCAAGCATTGGAATTCCTCTAAATTCAAATCGCATGGTTTTATTTCCAATTTTTTCAACAAACGATCGAATTTGGCCTTTATCAATTACTTCATTAAATTTAACAGAAACAAACTCTCTTGCCAAGGTATGCACATCGACACCTACAATATCGGAACTAAAAAATTCATTAGCTGCAGGATTCGACATCAGTACAGTTCCCTGATAATCGAACCGAAATACAGGAGCCGGGTTATATTCGGCAAAAAATGCCATCGATTCTTTGTTATCTTCAAAACTTTTTGCTCTTGACACCCCTTTTTCAATAATAATCCATTTAGTAGTAGGACACTGATCGCATTCAGGAACAATTTCACCTTTATTTATATGGATAACTTTATTGGAACATTTTTTACATCGCAAAATGGCATTTATTGGGGCAATTTCACCAACTTGAAATGTTAATTTTGCCATTACACTCGAATATGTTGACACAAGGTATGGAACCATAAAGGTTAACAAGAATTTCACCCAATCAATTCCTGACAAATTCAATGTAAATAATGCCTCCCATTGATTTATTGCATTCAACACAATACCTACAATAAGCGCTACATTTTTCGATCTATTAACTACTTTTGAATCAATAGCAAGCTTGAAAAAAAGTTTTACTAAATTTATTCGCATGATTAATTATTAATATTCAGATAATTATCGAAGTTCGGTCATTTTTATTCAATTATAAAATTTCATTTTAAGTTATAAGTCTAACAATTTCCTAAATTTGTTATTAAAGACGGATATAATTAGTTCAACTTTGATACTTTAAAAATGAAAAAACAGCTTGATCTCATTTTGTATACCCTCCCCAGCCCTCCCTAAATTAAGGCGGGAGCTTAAAACTACTAAATTTTAACTTTAGCAGTTTCAAATAAGCAAAGCATTCTCTCATGCTTGCAGGGGAGATCACGACATTGGTCGGGAGAGGGGTAAAATTAAAGTCGTAAAGTAGAATTTGAAATACTTAAATAAAATTTCATGAAACAGACCATGTCTGTGATAACTTAGCGAAGCGTTTTCATGAGCGAAAGCGAATAACTATTGAGACACACGAGCATGATAAAAATGTGTATCAAATCGCAACATAGTCACAAATTTTAAACGAATGAAAAAAATAATTTTAACGCTTTCCTTCCTTTCAACCATGTTATTTTCAAACGGACAAAATCGTCCAGAAATCTCAGATATGAAATGGGGTGCAGATTTCAATATTCACATTACATTTTCTAATGACTCAAGTACTATTCACGAAGTAAAAGGACTTTACCATTCAAAAAACTCATCATTAACAAGCGACGAAGTAACCTATTATCCAGTGAATTTAGATGCCGATTTTATTAATGAGCTTAAAAACAAAGACTTTGATAAAAGAAAAAAGGACAATACAAACCCAACAAAAGAAAAGAGCCAAACCCTTTGGAGTGCCTTACACAACAATATTGGAGGCGGATATATACATTTTATAAATTCCATAATATATTCATTTGAATCGGGTGTATTAAGCATGACCGCACCATTAATGAAAAGACCCGAATCTGATTGGAAACCAAATCCGATGACTGAAAGTTTTAAAAGAACAAAAAAATGGGAATATTATGCTCCGAACAACATTAAATTGGCTCAAAAAGAATATAAATTAAAAGAGAAGAAAGGTGAATTGGGGGATATAAAATTGCTTCCACCTGCATTTATTGATTTATTTCGTACAACTTCCGATAAAGAATATCAAGTACTTGTTTCAAATAGAGAAACAAACAAAGTTGCCATTATTGATATGATAAAACTAATGGTAGGTTCACATTATTTAGGTCAAGAACAAATTGATTACATTCAAAATGCGGTTACCAAATCGATTGTAAAATACAATGCAAATAACTTACCCTCAGTTATTATTTTCGATGATTTTGAAGCTGCGGTTGCAATGACCTTGAATTTAGAAGGCTACAAAATTGATCGTGTGGTTTTTAATAATGAGAGTCAACTCACTTCCGATCAAATTGATTCCAGATTACAGAAAATGGAAGCCATTATTGAAGGTATTAACCAAGCAAACAAGAAAGTTTTTGAGAAAAATTTAAAACAATACTATAACTAAACTAAGTAGTTGCAAGCAAATGAAGTTTCAAACTTGTATTATTTTATAGGTTATCCCTATGTCAACATAAATTAAAAAATTAGAAAAGGTGGTTTAAAAAAGTCGGTTAATACATTCAGACAATTAATTGCCTGTAAGGCATAT
>JAEINW010000188.1 GCA_016342715.1 Salinivirgaceae bacterium | reverse complement strand
TAGTTTTAACAAATTTAACATTTGAGATAATAGTTAATAACTAAGAAAAAGAGTCAACCAAAATCAGGACGATACAATGTGAGAACATTTTACAAAGTTCGTTCAACTTACAAATTTTCATGCGCTTTGCTTTTAAAATTTGAGTTTCACGAAAAAAAAGAGGCTAACCAACAATCTGGCCAACCTCTCTAATTTTTAGGTGTGTGTGTATTTATTTTAATAAATATTTGATATAATAGGCGATAAAATATCAAACGCGTTTATTCAACGATAATTTTTCTTGAAATTATGCGGTCGCCTTGAATGATTTGCAACACATAATTTCCTTTTCCATTTGGTTTTAAGTTTACTGCTTTACGGTATTCTCCCTCAAAACCTTTAAGCTTTTCGTTAAAAACAACCTGCCCTAGCATGTTCGAAATTTTCACTTCAATATCGCTTTTTTTAGCCAAGAGAAATTGTATGTTAAATTCTCCATACGTTGGGTTTGGATAAAATTTCAGGTATTCAAATGCAGGTTCTTTTTTACTGGTTTTTAAGCCCTGAGCTTTTAGTTCTTTTTGTTCTTCTTTTGTAAGCTCATCCAAAACAATTCGGGTTTGCAATACAATTACTTTTCCATTTTCGTCTTCAATTACTTCAATGTTACTTTCAACATCTTTTACATTGTTATCCTTATTTATAAAGACCATTTCACCCTCACGTTCTATTTTAATGTTTTCGCCATCGTCAGTAATGATAATCATGCCATGACCTTTGTTAGCTCCTGAGTTTACAATAACTTCAATGTTTTTTGAATGTTCACCATCCTCGTTTACAAAAATGAAATCTGATACATCTATATCCATTTTATTTAGTGGATCTAATAAGGAATCAAGATTCATGTGAAAATCAAAATCAGTAGTAAATTCAAATTCCTCACCAAACTTTTTTATCATCATTTGAATAGAATCTGAATTAAAATTCTCATTAAATACATGGTGTATAGAATCGGTCCAATTACCACTAATTATTGTATCTCCGTTAATGATTTTAATAATTTTAAAAATTGAATCACTAGTGGTAAAGTTCCCTGAGCAATGAATTTGAATTAATGAATCCATATTAATTACATCGGTAGAATCCCCAAAGGATGTAAATTCAAAATTTTTCACAATCACTTTCTCGTGGGCTTTATCAGCATCAGATGTTTCGCCATCAGTTATTACTTTAGTAACATTTACTTTTTTCTGAGTGTTTTGTGCCGAAAGCTTGCCACCAATAAGACTGACAATGAGTACTATTAATAGTACAATGGGTGCAAAAGTGTAATTTTTAGTCATCATTTTAAGGTTTTAAGGATTAATAACATTATATATTACGTAGTAAGGGGTATCGATTCTTTTGAGAAATAAGTATCAAGTATTTGTATCTGTTTTTTTAATTTCAATTTCAAATACTTGTTACTTTAGATCTACTTTTGCATAACAACATTTTTGTTTAACTCAAATTTGTCGATTCAAAAGTATGGCATATTTGAAAGTCAAGAGGTTAAAGGGCGGTTAAAAACTGTTAAGGTTTAGTTAAAAAAGGTTAAAGCATCAATTGTTTTTATATTTTTGAATTGAAAAATAAATTATAAATAAGAATTCAAATAAAAATACATTGAATAAACACAAATACATAGGTATCGTATTACTGATGGGTTTCTCCTTAATTGGGATTATAGCCGTTCAAATTTATTGGATGAACAACGCCATTACCATTAAAGAAAAGCAATTCGATCAGAAAGTGAATCAAGCGCTGGTGCGTGCGTCGCAGCGGATTGAACGAAATCAGAATGCTTATTTTATGTCAAATATTTTTTCATCGATGCCGCAAGTTCAATTGCAGCAAAAAATTTTAAGTAAAAATCAGCATACGGTAAATGATAGCATTGTTATTGAGTTTTCTGATTTTTGGAATGAAAAATCGGGCGATGTACTCATACTTAATGATAATAACAATATGACGGTTGAAACCATAGAAAAAGATGGCATACAAACCATAAAATATGGCTACGATACCATAATTACCGATGGAAACTCCACGCAGCGTATTCGTTCGTATTCGTCTATTTCAAAACCCAAAGGAAATAATACAACTGCCGAAGTTCATGGAGCGCAGAAGAATAAAAACCCGATGGAGGAACAACTGAACAATGTAATGGAACAAATGATTCTTGAATTCTCCATTAAAGATGTTCCCATGGAAGATCGCTTAAGTTATTCCATTATTGCTCCAACCCTAGCCTATGAGTTTAAAATCAATGATATAAATCTTGATTTTGAATATGGAATTGCCAATTTTAGAGGGCAGTTTTACGACAAATTAAAATCAAAAGGATTTAACAAAAAAGAAACAGATAAGGCTTATAAAACCAGTCTTTTTCCAAACGATATATTAATGCAGTCGGATCAGATCGTATTATTTTTTCCGGAGAAGAGAAACTATATTTACGGTTCGCTGGTTTGGCCCTTTACAGGTTCATTGGCGTTTATTATTATCATTCTAATAACTTTTTACTTTACCCTGCGCATTATATTTAATCAAAAGAAAGTATCGGAAATAAAAAGCGATTTTATAAACAACATGACTCATGAGTTTAAAACCCCCATTGCTACCATTTCATTGGCTGCCGATTCAATCACCAATCCTAATATTATTGCTAATCCTGAAAAAGTAGGACGCTTTACCGAAATAATAAAGGAAGAAAACCGTAGAATGAATCGCCAGGTGGAGAGTGTGCTTAAAATGGCGTTAATCGATAAAAAAGATTTCAATGTAAATATTAAAGAAACCTATGTTCACACTTTAATTGAACAGGCCATTAAAAACATTAGCATTCAGGTAGAACAAAAAGGAGGAAAAATTGAGAAAAACCTACAAGCCAAAAACGATTTGGTTAAGGTTGACGAAACACATTTTGTGAATGTTATTTATAATTTGCTGGATAATGCCAACAAATACTCCATTGATAATCCTCCTGAAATACTGGTTGAAAGCTATGAAATTGGAAGCAATTATTGCATCGCCATTTCTGATAAAGGAATTGGTATGGATAAGGATACGCTGGATAAAATATTTGAGAAATTTTATAGAGTGCCCACGGGTAATATACATACGGTAAAAGGTTTTGGTCTGGGATTAAGTTATGTGAAAGCCATTGTAATGCAGTTTAAAGGCGATATTAGCGTAAAAAGCAATAAAGGTTTAGGAAGCACCTTCGAAATAAAAATTCCTCGCAGTTTACGTAAAAATTAAATACATTTAATTCATTAGAATTATATAGATATGATCGGTAAAAACAGAATATTTTTAGTTGAAGACGATTTAAATTTTGGATCGGTAATGAAATCGTACTTAGAAATGAACGATTTTGTGGTTGATTGGGTAAATGATGGCAAACATGCAGTGGCCAGTTTTTCAAAAGGAATTTACGATATGTGTATTCTTGATGTGATGCTGCCTCATGTAGATGGCTTTACCATTGGTACTGAAATTAAAAAATTAAAACCCACCATGTCTATTATATTTTTAACGGCTAAAACTTTAAAAGAAGATATGATAAAAGGCTTTACTGTGGGTGCCGACGATTATGTAACCAAACCTTTCGATTCTGATGTGTTGATTTATAAGATTAAAGCCATTTTAAAACGCAATCAGCAAGGAAGCAACTTCGATGATATTGAGGAAGACATTTTAATTGGAAACTATACTTTTGATTATAAAAAACGCAATCTTAAATATAACGATGAAGAAGGCGTAAAACTTTCTCCAAAAGAAGCTGAGTTATTGCTTTACCTTTCGCAAAATATTAATAGAGTACTAGATAGAAACTTTGCTTTGGACAAAATTTGGGGCGAACAAGGTTATTTTACTGCTCGCAGCATGGATGTTTACATTACCAAACTCCGCAAATTTTTAAAGGCTGATAGCAATATTGAAATTGTTAACATTCATGGTAGCGGCTATATTTTAAAGGTGGTTAGTGAATGAAGATATAAAAGAAAACCACCCAGAGGGTGGTGATCCAAGATTAAATATTTTTTCTTTGTGTCTTAGTGCCTTTGTGTTTTCCTTAAAAATTCAATTTAAATACAATTAAATCTTGTTGCCCCAATCTGGTGGCACTCACAAGGGCAAAGTTGTTAGCAAGTGCTTCTATCCCATTTAAAGCAACTCCATTTGCTAATGAAAATACCTTATTGCTTACAAAAGTTCCAGTATTACTAATTTTTGCAATAACTATCTTTTTGTCAATGGTTTCTGAGGCAATTAAAATGCTATTGTCCGATAATATGCAGCTTTCTTTAACCTTAGCTAAATCAACACGTTCAAAAGTAGTTTCCCAGAGTTTATTTCCAGCAAAATCGAAAGCCAAGGCATACATTTCATTTCCTTTGGTTCCTGAATAAACCACTTTATTATCTCCGGTAATTTTTACTGAATTAATATTTACGGCTGAGTCTTCAATAATTTTGTCCCATTTTAAATAACCCTGTTCGCCAATAGCAAATAACCATCGTTCACCAGCAACAAAGGCTGTATTTACATTGTTAATAACCACAGCACCTAAATATCCAGACTGACTATAAGTTCTATCCCAAAGCTTTCTGCCATTCTCGTTTACACGCTCCAGAAAAGTATAATTAGTTGAATCGGTATAATTATAGGCAGTACCACAAATAATGGCTTTTCCATCGGGGTAAATTTGAAAACTATGAATTTCTTGACCTTCTAGCGTTCTATTATAAATATTCTTTCCCTCAGGATTTAATTTAAAAATCCACGATTTTCCAGGAATGCTATCGCCCATGGCATTGGTTGAACCAGCTACAAAAATTTCATTTTTATTGTTGATGTACACTTTGTTGGCCAAATCGTCGTATTGATTACCAATTATGGTATTCCAATTCATTTTTCCTTCGGCACTTAAACCAAGCATCCAAACATCATTCATTTCGTCAGCTGCTTTCTTTGAGTTTCCTACCAAAAGTATTTCACCATTGGGTCGTATGGCAATATCGCCACCAAAATCGTTTATCTTATTGTTATCAAAACCTTTAATAAAGCTGTAATTTTCCATGGGAAAGTCAATGAGCAGTTGTTCACCCAACGCAGAAGCCTTTAAATTAAAAATATCGATATACATTTCGCCCTCAGGATATTGAGCTACAAACTGGTTGTAAGCATCCAAAGTATTTACACTCTTGGCCCATTCGAATAAGAGTTTTCGTTTCACAATTTTTGCCTCTGGCATTTTCGATGAATTTGGATAATCAATCATAAATTGCTCAATAGCTGCTAAAGTGTTTTTTTGCACCGCTTCATTATATGCAAAAACTCCCATTAATTTCTTAGCATCTTCAACTTGTAAAGCAGCAGGATACATCTTTACAAATCCTTTAAGTGCCGTTAAACTATTGGATGCTACTGCCTGCTTATAGGCAATTCTATTTCGATTGGCTGTTGCCACTTTAACTTGTGCCGATGTTGGATACTTCTTGAGAAAAGCATTAAAAGCTTCAACCGTGTTAGCGTTTTCAGCAGTTCTATATTCAATATAATTCCGAATATGAACTACATTTTCATGATACCTGGAATCAGGAAATTCATTTAAAAATCGATTGGCTATTTCTAGATTATTTTCTTCGCGAACATATTTTATCAATTTATCTTCTACATTTTTGCGCTCCCATTCCATGTTTTTATTTAAGGGCTTATTACGTCTTCTTTTATCTACTTTAAAAAAGTACTGATCTAAAACGGGTCGGTCATCTTCGTTAAAAGAGGCAATATTTTCTTCAGCTATTTGAAAATACTTCCAGGCTTCAAAATAGTCCTTCTTTGAATAGGCATCGAAAGAGTAAACCACTGATAATCCAAAATTTGCTATATTATCGGTTTTATCTTTGGAAAGTGCTTTTTTAAACTGTTCTCTGGCATCGTCAAGCTCGCTGTCAATTTCCGATTGCGAATGAGAATCAATGGCAGTAAAAACATTTTTCTCCATTACTTTATAGGTTCTTTGAGCAAAGGCCGAAAAGCTGATGGAAAGTAAAAGTATAATATATATTTTCTTCATAATTAACATTTTATAGATTCATAAAACAGAATTGAATTACTTTTTTAATACTAAAAATTCAACACGTCGGTTTTTAGTTTTTCCTTCGGTTGTTTGATTGGTATCTATCGGTTTTGCTTCGCCATAACCCACCGCCTTTAATCTATTGGCATCAATATTTTTTGAAACCAAATAATCAACCACCGATTGCGCTCTACTTTGACTAAGTTTTTGATTGGTAGCATCGGAACCATCACTATCGGTATGTCCACTTATCTCAATTAAGCTAACTGTACCTTCGGCCAGAAATTCAACAATTTTATCTAATTCAGCAAATGATTCTGGCAATAAAGTACTTTTTCCTGTTTCAAAAAAGATATTATTCAGAATTAAAGCTGCTCCTTCTTCAATATTTCTAAGTCCCTCTTTAAAAGGGTCTTCAGGTATTACTGGTTTTTCAAAAACAATGGTTCCTTTCGATCGGCAATTGTTTTGATCAGATACTTCGTAAGTATATTTGCCTGCTGGAAGATTTTTAATTTTTTGCACATTTTTTTGTCCCGAACTCCAGTTAATAATATACGGAGGCGTTCCACCGGAAATACCTAAACTAATAAGCCCGTCGTTTTTAATATTGGTTAATTGTCCGGTAATTGGATCTAATCCACCGGTGTAAAAAGAATCAATTACCACGGTTTCCATACCTTTTGGTACACAGGCGCAAACATTGCAATCAACCAAAGGGCGGATTTCAAAATCATCGAAGTAATAGTAAGCATATGCTTTTCCTTTTTTATTTACAGTTTCTTTACCAGTAACTACATAATTGGTATTATCGTAGTTTTTAAAATTTCCAACTAAAAAGAAACTTTCACCTCCTGTGGCATCATATATCATACAGAATTGTTGCCATTCTTCAGTATTATCTAAAAATAATCCTTCCTGATTATTTAGCTGTGCTTTATATCCTAAATAGGTTTTATTAGAATTGGCAACAATTTCGTTCACAAAATTTACGCTCAGCTGATCTACTGCAAATTTTGAACCCGATGCCAATTTATACCAAAAAGAAACGCAATAGCGTTGGCCAGCCTCCATTTGATTTTTTAAGCTTCCTTGAATATACTCTCTAAAATCACGATCGGTACCACTTAAAATAGCTCCCATATACCCTTTGCCTGATTTTGCTCTACTTTCACCTGCAAAATTATTGGGTACTCGAACTTCACCGGTGCTGCATTCATTAAAATAATCGGGGGTGGTAAACGTAGGATAAGTCCAGTGTGGAATTAAACGATGGCTTTGGTCCATAAATGTATAACCAGTCGGACACTTTTCATATTCTTCAAAACTTGGATTTAAAACCATATTCTCTACCTGAGCACTTATGATTCCTGAAAATCCGAAAAAAAGAATAACTAATAATAAAATGGGTTTGAATTGATTCATAATATTTTTTTTTATTTAGGAAAGGTAAATTTAAGGAAAACTATTTAACAAAATCGGTTCATTACCATAAAAACAATAGGAAAGTTGTTACAATAAGCCATATTTAGCTTAATATTTTGTCTAAAACATTTTAACTGAATACATTGTTTTTAAGTAAAAAATTAATGATGATGAATGATATAGCAATGAAAATAGGATTAAGTTTTGTATTTGTTTTTACCATTCAACTATTAAAAGCTCAAAAAATGGAATGGAATAAATTAACAGCTGCAGAAAAATATGTTCTTATTGATAAAGGTACAGAACGTCCGTATGTTGGTGAATACACTAATAATAAAGAACCTGGCACCTATGTTTGCCGTCAATGCGAGGCTCCTTTATATATATCGGCTGATAAGTTTGAAAGCCATTGTGGATGGCCAAGTTTTGATGATGAAATTGAGGGAGCAGTTACAAAAGTTCTTGATGCAGATGGTAGAAGAACCGAGATAATTTGCAGTAACTGTAAAGGCCATTTGGGTCATGTTTTTATTGGCGAAGGTTTTACCGATAAAAACACCCGACATTGCGTAAATTCTATTTCATTGAAGTTTATTCCAGCTGATAAGAATAAAGAATAATACATTATTTGTTGTTGTGTACCAGTTCTTATTAGTGAAATACAAGTATTACGTTGGCTTGTTATAATTCTGGAAAAAATAGATGCGTTTACAGAAATAAGATTTTGATAATCAACATAAATGAATGAACTTTGGATATACTAATGGTCATTAACTAAAAAAAATAAGTTATGAACGAGCAAATTCAAATTTTATTAGAAAGCTCTCAACAATTTTTAAATGAAATTGCAAGAGCAATTCCTCAGATTATTGGGGCATTATTAATTCTTTTAATTGGTTGGTTGATTGCAAAACTTGTAAAAAGACTTTTCGTAAAACTTCTGAAACTAGTAAGATTAAATTATCTAACTGAAAAATCGGGTATTGAAAAATTCCTTAAAGATGGAGGTATAAAAATTACCGCAGTAGATTTAATCGGTAGTTTAGTTTATTGGATTATTATGTTAATTGTAATTATGGCTGCATTAAACACTTTGCAATTATCAAGTGCCAAAGAATTATTCAGTCAGATAATACTTTACATTCCAAATGTAATTGTTTCAATAATAGTTTTATTGTTAGGATTTTATGTGGCAAAATTTGTTTCTCAAGCTCTTTCTGTTACATTGAAAAACATGAATGATAAGTCTTCTCAGCTCATTGAGAAAATTGCATATTACGCCATAATAGTTTTAACAATTTTTATAGTTTTAAGTCAGCTAAATATTGCTGAAAACATTGTAACAATTGCTTTTTTATTAATCTTTGGTGCATTCTGTTTAGCATTTGGATTGGCATTTGGACTAGGAGGAAAAGAATATGCTGCGGATTTGTTAAAGAAACTTAATGATAAAGAAAATAAGTAGCGGAATAAAATAAACAAAATACAGTATAAAACATTTGGAGTGATGTAATTAATCGAATTGCATCACTCTTTTTAATTTCTGTTCAATTGATAGAAAAACTACTTTTGAACCCCACAGCAATTCACGCTACCAAGTTATATCCCAAATTTCATAGTAATTAGATTGAATAAATTTAAAAAAATAGGTGTTCAAGCATATTATGTAAAAATAATTTTTGTAATAGTAAAAGTTTAAGCACTTTTGCACCTTGTATTAAAGCATATAAAAGGCATGGCAATTATAATAAAGAATTTAGAACAGATTGAAGGAATAAGAAAAAGTTCGCAATTAGCCGGACAAACATTAAACTTTATCGAAGAATATGTAAAACCAGGTATTCATACGGAATATTTAGATGATTTGATGGCTCAATTTATACAGGATAATGGAGCTATTTCTGCAACTCTTGATTATCATGGGTATCCAAAGTCATCATGCATTTCTCCAAATAATGTTATTTGCCATGGAATTCCATCAAAGAATACAATTCTTAAAGAAGGCGACATTATTAACATTGATGTGACAACTATTTTAAATGGATATTTTGGCGATACCAGCCGCATGTATAAAGTTGGAGAAATATCGCAAGAAGCTCAAAGTTTAATAGATGTAACTAAGCATTGTTTAAACCTTGGTATACACGAAGTTAAACCTAAAAATTCATTTGGAAACATTGGATATGTAATTGGAAGATATGCCCAGGCAAAAGGTTATAGTGTGGTATATGAATTTTGTGGGCATGGTGTTGGTTTGGAGTTTCATGAAGATCCACAAGTTGATCATATTGCACGTAGAAACTCTGGCCAATTAATGAAACCAGGTATGATTTTTACCATAGAACCTATGATAAACATGGGAAAACCTAAAGTAACTATAGATGAAAAAGACGGATGGACAGCGCGAACTATTGATAACAAATTATCGGCTCAATTTGAACATACAGTATTAGTTACACCCGAAGGTTTTGAAGTGTTAACCGATGTAAATGGAGAATTCAATTAGTCTTTACATGAAAACGCCAAATACTGCGTTACGCTTGCCAGAAAAATGCTCATTTACACATGTTAAACTCCGCCTTTTCTGACTTCACAAGCCTTGCCTTTGACGCTTTCATATCAAAGGCAGCGTTTTTTGCTGGCACTAATTAGTTGGTTTTATAGGCTTAATGGACAAAATTAATGGTAAAAACATCTATAAGTCTTACTATTGTTGATTTAAAGTTAGTTTAAA
>JAEINW010000187.1 GCA_016342715.1 Salinivirgaceae bacterium | reverse complement strand
CCAAATACCTACAATGTAAATATTACAGATATTAATGGCTGTCCTGAAACTGGTGGCCCTTTTGAACTCACTGAACCGGATAGACTATTTATTGATGGAGTTGTAACTCCTGTTTTTATTTATGGACAAAATACAGGAGCAATTGATATAAGTGTTTTAAATGCAGCTGGAACTCCAAAATATAAGTGGATCGGTTCAGGAATAACTCCTGTAACTACTACCTTAGAAGATCAGGTTAATCTTATATCTGGTTATTATAGCGTGACAGCAACTGATGATAACAACTGCGCAGATGACTCAACCTTTTTTGTTAATCAACCTAACGACTTAACTGGTGGTGAAATTAAAGTGAATACAAGCACCTCTGAAATTGTATGTAATGGTTCAAAACCATCAACATTTAAAAATATTACCCCTGCTAATGAGGGCACCTTGGTTTATACTTATTCATGGGAAACTTCAACTACAGGAAATAATCCTTGGTTCGTAATTGCTGATTCAACAAGAAACGAATGCACTTGGGACAGTATTATTCAACAAGATTTTTACGTACGTAGAAAAGTAACTGATGACGCTGGGGATATTGCGTATTCAAATATATTGTTCTTGAATTATATTCAACCATATACTGTTACTATTCAAAACCTAGACACTGCTTATTGTGCTGATGCTTCAGACCTTCAAATTTCTGGACTACCTTCTTCTGCTAATAGCTATTTTGAATCTGAAGCAAACCTTTCAACTTTTTTAGGCAGTTTAACAACCTTATCGCCAACAAACACCAACGATAGTATTGTACCTTATGACATAAAATACGTATATGTAGATAATTATGGCTGTAAAGATTCAATTACAGAAAGTACCTATATTAGACCTTATCCAGATGTAACCTTTATTTTAGATAAAACTGTATTTAGTACCACTGACAATCCTTATGTTTTAAATGGAGAATCACCAACAGGTGGTGTTTTTAGTGGTCCCGCAGTAAGTCCATCAAATAAAACATTTTATCCTAGTTCATTAAGCCCCAACACTGATACAACTATTGTATATACATACACCAATATTTATGGTTGTTCAAACTCAAAACAACAAACAGTTTCTATTGTTTCCGGGTATGGTACTATTAAAAATATTGACTTGAGCCCACTTCTGGTAAAGTATTGTAAAACAGGATCTATTGATTCTGTTTGGATTAAAGCAATACCTTTAAATAATATGACTAGTGGGATATTTTCAGGATATAATAAAAACACCTTGGAAGTTATTAGCTATACTATTGATAATTTAAGCAATGATAGTACCGGTGTAATAATTGTAGAAAAACTTTCACCAGGTGATTATGTAATTGAATTTAATTATACTGGCTCACAAGGGGATGGTATAATCAAGTCTGAAATCTCTGTTTATGATGTTAGAAAAAAAGCAGAATTTATAGACTTTGATACTGCCTATTGTAACAAAAAACAAATAGTAACAATAAATGCTCAAAGTTTGCAAAATGGCGATCTTGGTGAATTTGATGGATTTGGAATTACTGACAATACAGATGGATCTGCCATTTTTAATATCCTAGATGCAAGTTCAAATCCAAACCCAATTAACATACAATATGTTTACACACACAGTGAAAGTCAATGCAAGGACACATTAATCCAGCCTGTAATAATAAACTCTTTACCACCTGTAAGTTTTGACTCTAAAGAACTTTTTAACAAATTAGAAAAACCTTATGAGTTTAAAAACTTAGTACCAGACAATGGAAAGTTTAGTGGTAATGGTACGTACAAGGACTCAATAGTTTTTAATCCACAGAATGCTTCCATTGGTAATAACGTTGTTATTTACAGCTATACTGATGCAAATCAATGCGAAAATTCTGATACAGCAATACTAATTGTTGAAAATGCTAAAGGAACTTTTGATGGTATTAACGACTTCAACATTTATTGCATCGATGGTGTAGAAGATGAAATTTACTACAAATCTGCTGACCCTGACAAGTATTACCCAGTTGATTTTAAGGTTGATGATATTAGTATTGCCGAGAACGATACAGCGATGTTCCTTCCGTCAAATTGGGGTGCTGGTAAACATGAACTTGAATTTTCATATTTAGGCCGAGATAGCTTAACTCTTTTTTGGATTACTGAAGATATATCTATTGATGACATTGGAACTATTAGCATCAATTCTGGCAAAACAGATTTTTGTGTGTATGATGATACTGAACCCCTTATAGGTATGTTAAATAATATCCCTGCAAATTGGGGCAACTTTTCTGGTGCAGGAGTGCCAACAGACCTTAATAACGATGGTCTTGGAACATTTATCCCAAGTGCAGCAAATATTGGCGAGAATTTTATATACTATACCTTTGCATCAAAAAAAGAAAACAGTTCTTGTAACAAAATTGATACTGTATCATTTATTGTTCACAATAGACCAACCATCGATTTTACATTAAATCAATTTTATAATATCAACGGTGATAATGACACTATTGATACTGAACCTTCAGGAGGCTATTTTACTCCCGTTGAATATTTTGATAATGATACCGTCTTTGCTCCTTCAAGAACAGCAGTTGGTGATTTAATTTTAACATATAATTATACTGATGAATATAATTGCTTTAATTCGCTACCTAAATTTGCAACTATTGAAGATTCCAAAGGTACAATTGTAGGCCTTGAACCAAATAATATCTACTGTTCAGATGGCATCGATGATATAATTTCATACCAACCTGCTGATACAGATCCGTTCACGCCAATTGTTTTCAAATTAGGAAATGATACATTATCTGTCAATACAGATACTGCTGTAATAAGACCTTATGATTTCAATGCTGGAATTCATGAATTAGTTTTCACATATTTAGCCAGAGACAATCAAACACTGTTTGATATAACACAACAAATAACCATTGATAAAATTGGCAACCTTAGTATTTCGCTGCCATCTGATAACTATTGTGCATATGTTGATGACCAAATCATTATAGGAAATATTGATGGAACCAGTGCTAATCATGGATTCTTCTCTGGTAGTGGAATTTTCCCAACGGATGATACAGATGATGGTACGGCTACTTTCAGTCCACAAAATGCAAATACTGGTATAAATACATTAATTTATACTTATGAATCGACATTAGAAAACAGTAGTTGTTTTAAATCTACAACTCTCGATGTTGAAATATTCCAAACCGCTACACTAAGCTTTGAACTACCACAAGTTTATAATATTAATGGACCTTTAGATACCTTATTGGCCACACCAAAAGGAGGAACTTATGAACCAATTGATTTTATCAAACAAGACACATTGTTTGATCCTTCACTAACTACATTAGGCTCCTTAGAATTATCATATATTTATGAAAACCTAAGTGGCTGTATCGATACCATTTTTGCATATTCCGAAATACAACAACCATCAGGAGTATTTTTAAGCATTGAATCTGTTTACTGTTATAATGATGCTATTGATGAAATTTCATTTACTGGAATTTCAAATCCCGAAAATAGAATTGGATTATTTAGTGGATTGGGAGTCTCCAATAATGGGAACAATTCAGGTAGTTTTAATCCAAAATTAGCCTACGATTTAACACCAAACCCAACCCATGACACTATAGTTGAAATTGAAATTATTTTCACATACACAGGAATTGATGACTCTACTGAATTTAAGCGTACTCAAACAACTTTGGTAAGAAATAACGGTGAAATAACTATTAACAACCTTAATTCAGAATTCACCTATTGTGCAAATGGTGACCCTGTTGAATTAACAGCATTACCTGCAGGCGGCACCTTTAGTGGAAATGGCATTACTACTAACATTTTCGACCCATCACTGGTTATAAATAACCCCGACACTTCCATAACCTATACTTATACCGATTCTGAAGTAGGTTGTGCAATATCTAAAACAATACCCATAAATATTCTTAGTATTCCAGTATTATCAATTAATTATCCACATCAAATTTGTTCAAACGATGATCCTATTTCTATAATTGGTGATCCTAGAAATGGTTCTTTAAAACTCCTTTCATTTGTTTCGTTTGATGATAATATAGATAGTATCCAATTTACACCTAGCAATGAATATGTTGGTGCAAATAAAGTGTACTATAGATTTACCGATCCAATAACTCAGTGCCAAAATACAATTGATTCAATTCTTTCAATTGATACGATTCCTGAAATTGGCATTTCTGGGTTAGCCGCTGATTATTGTGTTGATGATGATCCTATTTCAATTCACGGAACCTATAAAGGCGCATTTACTACACATGGAATTTTCCTAGGCGAAGGAATCGTTAATCCAACATTAAATACTGGCGAAAATGAATTTAATCCGCAAATTGTTGAAGCTGTAAAAGATACAGTATATTTTACTTACACCGATAATTTTGGATGTACAAACACAATATCTCAATTTGTTAATATACACGCCCTACCAGAAGTTTACCTTTTTGACACCTATGATAATGGCTATTGTAGTAGTTATAATTCCGAAGTTACAGTTTCGGGAAATCAGCCAAAATCAGGGAGTACTTTTGAAATAAACAATACTAGTCTTAACCAGCAAAACACCTATAAATTTACACCATCAGTTATTTATCAAGATACATCAAAATTATGGTTAACATACTCATATACTGATGGTAATGGTTGTCACAATTCAATTTATGATACAATAACCATATGGGATTTACCAAATCCAAGGTTTAACCGACCAGAAATTTGTATTGCTGAACCTATTTTATTTAAATATTCTGAAAAAACACCCTTAGATAAAATAAAAATCTTTAAGTGGAATTTTGGAGACGGAAATATTGAAGACAGCAGTACCAACATTATACATCATGAATATTTTAACTCAGGTGAAGTAACTATAATATTAGAAGTTACTGACACAAATAATTGTAAAAATGCGTACGATACAACCATTATACTTGAAATTTCACCTGAAACAAACTTTAGCTGGAGTAACGAATGCTTGAATAAGGCAATTAATCTGAGTTATCATGGAAATTCTACAATTGAAAATTATAAATTTCAATGGAAATTTGGAGATGATACGCCAATATCTGACGGCAGTGATACAATTCCAGAAACAAGCCATTTATATCCTAGTACTGGAGCATATGATATCATTTTAACTATTGATTCTAGAGAATCAACTTGCCTTGGGTCAGATACTCTGACAATAAATGTGAGACCTTTTATTGAATTATCGCAACTCGATGATGGTTACATTCAATCATTTGAAAACGGACATGACGGTTGGTTACCCGAATCTCTCGACACCGCAAAAATGTATTCTTGGGAATTTGGAAAACCACAAGGTTCAATTATTAATAACGCACCTGATGGCGAAATGATATATGTAACCAATTTAAATGGATATTATGCAAGTTCTGAAAACTCCGCAATTACAAGTCCTTGTTTTGATTTTTCTGACATTGAAAAACCTATGATTAGTCTATCAGCATTCTTGCAATTAGGTGAAAATATTGACGGAGCAATAATTGAATATTCTTTAGATGATGGAGCAAATTGGCAAATGGTTGGAAACACAGATGAAGGAATTAATTGGTACAATAGTGACAATATCAATCCTGATTTGGGTGCTAATAATGGACGTGGTTGGACTGGTGAGAATACTGATTGGATGGTTTCTAAACACGATTTGAATGAGCTTCGCAATAAAGGAAATGTTCGTTTTAGAGTTCGTTTTGCTTCCGGAGATAATACCCCTGGAGTTGAAGGATTTGCTTTTGACAATATTAAAATTGGCAATAGAACCAGAAGAGTTCTTGTGGAACACTTTACAAACTCCGATTATTCATCAGCATTGCAAAGTGACCAAATAATAAATAACGAATTAATAGCATGGATGCCCCTAGATGCTATTGACATACAATATCACACAAGCACATCCATCAACGATCCTATGTATAGAAATTATCCATACGGATCGAGTGCCAGAGAATCATTTTATAACATTCAATCGATTCCAACTACTTATTACGACGGTATAACTTCGTCAAATGTTCTTTTAAATACACCCGCTAAAGAAAGAGAAAAATTATTGTCCAAAGCATTGGTAGACCCAATATTTAACATTCACTTAAATACCGAAAAAACTGGAAACAATTTAAATATTGATATCGATTTAGAAGCTCTTAGTGATATAGACAATAGACAATTGAAACTTTACACCGCAGTAGTTGAGAAATCAGTAACATTAAATATTGAATCAAACGAATTGGTATTTCAAAATGTGCTTAGAAATTTCTTGCCAAATGCAGGTGGAGAATACATCAACAAGCAATGGGATACTGGCGATTTAATATCGTACAACTATACTTACCTAAAAGATAATTATGTTGAGACAATCGACTCAATTACTGTTATAGCATTCGTTCAAGATGAACTTAATAAAGAAATTTTACAAACAGCAACCAGTGACACAACCTCTATTGGCACAAGTGCCATTGAATGGTTATCGAATAAGCTGAATTCCGATTTCTTTATGTATCCAAATCCAAGTAATAATCTCACAAATTTCATTTTCAGCAATACAAAAAAAGATATTAAACTTGAAATCTTAAATCAGCAAGGAAGAGTAATTCATGTTGCAAACATTAGTTCAAACCAAATTGAATATCAATATAATGCACAACATCTTCCTCAGGGTATTTATTTTGTTCGAATACTAAATAATGATTTCCAGAAGTCAAAAAAATTAGTGATTTATCACTAAACAAAAAGGGTGATCTAGACGGATCACCCTTTTTGTTTACATTTAATAATTGGTTTTAAGATTTACTAATTATTCCCTCTCAGTCCTACGGACAGCTCTCCCAAGAGAGCCCTTTTGCTGAATAAGCTTTTGCTAGTAAGGTATTAACTTATTTACTTACTGATTAATAGGTGCAAGTTCTCTCCTGGGAGAGAAACCGCAAAGCGGAGAGAGGGAAGACAGAACAAATAGTGCGATCTACAAAAGCTATTTAGATTTAGTAATACCGATCCCGAGTCCTCGTGACGATGTTGACGGCTTACTGAAAATGAAAAATCAATTGGATAACTTCGAGAATTGCGAAAGTAAAGTAGATTTAGTTCAAATAATTATTTATCTATGGCTGAAAGCCATAAATAATATAGCTTAGGGCAACGCCCTAAGTTGTTTGTTGTTAACAATAAGCGATGCAAGCAAAAAATTAATTTTTATGAAATTATCTGCATGCATCGCCATCTTTAACTTTAAATACTAGGTGATTGAAGTAAAACCCCAACTTTTTTCTGTGATCCGTTTTCACTATCATAAGTAATAACAATCTATCACAAATTAGAAAAGAACCAAAATTAACAACTAAGTTTATTAAATATTTTATTTATTCTATCGTGGACTCATTTTTACCTTGATCATCATTTTTTTCTTCTTTTTCTAACTCTTCACCTTGAACCATATCAACAGTTTCATTAGATACATTTCTGTTTTCAGTCAAATTATTTACAATTTCATATTCATCTTTTTCTTCTAAAACCGCTTGATAGAAAGCGGCAAAGGCTGCATTTATCCACATAAATGCGATTACCGCCCCAAATATTAATACAATTAAACCTGCAATTATCAAAAAGAACGAAACAATATATAACCATAAAATTCTCCATCCATAGCCGCGTGATAACCTCCAGCTTTCCTCAACAGCCTTTACCGGATCTAATTTCTTATCTAACACTAAATAAGGTACAAACACTAATCTACAAGCAAATATTACTCCTGGAATAATAAAGAAAACGAATCCAATTCCAATAATTGCCACTTGCAAAAGAACTGCAAGTACCACATTCAAATAATTGTTAAATACATCCAAAATTTCTTTCACATCCAATTTATTATTCCGTATCGCCTTTACATATAAAAAATCGGCACTTACAGAAATTGGCATATACACAAATAAAAAATACAAGAAACTAAAGGTTCCTAATACCGTTGAAATAAAGCTGTGCGAATCGGTTGATTCCATAACGGCAAATGGTATAGATACCACCCAAACCACTAAAAGAATTAGAAAAAGGGTAATAAAATTATCCCATAATACAGTCCAACCATTTGATAATACCGAACCAACTCTTGGCTTTAAATAAATGTTTTTGTTAGCTTCCATTTTTTTATTTTTTAAAATTTAAGGATTTAATAACACGCAATTCAATTCGAATTACGCTGCTAAGATAGAGTACTAAATAGTCAATGTCAATCCAACCATAGTAGTGAATTCACAATATCCTACTTCTGTGCGTATCCCAAAAGCAAAAAATATACTCCTACTAAAGTATTGTTTCGCTTTTTTATGTTATTTTCGAACATGGTTCAACTATTGGTAATTATTACAATCATCCTTTGTCTGGTACTGAATGCATATACAATTGTTATTCTTCAACAATTGCGCAAAAAGTACAATGACGATTTTTTAAATAGCTTTTTTTACTTTCAAATATTAGCTCTGTTATTTGGATTGTATGGCATTCTTGGAAACCTGTTAATTCGCGAAATCCTACCAAAGTTTGGTCTAAATTTAACCATTGTTGAAACCATTTCACAAATTTTTCTTTTTGTGGGTCTACCTTTTATTATTACAGCTTGGTTTATGCAATTAAAAATGACAGCTGAAATTTGTCAAAAAAAAACGCATCAAACCATTGCATTTTTATATTTTTTCATAACCTCCGCTGCTTTTCTGGCATACGGTTTTGCTATTAAAAAAATCCCTGAACTTTCCATTGAATCGCATGAAAGTTTAAGACAATATGTTTTTCTTGGATTTGCCTTAATAGAAATTATTGTTGAAGGATATATTGTTGCCTTCCTCTTTATTAACTCATTAATTCAGAAAAAAATCGAAAAACGGATTTTACTCTTCCGATTTGGAATTATCATTGCCGGACTTACCATTTTTAAAGGCGTTTCTTTATACTTTACCGATTTTCATTTTTTAATCGGATTGTATTTTATCTTACTCTATTTTGCTGGCTATTTACCTTTAGCTTTATTGTCAAAAGTATATTTTAAGAAAAATTCATATGCCGTACAAGAAAACACATCCGAAATTGATTATTTGTTTGGAAAATATAAAATAACTCCTCGTGAAAAAGAAATAATAATTGAGGTATGCAAAGGAAAAACCAACAAGCAAATATCAGAAGACTTATTTATTACTCTGCAAACAGTTAAAGATCATTTGCACAATATTTTTCAAAAAACCGAAGTGAAAAATCGGGTTCAACTTTCAAAACTATTTGCAAATCGATAACAAAACACCATAAGTAGTGTTATTCAAAATATTCACAAATACATAACAAGTAAATATTATAAAATTATGAAAATAATTTCCTGGAATGTAAACGGAATTCGTGCCGTAGCAAAAAAAGACTTTTTTAAAGATTTTCAAATATTAGCTCCTGATATTTTATGTTTACAAGAAACCAAAGCACAAGACGATCAAGTTACCGAAACTCTTGAACCAATTAAAGGATATCATATCTATTCAAATTCTGCCGAGAAAAAAGGTTATTCAGGAACTGCCATTATCTCGAAAACAAAAGCTCTAAGTGTTTCAAAAGGTATTGACATTGCAGAACACGACACCGAAGGACGTATTTTATGCCTTGAATACGATTCTTTTTACTTGGTAAATGTTTACGTTCCTAATTCAAAAAATGATTTGTCAAGACTTGATGATAGACAAAATTTTGATCTTGCCTTTTTTAATTACTTAAAAGATCTTGAAAAACAAAAACCAGTTATTGTATGTGGCGATTTTAATGTTGCTCATAAAGCTATCGATTTAGCGCGTCCTAAAGCAAATTACAACAAATCGGCAGGCTTTATGCAAGAAGAAATTGACGGTATGGATCGATTCACACAAGGTGGATTGGTAGACACTTTCAGATATTTTTTCCCAAATGAAACGGATAAATATTCATGGTGGAGTTACCGAGCGGGCGCCAGAGCAAAAAACGTTGGCTGGAGAATCGATTATTTTTTAGTAAGCCAATCGTTCATACCTTCTGTTAATAAAGCTTACATTTTAAATGATATTTTAGGTTCGGACCATTGCCCGGTTGCTATTGATTTAATGTAGCTTAGAATTTTAATCGAAAATATATTAAGGCTTCTATAGGGGTAAGTTTCATTTTCTGTGTGTAACAAGTGTAAACAGAATATAAACTTAAAAAATAGAAACCATGAGAACTGCAATTAAAAATTCAACACTAAGAACCAAAAAAGTAACTTTTAGTTTTTTTAACGGAGCTCAGCATATCATTAACCCAAATAATGCAATAAAAAAATCTGAAATTTTAGTAG
>JAEINW010000186.1 GCA_016342715.1 Salinivirgaceae bacterium | reverse complement strand
ATATGGCATAAAAAAAACTCATGGTGAAACTAAATGACCACCTGATTTTATGAATCGCTCAATTTAGGTTAAAGTTACCCATGGGGCTGCGTAAATCGTGAGCAATAACTGAGAACATTTTATCTTTGGCAGTATTGGCTTTTTCAAGTTCTGTTTTTTGTTCTTTAAGTTTTTCAGATTGCGCTAAAGTTTCAGCTTTCTGTTCTTCCAATTCTTGGTTTTTAGCATTTAACTCTGCGGTTCGGATATGGACTTTTTGTTCAAGTAGTTTTCGTTGTTTTTTAAGTTGAATAAGTCGGAATTGATAAAACGAATAAATGAGCAAAAAAGCAATCAATGATAGAATTGCATAAAACGATTTGGTTTGAACAAATTTTGGTCGAATATTTAAAATCATTGACTCGCCTTTTTCATTCCAAATACCATCGTTGTTGCATGCAATAACTTGAAAAACATAATTGCCCGGAGATAAATTGGTATATGAAATGCTTCTACTGTTTCCTGCTTCAACCCAATTATTATCAAAACCTTGAAGACGGTATTTGAATCTTACTCTTTCGGGTTCGTGTAAACTCAATGCTGTATATTCAAAGGTAAAACGTTTTTTTCCTGAAGGTATTTTTGTAATAGATGCAATAGGAAAATTCTCTCCATCAATTATAAGATTTTCAATAATAACCGGAGGTATGTATTTGTTAACTGTTAAATAATAAGGATGTATTTTTGCCACCCCTTCAATAGTTGGAAATAGGAGAGAGCCGTCTGTTGCAAACAATGATTGAGACGTAGGATTACATTCCGCCTGGTACATTCCGTCGTTGCTGTTATAAAGCTTACATGAAAAGTTGTCGGCAGTTTTATTAATTATATTAAGTAACTCGGCCTTTTTAATTTTCATAATTCCTTTACTACAAGGCATCCATAAATTTCCAGAATTATCTTCAATAATGTCGTATGGAGAATCATCGATTAAGCCATTTGCTAAAGTGAAATGAGTAATTTTATTATCCTTAATGGCACACAATTCACCATTAACAGCAAGCCAAGTAATATTATTCTGGTCGTTATAAGTGTTAAAAACAACATTACTTGCTAATCCAGCATTTTCGTCAAATACTTTTGTTACTTTATCTTTTTCAATAATATTTAGTCCGCCTTCATTGGTTCCCACTAAAATATTTCCGTTTTTATCTTCGTCAATACACATGACCAAACTTGCGCTTAAGCCATTATTAGTATTAATATGAATTTTTTGCTTGTTTGGCATAATTTTTACCACGCCGTTATTTCTGGTTCCAACCCAAATATTTCCTTTACTGTCTTCAAAGGAAACTCTTATTTTAGTATCAGGGAATCCGCTTTTTGAAGTGTACCAAGTTTCAGCATTTTTTGCAGTTAATTTTAGCAATCCACTATAGGTACTGAACCATAAGTTGTTTTTTGAGTCTTTTAAAATATGTCGAACTCGCTTGCCTTCAATGTTTGGTGAGGCAAAAAAAGGTTTAGAAATATCGTGGTCGATGATATTTAACATGCCATTATCAAAGGCTAGCAAATACTTATTTTCACTTAACTCACAAATGGCATTTACTACTTTGCCATTTAATCCGGTTTTTTGGGTGTAATTAGTAAACTTGCCATCTTTAATTCTTGACACACCTCCCTTATAATTGGCTAGCCATAAATCCCCTTCAAAATCAAAAGTTAAATCGTTTATAAAATTATGATGAAGGCCGTTTTCTGTTGTTAGCTGATCTGTTTTTAGGGTCTTTTTATTAATGCGGTATAAGCCGATTACCGAAGCAATCCATAAATTTCCATAATTATCTTCTGTAATTGCGTTTACGGTTGAATTGATCGCTGAATTTAATTTTTTATATGAATTTCCATCATAAAGATATATGCCTGTTGCTGTTCCTAAGTACATTTGGTCGTTTCTATCGAAATAAATAGAATAAATCCAATCGGAAGGTAAGCCATTTTTACTGTTGATATTGCTAAGCTTTCCATTGTTATAAATAAAAAGTCCATCACCTAAGGTTCCAAAATAAATTTTGCCCGAGTTGTTTTTATTAATACATCGGACTTCAATTTTTGAAAGATCTTTGTCATATTCAAGAATGTTGAATTTATTGTTTTCAAAATACATCCAACCTTTATCTGGTGAGGCAAGCCATATTTTATTGTTGTCACCAATATATATTGCACGATACAAATTTTTTATTCCTTCTTCGATTCCAAAAACCTCAAGTTTGTTTTTTGAATATTTTATTAAACCACTTTCTTGCGAAGTAAACCATATATTTCCCTGTTTGTCTTCGGCAATTCTACCAATGTTATCGCTTTGCAGAACAGGGGTATTTTTTTTATTGAAATTCACAAATTTATGTCCGTCGAAACGTATAATTCCACCATAACTTGAAATCCATATATAGCCCTTGGATGATTGATATATATGTAATATTGAATTGGTTGGCAGGCTGTTATCGGTAGACCAATGTTCAACTAAATATTGATTAAGATTTTTTTCGGGGTTTAAATGGTATGAATTTGATTGAGAAATAAGATTTGAAGTTGAAAATAATAAAGCGATAATGACTACTAATATTCGGTTCATTTTTTTATTTTATATGGCTTAATGCAATTTAAAGCAATAAAGGTAATGTAAAAATTATATGGGAATAAATTTTATTTACGTGTTATATTTTATGTTAATTTATTTTTTGCTATTATTGTTGAATTAACGCTATTTACAAAACAACGAACAACACTAGTATGAATTTTATTGAAGTATTAAAGCAATGGATGCTAGTATTCATTGTTTTAACATTAACGTCGTTTTCATTGTTTTCGCAAGAAAAAACAAATAAAACAGTGGCGGAACTATATTCTGAATTTGATTCAAAATATGGGTTAGATTATAATTTATATAAAGGAACAAAGTATTACAATAGCCATAGTTATAAATATGGTCACCCATTTTGGAAGCACAAGAATTCTATTATTGGCAAGGTTGAGCTGAATGGGAAAATTTATGATAGCATAAATTTAAAGTATGATATTTATCTTGATGAATTGGTTTTAGATTACACTACCAATATTGGTGCAAACAGTCAGATTATTTTGAATTCGGCAATAGTTGATAATTTCTGGATTGGTATCGATGAATTTGTAAAGAATAACGATCGGAATATTGAATATGATTTTTTTCATCTTATATATAAAGGCCAATTCTCATGTTATTTTACCTACAAAAAAGAATATAAATATTTTAAAAGTAGTTCAAAGGATGGTTTTGGATATGATGAAGAAAAAATAAGCAAATTGATTGTTTTTGACGGGCAAAATCATGTTTTTAAATCAAAAAAAGACTTGTTGAAACTTTTGCCTGAAGAAATTAGACTAAAAGTAAAATCTAAAATAAAACAGAATAATTACAAACTCTTGCGAAGTAATCAATATCAACTTGAGGAATTATTCAATTATATTAATACACTTTTAATTGAAAATAATGAATAGACTGTTATTACCTATAATTATCATTTTTGTTCCATTTTTTATTTTTTCGCAACAAAAGAAAGATACTATCGATTGTAATTATTTGCAAACACCTATTTTAGAGTTTATTGCAGATATTGAAGAACAAACAGATTTGAGTTTTACATATACTCAACTGATGATAAAAGATTTAACGATTACGGTGAATGGAGATCAAATGGGAGTATTTGATGTTCTTGATAAAGCTTTTAAATACACTCCATTAAGATATATTTATTATAAACCCAATTTGATATTTATTGTAAATAAAGCGAATTTTATTGATCAATTACCTGTATATACGCTGTCAAGTAACGATTTTGAAAGTGAAGATGATAGTCAATTATCTACTGTAATGCAAAAATATATTAAGGGGCGTAATCCAAATATAAAAAAAACAATTATAGTTGGTGATAAAAATAATGTCAGTAATGGTAAACAAGTGAAAATTATAGCTAAGCTTTTTGATGAAGAAACAAATGAACCCTTAATTGGAGCAACAATTTTTATTAAAGAGAATGGTATAGGTGCTGCAACCAATAATGCAGGTGAATTAACTTTGAGGCTACCTCAAGGTAAATTTTCAGCCGAAATACGTTGTGTAGGAATGCAGGATGCTGAATGTATTTTAGATATTCAATCGGAAGGAGCTTTTTCATATGTAATGCCGCAAGAAGTAAAGTCAATTTCTGAAGTTACAATAAATGCTCAACAGGACTATAAAATTAGAGGAAGTGAAGCCGGATTAGATAAATTATCAATTAAATCGGTAAAAGAATTGCCATCATTAATGGGAGAAAAAGATATTATTAAAATATCGCAATTGTTACCTGGGATTGTAAGTGTTAGTGAGGGATCATCAGGTGTTAATGTTCGAGGAGGGAATGCTGATCAAAATTTATTTTACATTAATAAGCTTCCTTTATATTCTTCATCTCATTTATTTGGATTTTTCTCTTCGATTAACTCTTCAATTATTGAAAATTTTGCAATTTATAAAGGTCATGTTCCTGCGCAATATGGTGGTCGATTATCATCAGTATTTACAATTGATACCAGAAAAGGAAATAAAGAAAAGATTTTTGCTCAAGGGGGTATTAGTCCAATTTCTGCTAATCTTGAATTGGAGGGGCCGGTTATCAAAGATAAAGCATCTTTTGTAGTAAGCGCACGATCGTCTTATTCCGATTGGATTTTAAAAAGATTACCGAATGAAAATCTTAAAAATAGCAGTGTGTTTTTTTATGACATAGCAGCCTCTATAGACTTTGATATTAATGAAAAAAGCAATGCGAGTGGTTTTTTCTATAACAGCAATGATTTTTTTAACCTGAATTCAAAAAATGAATACCAGTATGATAACTTAGGGGGTGGTGTTTATTATACCTATAGATTGTCAAATAGACTAAAGTCTTCATCACATTTTGTTCAATCGAATTATAGTTTTAGTACCGTTGACAATAATAATGAAGTTGAAGCATTTAGTCATAATTATTCAATTAAACACACTGAAATAAAATCACAGTTATCATATATTTTTACAGAAAAACAAAACTTAAATTTTGGGGGTAGTTTTATTAATTATAATATAGATAGAGGAAAAATTGAACCCTATGGATCGAATTCCAGAAGGAATGAATTGGATCTTGGTGGGGAAAAAGGTTTTGAATCGGCATTGTTTTTTGAAGATAAATATGAGCTTACAAAAAAGATAAAAATTTCAGCAGGATTAAGATATAGTTTTTTTCAATATCGTGGTCCACAAGATGTTTATATTTATGGACAAGAACTAGGTGTTAGTGAAGATAATATTATTGATACTTTAAGTTTTAAAAAAGGGGAGGCAATTAAGAACTATAATGGGCCTGAATTTAGAATGGGGGCTGATTTTAAAACGGGTGATTTTAGTTCGTTAAAATTTTCATTTGTGCAAATGAGACAGTATTTGTATTTGTTAAGTAATACTTATTCTATTACACCAACCGATCAATGGAAACTAAGTGATTATTATTCCAAACCAGCAAAATCAATGCAAGCTTCAGTAGGTTATTATAAGACCTTTGCAAGCATGGGAATGTCAGCTTCATCAGAAGTTTATTATAAGCAATCTGATAATATTACTGAATTTAAAGACGGTGCTGATTTTTTAAATTCAAAACTCGTTGAAACACAAACCTTGCAGGGAAATCAGGATGCTTATGGTTTCGAATTTATGCTTGCTAAAGATGAAGGAAGATTGAATGGTTGGGTTACATATACCTATAGTAAATCATTTGTACAGGTTGATGGAATAAATAATGATAAAAAATATTCAAGTAATTTTGATAAACCACACGTTGTGAATTTAACTGGGAACTATAAATTTAGTAGAAGGTTTATTCTTTCAGCAAATGTTATGTACTCTACAGGAAGACCTATTACTATGCCACAGTCAATTTACTATTTGCAAGATATGCCTTTTGTAAATTACTCTGATAGAAATGAATTTAGGGTTCCTGATTATTTTAGAACCGATTTGTCATTAACAATTGAAGGGAATTTAAAGGCAAAAAAACTATTTCATAGTTACTGGATGATTAATGTTTATAATGTTACTGGCAGGAAGAATCCTTATTCAATATATTTTCAATCGGAACAAGGAAAAATTAAAGGATATAAGTATTCTGTGATTGGAGCACCAATTTTTACCATTTCATGGAATTTCAAACTTGGTAATTATGCAAATGAATAATATTATTAATAATAAAATGAGAAATGTTTTTTTGTGTTTTTTTATAATTATTTTTTTTAATTCATGCATTGAAGAATTTTTTTTCGAGAACAATAGTGAGAATGAAATAGTTTATGTAGTTGATGGGCAAATATTAACAAATAATGTGGAGCAGTTTATTAAAGTTTCAACAGCAGTATCTCTAGGACATCCTATATTTAATCCGGTTTCAAATTGTTTGGTATCTGTTTACGATGAAAATGGTAATGTATTTCATTTTGAAGAGACGGCTAATTATAGTAAAGGAGTTTATGTTGGTGAAATTCCTATTGAGTTCATGTATTTTGGGAATAAGTTTAAAATGACTCTTGAAACAAAGGATGGTAAAATATTAGAATCGGATTTTGAGGAATTACTTCAAGGAGTTCCATTGGATAGTTTAGATTATGTATTAAATACTAACAGCAATGGAATGAATAAAGCGAATTTTTATTTAAATATGCCAGTAGATGATAATTATGATTCGTATTATAGATTTGAGATTAATGAATCCTGGGAATATCATGCGGCATTCCCTATTATTAAATACTATGCTTATGTTGATAATAATATAGAGTTTTTCGATCAATTTGAGGATTATTCAAAGAACATTTGTTATAAAAGTCAGGACTTAAAATGCATTTATTCAGCAAGTTTTGATGATGTGGTTGGAGCAGAATACCTTACTGTTCCTTTGCATTTTGTATCGAATGAAACCCAGCGGTTTAAATATAAATATAGTGTTTTAGCTACCCAGTATTCTCTTACAAAAAAGGCTTATGACTTTTGGGGTAAATTAAAAAACACAAGTCAGAATGGAGAAACTGTTTTTGGAAATATACCAATGAATGCAGATGGTAATATAAGCTGCAAAAATAATCCTGATGAGATTGTTTTAGGGTATTTTGGAGTTTCAGATTATGCAACAAAGCGATTTTTAGTTGATCTTCCTGAAGATTTTGGTTTTTATGAATCCCAATTTGATTGTAGTATAAATGAGGTTGATGGAAAAGTTTTACTTAATATTTTAGCCAATTTAGAAAAAGAAGATGGACCCTATTATTTACCACAAGCCCCAGCATATGATCCTGGAGGAACATATATTGCTGATCAAGGTTGTTTTGATTGCAGAAAAAAAGGTGGACAAACTCAAATTTTTGATTTTTGGAAAGAAAAATAAATTATTAATATGAAAATAATATTATTTGCTATTATAATAATAAGTATTTCATCTTGTATAGAAGAATATAATTATGAGAATTTTGTACAGGATGAAAAAGTATTGGTAATCGATGGTCAGATACTTACAAATGAAGTGTATCAAACAGTAAAAATATCATGGACAACGTCTCCCAATTATCCGGTCTTTAACCCAGTTACCAATTGTTTAGTTTTTGCCGAAGATATGGATGGTAATTTATTTAATTTTGAGGAGAATGCTTTTTTTGGGAATGGTATATATCGTGCTGAGATACCTATAGATTATCTTTATTTTGGAAATAAATTTAGGCTTTTTGTAGAAACACCCGATGGGAAAAAATTTCAATCCTCATTTGAAGAACTTAAAGCATGTGTAGCCGTTGATACAATAACTTATGATTATTTGCAGAACAATAATAAATCTCAAGATGGATTGGCAGATGGCATAAAATTTAACTTAAACATGAAGAATCAAACAGGTTTTAGCGAATTCTATAGAGTTATGGTAAATGAATCCTGGGAATATCATACTCCTTGGCCGATTGAAAAATATGTTAAAATATCATATAAAGGTCTAAGTGTCGAACAACAGCCGCCTGATTATTCAAAGCAGATATGCTATAGATCATTAGACTTAAAAAATATTTATACGGTTTCATTTAATAATGTTTCTGCTGTGGAAAATATAACAAAACAATTGCATGCTGTTACAACAGAAACACAACGATTAAAATATAGGTATAGTTTGCTTATTTCTCAATTTAGTTTAACACAACAAGCCTATCTTTATTGGGAAGATTTACGAAAAGCTAGTCAGGTTGAAGAAGGGATATTTGGGAAAACTCCTATTAATGTTAAAGGAAATATTAATTGTGTAACTGATGCAGATGTAGTTGCTCTCGGATATTTTGGAGTTTCAGATGTTACAACAAAACGATTTTTTTACAATGATATTCCTGAAATAGAATTTTACCCTTTTCAATTTGGATGCACTCCAAATGAGGTAATTGAAAAATCATTTTGGGCTACATTAGGAAGATTAGACAAGGATGATCTTCCTTATTATATTCCTTTGAATCCCTCTTACGATCCAACAGGATATTATTTAGCTAATCAAACATGTTTTGATTGCAGGACTGCTGGTGGTAGTTTATCTGTTTTTGATTTTTGGACAAAAAAATAATTATTATGATTCGAATTTTACTGCTTTTTACTTTTTTTTCATTATCCATCGGTGTATTTGCGGAAAATATTCCGCAGAGTTTTTTTGAAAAGAATAGCTCATATATTGAGAAAATTGATGTGTGCACTGATAGAGATGTTTATTGTGTAAATGAACTTTTAGAGTTTTCAATTTTGAACTTTTCTCCTGATACCTTAAAAGATGTGCAATGGAGTAGTGTGGTTTATGTTGAAATAATTAGTTGCGATGGGCATTCATTTTTTCAAGGTAAGTATAAATTTGGCAAAAATGGAACACAATCAAATTTGAGGATTCCCAAATCTATTTTAACAGGAAATTATTACTTGAAAATTTATACCAAATGGATGCGAAATTATTCAAACCTCAATTATGCTTACAAAGCTATTACAATAATAAATCCTTTTGAGCCCGCAGTGTATAGCAAACCTGAAATGCATATTTCCGATTTTATAATTGACACCATTAGGAGTATTGATTTTATTACCATTAATGAATTTCCATTTTCGAAAGGTAAAAATAAAAAAATAGAACTTTCGGCGCAAAAACAAGTGTCAAGCATTAGTAATGAGGAAATAGAGGTGACAATAAATGGAGTAGCTGTTAAAATAAAGAAAAGTGATTTATATAAGTTTAAAGATCTTGATTTAGCTAATGTAAAGTCAGAGTTGAAAGAAAATAACTCAAAAGCAATTGTTTCAATTGCGGACTCTTGTACCCTAACAGGTTTATCTCATTTAAAATTAAAAAGCATAAAAAAGGATGACACTTTTAAATTGAATTATTATCCCGAGACACGAGGAATTACTTTGTCAGGGTCAATAATAGATAGTGAAAAAAAAATACCTGTAAAATTTGTGAGAGTAAACGTTACCATATTTGATGGATATACTGAAAGTATTTCTTCAATTACAGATTCTTCTGGGAGATTTTATTTTGCATTGCCAGAACTAGTAGGAAATAAAGAGCTTTTTATTTCTTCTGATAAAAAAAATAATATTGTTCATAAAGTACTTATTGATAATGATTTCTGTACGAGATCAATTAGTTTACCTTTTATTCCTTTCACACTAAACAGTCGTCTATGGTCCTATTACAACCAATTAAGCCTTAAAAGTCAAATTAATGCTCAATATTATAATGAAAAGGAATTTGATACTGATTTAGGAAAAACTATTTTATCATATTATAAGGAACCAAGCTCTTCAATTCAATTTGACGATTACATTGAACTACCTACTATTTTTGATTATTTTTATGAATTAATACCTTTAGCAGGTTTTAGAAAATCTAATAATGAATCTAGCTTACATGTAATTGGAAACTTAGCCGAACTTGAGATACATGATCCATTGGTTCTCATGGATTTTGTAGCAATATCTGATATTGATAATTTATTAAACGTTGATCCAGGGAAAATAAAAAGTGTTGAGGTGTTTAATTACCCTTATATAAAAGGAGATATAACATATGGAGGAATTGTGAATATTAAGTCTAAAAAGGCTGATTTAGCTGGAATTGATCTGCCTTCAACAGGATTGTTTTTTAATTATAATTTTTATCAGGCTCAAACAGAACAAACTATTATTGAAAAAGGAATAGAATTACCTAATTTAAAGAATGTATTATATTGGAATCCGAACATAAATATAAGTGAAGATCCATTTGAGGTGCTAATTGATTATGGCGATAATATAGAAAAATATAGTTTGCAGGTTCAGAAAATTGATAAAAATGGAATATTAACAAAGAAAATATTTCCATTGAATAACCAATAGATAATGCTTTTAGAGACTGTAATGAATTAACTTGGCATTGTTAAATATTATGAGTATCTTTCATGAATGGAAATTGATCGGATATT
>JAEINW010000185.1 GCA_016342715.1 Salinivirgaceae bacterium | reverse complement strand
CGCCCTTTTGATAATCTGGTTAAGTATAAAAACTTACTGGATATTGAAAAATATGCAAGCTTGAAATTCCATGCGAACTGCGAAGCACTCATGAACACAATTAAATTAACAATAGGTGAATAAAGCTACAGGATGAACTCTATCGGTAAGCCGTATGAGCGAAATGCGAAGCATTCATGAACACTATTAAAAATATACAAGCTGTGAATAATAGTTCACGTACGGTTTGATGAAGGGGGTACTGATGCCTCACATATTTTGTTATATTTGAATAATATTTATATGTGGAGCATCAGGCTCTACTCTACTGCACAAGCTTAACCAGATGAAAACAGTATATAAGATTCTAATAGGAGTCCTCGTTCTAATCTTTTATTTGATGATTAATTTATCAATGAATAAGAATGATTTGTCAGGACAGTTTGGCCCAAATGATATAAGGAGAATCCAATTAGGATTATCCATTGAGCAATTGGAAACATTACTTGGGAAACCATATTATATTAAATCCTTGCATGGTCTTCATAGGCATGACTGTCAGAATCCTAATCCAATGTTATATGCTTCAATAGACCCACAAACGGATATTAGAATAACTGTAAACGAATTCTTTGGAGATACTAATTATTGCTGTAGCGGTAATAAGCGAGAGAAAGAAATTAAGTGTGTTTCATTATTTTATACTAAACCTGTAAAGTTTTCCAAATCATACCCTATGTTTTGGGTGAACTTGGATAGTAATTTCAGGGTGAATAGTGTTTTTGTAAGAAAATATGATGGCTTATTGGGTTTTAAAGGTCCTTATGTCTATTCGCTTACAAGCGAAAACCTTGAAGAAAAAAAAGAGCTTTTTAATTCACTTTTTGATTAACAAAGCCAGTGCACAACAATAGCTAAAATGCAAGCGGGACCATGTCCTGAAAATGAAACGAAACAAGAACTAACAAACCAAAACGGGAAAGCCAATGTGGTTGGGAGTCTGTGCCCGCCTGCATTTAGCCAACACGTTATGCATAATTAAATACAGAAGTAGCAATAACATTACAATTAAGCAATATTTTAACACATGGAAATAAATTTAGGTAAATATGAGTTGGTTCACTCTGGTGTTGTGATTTGTATAAAAGACAATCCAATTACCATAAAACTTAAAGATGATATTGAAGGTGACTTTACTTTCATTATAAACTTTGTTCAAGATTCTGAGAGTAAAGATTCAATAACGAAATTCACGACCATAGACAAATTTACATTACAAATTGACTTTAAAAATTTTGATGGTTTTCAAGGAGGCGGTAACACTGAATTATTGAATTTAGGGACTTTAAAACATAAACCCTTATATCTTAATTATAGAGTCTTTGACTTAAAGAATGTTGGTAAGACATTAATATTCAACTTTTATGCAGTAAAGGAGGTGAATCATGGCTAGTACTCCAACTCCACAAGAAGATAGATTTATAAATCAGATATGTAGTAATACTAAAACTGATTTCATAGAGATTACAGAGGATAAATTAGAAAATATTTTAATTAAATTTATTAGAGATTTTAAAAACTCAAATGGTTGGTTAGCTCCTCTATCAATCTTTCTTTCCATGCTTGTAGCATCAATAACTGCAGACTTTAAAGACTTCTTAACTATACCAAAAGATGTATGGTGTGCTATATTCTACATTGTAGTAGTATTAAGTTTTGCTTGGTTCTTAGTTAAAGTGGTAGTGGCAATTAGTAAAAGGGAAAAAGTGAAAATAGATTACCTCATTAAAAAAATAAAGAATAACTAACTAAGCACAATAAATAGGAATCTGAGCGGTCGGCACGACCCAGCGATGATTCCCGGTTGAACTACATCCGGGTTCGTTATGCACTTAATGACGGTTTTGCTTGATTTTTTGATTATGAATTAAGGAGGGTATTGTTTGTTATGACCTTGTTTCGGGTTTTAACAATGTGTTTTATTGATAAAAGAATCCGATTATCTCCCTAAAACCGACTTTTCGGACAATACAATCCCATTCTTCACGAAAATGAAGATTGAAAGGGATGTATGATGTCATTAAAGAAGTTTCGCCAAAAGCAATGTGGGTAAATGACCTGCCGGAGACCGGATGCGGATATTACGAATAGAACAGGAATAGCCAAGCCGTATGAGCGAACTGCGAAGCACCCATGAACTTCATTTGAAATATACAAGCTGTGAATAATAGTTCACAGCCTGTCGTGTTTTTTTTCGGGATACGGTTTGATGAAGGGGATGCTGATGGCTTACATATTTTGTTATATTTGAATAATATTTATATGTAGGGCATCAGGCTCTACTCTACTCTGTAAGATTTTAAAGAGGAATGGAATTTGAAAAAGGAAAAAATAATTAAATTCAATAATAGTAAATAAATAACAATAAGTGAGCATTATAGATTGTGTAGCTCTAAAGAGTAATCTTTGCTATTTCGTTAGTATACCAATCTATACCTTATATAGAATAAAAAATAAGTATTTTTGAGCACATTATTGTATTGCCAAACACTTATTATTGAGAAGTGAAAATTAATGAATTTAATCGGCTTGCTTAAAGTGACTAAAAAATATCAACACAAAGGAATTAGATGATTACATCAGAAGAGATAAAAAAAAGATTATGGGATGGTGCCACTGAGTTAAGAGGCTCAATGGATGCAAGTCGCTATAAGGATTATATGTTGGGGTTAATGTTTTATAAATTTTTAAGTGATAAAACATTAGAAACTTTTAGAATAACAGCAGGCGTTGAAAAATCAACTGAAAAGGAACTGGTTGAAGAATACATCAAAGCTAAAGAGGAACATGGTGAAGCATTAGAGAAGATGATTCAAAATGTTCTTGGTTACTTTGTGGCACCGGAATACTTGTATCAAATATGGATAAAAGATATAAATGAAGGAAATTTTGAAGTTCAAAAAGTTGGCGATAGTTTAAATAACTTCGAACGATCAATAGTAAGTTCTGGAGAGGTTAACGACTTTAAAGGTCTTTTTTCTAGTTCAACCCTCGATTTAACCGATACGGCCCTGGGAAGCAATCTACACGAGCGTAGTAACAATATAAAAGCATTAATACTATTGTTTGCCGATTTAAATATGGTTGATCTCCAAAAAGGTGACATATTGGGCGATGCTTACGAATATCTGATAGGTCAGTTTGCTATGGAATCGGGCAAAAAAGCAGGTGAGTTCTATACCCCCCACATGGTAAGTGAAGTAATAGCACAAATTGTTGCCAAAACAACAAATATTAAATCACTTTATGACCCGACAGTTGGCTCTGGTTCATTGTTATTAACGGTAAAAAAACATTTGAGTAAAGACGAGCAAAAAGATTTGTCGTATTATGGGCAAGAAAAAAATACTGCAACCTATAACTTAACTCGAATGAATTTATTGTTACATGGTGTAAGACCCGAAAAGATGACAATAAAAAATGGCGACACACTCGGTAATGACTGGCCGGAAGATCCCGAAAATCCGAATGAAGGCGTGCAGTTTGATGCCGTTGTTATGAATCCGCCCTATTCGGCTAAGAATTGGAATAAAGCAGGACTAAAGGTTAGCGATCCACGTTTTGAAATTGGAGGTGCTTTACCACCAGATTCAAAAGGGGACTATGCCTTTTTATTACATGGTTTATATCATTTAGGTACAAAAGGTACTATGGGAATTGTATTGCCGCATGGTGTACTATTTAGAGGTTCATCGGAAGGAGAAATTAGAAAAAAATTAATTGATAAGAATCAAATAGATGCTGTTGTTGGTCTTCCTAGTAATTTATTTACAAATACAGGGATACCCGTTGCAATTATTATTTTAAAGAAAAGCCGCAATTTAACAGACCCTGTGTTAATGATTGATGCTTCTAATAATTTTATTAAAGTTGGCAAGCAAAATGTTTTACAAGAAAGAGATATTGCTAAAATAGTAGATGTATATATTAGTAAAGAGGAGATTGCTGGCTTTAGTCACCTAGCTTCACGCAAAGAGATTGTTCTGAACGAATATAATTTGAATATTCCAAGATATGTACAATCGCTTGACGAAGATATAGCCCATGATGTTGATGCACATCTGTTTGGTGGTATTCCTAAAGAAAATATAAATGAGCTAAAGATACTGCACGAACTAGTACCTGAAGTATTAGAACAAAGTATAGAAGAGATTAGGCCCGCTTATTTCGGATTAAAAAACACAATTAAAGAAATTACAGATATAGTATTAAAGCATGAGAGCATAATATCTTTATCTAAAGAGTTAGAAGTTAAAATCACTGAGTATATCTCTAAATTTTGGAATGAGCTGAAAAGTGTAACAATAGAGTCTAATTTAGTAGATTTAGAAGCTAGAATGCTGATTGAGATTAAGCAAATTTTAAAAGAATTTGACCATATAGATGTATATACCGGATATCAAATTATTGCAGAAATATGGAAAAATTCATTAGTTCATGATACAGAGCTCATTTCGCTTGAAGGATTTTATAATGTTGGTCGAATGAGAGAACCAAACATGCTTACAAAAGGAACAGGTAAAAGCAAGCGTGTAGAGCAAGACGGTTGGAATGGTAGTATAATTCCAAATGCATTAATTGCCCAATTTCTTTATACAAAAGAACAGAGTGAGTTAGATGATAAACGTAATAAAATTCAGGAATTAGAGATGGAGCTTGCCGATTTAGTAGAAGCTGCCAAGGTGGAAGATAGCGAAGAGTACGATGCCCTATTTGAGACAGTAAAAAAAGATAAAGACGATGAACCTACTGACTCTTTCGATAAAAGCAGATTAACGTCTGAGTTAAAAAGCATAGATAAAAAATCAGAAAAGTATAAGCTATTAAAAAAAGTAGACCGTCTGATTGCTGACAGTGCAAAACTGACTAAAGAACTGAAAAGTGAAGAAAAAGAGCTTCGCGATGCTGTAGAAGAGAGAATATTAGTTTTGACTGATGAAGAAATAGATAAATTATTGCATTATAAGTGGTTTGGAAAAACGACAAAGCAAATTGTTGACTTAATACAGGTATCGGTAAAAAGTGAACTAACTATTTTGCAAAAATTAGAAAATAGATACGCCGATACATTAGACGAAATTGATGGACAAATTGGAAGTCTTCTAGCTGATTTCGAGTTATTAAAAAATGATTTAGTGCTAGGATAATGGCTGAAACAAAAAAAATAATACCAAAGAGAAGGTTTAAGGAATTTCAATATGCTGAAGCTTGGGAACAGTGTAAGTTAACAGATGAAGCTGAATTATTTAGTGGGTTGACATATTCTCCTAATAATATTGTTAAAGATAATGGAACTTTTGTACTTCGTTCATCGAATGTAAAAAATGGAGAAGTGGTTGATGCTGATAACATTTATGTGAATTCAGAAGTAGTCAACTCATGTAATGTAAAAAATGGTGATATTATTGTTGTTGTTCGTAATGGTTCACGTTCCCTCATAGGGAAACACGCTCAAATCAAGGGTGACATGGATAAAACTGTTATTGGTGCATTTATGACTGGGTTGCGTTCAAATCATTCAAATTTTATAAATGCATTACTTGATACTCCTGTTTTTAAAAATGAAATAAATAAGAATCTGGGTGCTACAATTAATCAAATTACAAATGGTATGTTTCATCAAATGAATTTTTTAATGCCTTGTAATAAAGAGAAGGATAAAATCGGAAAATTCATTGTAGACCTCGACAACCTCATCACCCTTCACCAGCGTAAGTTAGATAAAATAAAATCTACGAAAAAAGCATATCTGTATGAAATGTTTCCTGCTGAAGGTGAAACTAAACCAAAACGCAGATTTAAGGGGTTTAGTGGGGATTGGGAACAGTGTGAGTTTGGTGAACTAGCAGATTATAAAAAAGGTCCTTTTGGTAGTGCATTAAAAAAAGAAATTTTTGTTCCTAAAAGTGATTGTGCTGTTAAGGTTTATGAACAACAAAATGCTATAAAAAAAGATTACAATCTCGAACGTTATTTTATTACAAAAGAGTATGCAGCTAAATTAAGTAGTTTTGAGGTGCATCCTGGAGATATAATTATTTCTTGTGCTGGAACTATTGGTGAAATGTATGTACTACCAAACACCGCAGAAGTTGGGATTATAAATCAAGCACTTATGAGAGTTCAAGTTAATGAAAGAATTATTGATAAAACTATGTTTAAATACTTGTTTGCAAACATGATTGATTCTTTTTCAAGAACGCATAGTAATGGATCGGCAATTAAAAATATTCCACCTTTTGCAGATTTAAAACCTATGAAAGCTAGAGTTCCATTGATAGATGAACAGCGTAAATTAGTTGAGTTACTTACAGATTTAGACAACCTTATCACCCTTCACCAGCATAAGTTAGATAAATTAAAGAATCTAAAAAAATCATATCTAAATGAAATGTTCATTTAAAAAAAGGAGCGAAATTTATGAGTAATGCACCAAAAAACGCTTCAGAACGAGCGTTTCAAGATAATTTTGTAAAAGAGTTAAAAAAATACAAATGGGTATCACCTGATTCTTTAAATGGTAATATCAAAAAAGTTACCGTAAACCATTTGATTAATAATTGGCGAAATGAGCTTAATAGAATAAATGCAGATCAACTTGAAGGTGCTCCCTTAACTGATAATGAGTTTAAACAAGTCATGTCAAAGGTGAATCAAATCAGCAATAGTTTTGAAGCTACCAAAGTGCTGTCAATGGAAGGAAACAAAGGGAAAATTGACGGAATTTTTAGAGATGACAACCCCAATATTACACGCAAGCAAATTACATTAACCATACTTAAGAAAGCCGAAGTTAGCGGAGGCGACTCTAGTTACACAGTAGCCCGAGAAGTGCAAACGGATAATGGAAATCGCTTCGACCTGGTATTGTTAATTAACGGATTGCCTCTTATTAATGTTGAACAAAAACGAACAGACAAATCCTTAGATGAAGCCTTTGGGCAGTTCAAAAGATATTACAGAGATGGGGAGTATTGTAACAACTTTATGGCTTTCTCGCAAATGATGGTAATAACCACCGAGATTGAAACACGCTATTTTGCTACTCCTAAATCTGTAGATGAGTTTAACCCCGTATTTGTATTTCACTGGGCAGATAAAGATAATAACCCCATAAATGAATGGAAGAAAGTTATTGGGAAATTTTTGATGATCCCCATGGCACATCAAATGGTTGGGGATTATTTGGTCATTGATGAGGCAAAGGACGAAGAAAACCGTAAGCACATGTTAATGCGTCCTTATCAAGTATATGCACTACAAGCTGTTGAAGGGGCTGCATTTGGTTTTGATAATAAAGAGCGCAAGCCACACGGCGGATTTGTGTGGCATACCACCGGAAGCGGAAAAACCATTACAAGCTTTAAAACGGCACTGTTTTTAGCAACACGTGCAGGGTTCGATAAAGTGGTTTTTTTAGTTGACAGACGAGAGCTTGACACTAAAACAAGCGAAGATTTTAAAGCCTATGCTGCTTATGAACCTGTTGATGTAGACGATACTAAATATACTTATCAGCTAAAAAAGAAATTAAAAATAGCAAAGCCAGGTATTATTGTAACAACAACCTTTAAACTTAATATTCTTGTTAAGGAATTAGAAGAAGCAAAAGATAATTCTCTGGCTGAAAAGAAAATTGTTTTCATCATTGACGAAGCCCACCGAACTACAATGGGTCAGATGATGGGTGACATAAAAAAATATTTTAAGCAAAAGGGTCTGTTCTTTGGTTTTACCGGAACACCTCTGTTTGATGAGAACGATGTTAAAGGCAAGGTAAACGATAAAAGTGAAGTGATTGATACAACAGAAAAATTGTTTGGCCCTAAACTTCATGAATATACAATCGATCAGGCTATTGCCGACGGCAATGTTCTGGGCTTTAATGTGGACTATATTAATACCGGCGAGTTTAAAAGTTATGAGGATTTAAGAGACAAGCTGTTTGATAAGATAAAAGAGGATAAACCGGACCTCTCTGACCGAGAGATTGAGAGAAAAGTACAAGCCTACTCTTTAGCGGATTTAGAACGAGAAGCAAAAAAACATGATATATTAATTTATCAGGACGAAACGCATATACCAAGAGTTGTGTCTTCGATGCTTGATAATTGGGAACAGCAATCGATGAGAAAAGAGTTTAACGCTTTTTTGACCGTTGCTTATAAGAGCCGTGTTATCGCCTACTACGATGAGTTTAAAAAGCAATTAGCCAAGCGTGATATGAAGCTGAATATTGCCAAGACCTTTAGTTTTGGCAACGAGAACGATCCAGATAATATTTTTCCTACTGATTTGGTTCAGAAAATGTTCAAAGATTACTCTGAATATACAGGAATTGAATTTGTTGCGGGCGATAAAGAACATGGTGAAATGGCTTATTTCGAAGACATCATCGAAAGAACTGCCATGGGCGGTAGTGGCAGAAATGCAAAAAACATAGATTTAGTAATTGTTGCTGATCAGTTATTAACGGGGTATGATTCTAAGAGACTAAATACCCTTTATGTAGATCGGTCTTTAGAGCTTCAAGGCTTAATTCAGGCTTATTCCAGAACGAATAGAGTGTTTGGCAAAACAAAAGAGTTCGGTACTATTGTCAATTTTCAATATCCAGAGATTACAAAAGAAACTGTTGATAAAGCACTTAAATTGTATGGTAGTGGTGGCAGTAGTAAAAAGGCAATTGTCGATACCTATGAAAATTCTGTTAAAAAATTCAATTTATGTATTGAAGAAATGATTATTACCTTACCCGATCCGGCAGAGTGGCAAACCTTAAAGGCTGATGAAGAAGCGTTGGAAAAGTTTCTTCTTGCATTTAAAGATGCAGCCAATCAACTTAATTTTGTTGAACAATATTATCAGTACAAATGGGAAGATAAGTCATTTGGCATGGATGAGCATACCTGGCTTAAATATGTTGGCGCTTATAAAAATCTAGTCAGAAAAGAATCTGATCCTGCTCCTGTTGTAATAAGATCGTTGGTTGGTAGAACTAAACTTGCCGGTACACAAGTTATCGATGCAAATCATATTTTGAGTTTAATTGGGGATAAAGTAAGAAATGTAAATGGTGTTCAAACAGTAGATGATGAAACCCTAAGAATTATTTACGAGCAAATTCAAGAACTAAGTGATATGGGTGAGGATACTAAAGCAAATATGCTGAGAGAATTCGTTGATACTGAATTAGTCCCCGGTAAACTGGAATATGGAATCAATTTTGATGATGCTTTTGCTGACTGGAAACAAAAAAAATTAAAAGATGAGGTAAAGCATGTTTCTGAGAAATTAGGAATATATGATGAATTGTTACTAAAAACGGTAAACGCTTATATAGCCTCAGAACCAACAACAATTCCCTATATCGATGAGCTAATTGAAAGTGTAGATTTTGAAAAAGCAGGTGACAAATCAGCAGGTAATAAACTAAAGCATATTATGACGATGACTGAAGAGTTGCCGAAAAAAATCAGGGAGATTAAGATTAAATACTAATAAATATAAAACACAGCAAATTAAGTCTTTGAGAGATGTAGGGATGCAATATATCTGTGAGTTCTACCTTTTAGTAAAAAAGAAGGAAGCAAGTGAGAATATTCAAAATCCAACCGATAATAAACAGGAATCTGAGCGGTCGGCACAGCCTGTCCCGTTTTTTTTCGGGATACGGTTTGATGAAGGGGCTACTGATGCCTCACATATTTTTGTTATATTTGAATAATATTAATATGTGGAGCATCAGGCTCTATTCTACGGGGTAATTTAAAAAAAAGGAAAGAAGTGATACATAAATTAAGTTTAGAACTATCAAAAGAGCACCCTGCATATTTATGGGCAAAGAAACAATCAGACACAGTAAACGCCTTAGGACATATTGGAACACATATTGATTGCTATACAGCTTCACCTTCAGAAGCAATTTATGAATTAGAGGCAGAATTAATAAACTGCCTCAATAATATGCCTAAAATATCTGATATAGAAAAAAGAAATATCCAAGGTAAAGCATTAATTCTTTACACTGATGTTTTGAATAAACATGGATATGGAACAGAGAAATATGGTAAAGCAAATACTTTTTTATCCGAACCTGTTCTTGATTATATTTTGTCTCTGGAGCCAAAGTTTATTTTAATCGACTCTTGTGGTATTGGAAATCATGGAGACGAACACATTAAATTTGATAAGAAATGTGAAAGACAAAATTGTTTCGTAATTGAAAATATCTTTATGAATCAAACTATTGCCAAATCAATTGCCAGTATTAAAATCAAAATTGAAACGAACAATTCTTCCACCGGGAAACCATGTGAAGTGTATGCTGTGACAAAATAAAAAAAAGCTCCTAATAAATAGGAATCTGAGCGGTCGGCACTGCCTGTCCCGTTTTTCACGGGAACCCAGCGATGAATCCTTACTTCGACTACGCTCAGCATAATACTTCGACTACGCTCAGCACAAGGGTTGAACTATATCTCGACAAGCTCGATACACCCCATTCTTGATATCTATGCACTTAATGACGGTTTTGCTTGATTTTTTGATTATGAATTAAGGAGGGTATTGTTTGTTC
>JAEINW010000184.1 GCA_016342715.1 Salinivirgaceae bacterium | reverse complement strand
ATTATTTATTTTGCTTGGTAGTTATAACGATTTCAGGTCGAATGACGCTGAAATGTTATTTGAAGCTTTAGAGCTGCGTTCAACCTGAAATCGTCCATTTTTCAGGACATTTTAGCGTTAATAAACCTAGACCTGTTGCTTTGTTTAACCCAAATTTCTGCTAAGTAACTTACAAACCAAAAAAGGGTCGGTTACCCGACCCTTCTGACACATTGAATAAACCCATAAATTACCTGTGTGTCATATAAAAACCGGCTAGGCCGGAAACTCTTATTTCTAATTCATTGAGTAATTAATTTTCAATTTAAATGATATCATGTCTTTGGTTTTGAATCCAAATAAATCTTTAAAACTAATTAACTCTTCTGGTGTTAATTTTAAACTAAAACCAGCTTTATTAACAGGGACTTTAATGGTATTTGTCGATGAATACATTGAAAAATCATTAGATACGATTTTCAATTCTCTCTCAAACACTAGGTATTCTTGCATGCTTAGAGTAAAATTAACCAAGCCAAATTCAATGTAGAATTCGTTTTTTTCTATACTGTAAAGTAAGCGCCCTCTGCTATTGGTTCGAATTAATTTTTCCATTTTGATTCCCTCCACTTAAAGTTTTGCAAGTTTCATGCCATCCTATATTATGCTACTTGCTATTAAATAGAAACGGTTTACATCACCCAATGGTTGCTTAAAAAAGCAATCCTTGTCAAATGTTTTGACAAGGACTGTTTATCTATAAATGAATGTTTAGTATTAAGCCATAAACATTTTTATATCATCTTCAACACTTCCAATTCCAGCAATTCCAAATGTGTCAACTAATACTTTAGCTACATTTGGTGATAAAAATGCCGGCAGGGTTGGTCCTAAATGTATGTTCTTAACCCCTAAATGAAGCAAGGCTAACAATACAATTACTGCTTTTTGTTCGTACCAAGCAATATTGTAAGCAATGGGTAACTCATTAATATCATTCAGTTCAAAAACTTCTTTCAGTTTTAGAGCAATAACAGCTAATGAATAAGAATCGTTACACTGCCCTGCATCCAATACACGTGGTATTCCACCTATATCGCCTAAAGCTAATTTGTTGTAACGATATTTTGCGCAACCCGCTGTAAGAATAACGGTATCTTTTGGTAACTCTTGAGCAAAATCGGTATAATAATCACGATCTTTCATTCTGCCATCGCAACCGGCCATTACAAAAAATTTCTTGATAGCACCTGATTTTACTGCATCAACTATTTTGTCGGCCAACTGCAACACTTGATTATGGGCGAATCCGCCAACAATAGTGCCTGTTTCAATTTCGATAGGCGATGCACATTTTTTAGCATGCTCAATAATTTGAGAAAAGTCCTTTTGTCCACCTTTTTGGCGTTCAGCAATATGAGGAAATCCATCAAAACCTGCGGCACCCGTTGTATATACTTTATCGTAATAGGCAGCTCCTTTTTGTGGAGGAACAATACAGTTAGTAGTGAATAAGATAGGTCCGTTAAAGCTTGTGAACTCTTCCTTTTGTTTCCACCATGCATTTCCGTAGTTACCAACAAAGTGCTCGTATTTTTTAAAAGCAGGATAATAATTGGCAGGTAACATTTCGCTGTGTGTGTAAACATCAACTCCAGTTCCTTCAGTTTGCTTTAGCAATTCTTCCATATCTTTTAGGTCATGACCACTGATAAGAATAGCTGGTTTGTTACTAACTCCAATATTTACTTCAGTAATTTCAGGATTACCATATGCAGTAGTATTTGCTTTATCGAGCAAAGCCATAGCCTCAACACCATATTTACCTGTTTCTAAAGTTAAAGCAACCAATTCATCGGCTGATAAACTATCATCAGTAGTTGCCACTAAAGCATCTTGCATAAATTTATACAACTCTTTGTTCTCATGCTCTAAATTATAAGCATGCTCGGTATATGCAGCTAATCCTTTAAGTCCGTAAGTAATTAGTTCACGTAATGAACGCACATCTTCGTTTTCAGTTGCTAAAACTCCAATGGTCAAAGCTTTAGTTTCAAAAGTGTCTGGAGTTCCGTTCCAAGTTGCAGATTCATGTAACTTAGAGTCATCAAAAACAAGCCCTGAGTTTTCTAATTTCTTGCGTAGTTCATTTCTTAAAGCTAAAGCTTTCGATACTCTTGCAACAAAAACATTTCTATCAAAGTTTGCATTGGTAATGGTTGCAAATAAACCATCGAAAATAAATTTATTTATTTTTTCATCATAATCAACTCCTTTTTCACGAGCCGATTTGGTAAATATTGAAATACCCTTTAGAGTAAACATTAACAAATCTTGCAAATTTGCCACATCATTAGTTTTTCCACAAACACCTTGAATGGTGCAACCTGTGCCTTTTGATGCCTCTTGACATTGATAACAAAACATACTCATAATTTTTTTGTTTTTTAAGATTTTTTGTAAATAATTGATTGTCTTTTTTGCGTTTAAATTGCTAGAACTACTTTGGCTTAAAACCTATGAGCTATAACTACACCCATTTTTCTTCTAAAACTTCTCCTGTCGAGCTAATGGTTAAAAGTTTTACCGGAACTTTTCTTTTTGTTTTTTGCAAGGCCAACTGTACCATTTGCAGTAAACCTCCACAGCAAGGAACTTCCATTCTCATAACAGTAATGGTATTTATATTAGCATTATCGACCATATGTATCAATTTTTCAATATACACATCGGTATTACTGTCTAATTTTGGACAGGCAATGGCTAGTTTTTTTCCTTTCAAATATTTTGAATGAAAATTACCCATGGTATAGGCCACGCAATCGGCAGAAAGCAGCAAGTCACAATCTTGAAAAAATGAAGCATTCGGATTAATTAAATGAAGTTGTACCGGCCAGTGTGTTAATTGTGATGATGCATCAATAGTAGCATTGTTTTTAACTTGTTCAACAACTAACGATTTTGATTCTTCTCCCGGACAACCGCAGGCAAGCTTCTCGCTTTTTTGGTTAATAACTAAGTTCTGTAAATATGGATTCCCTTTAGCTTCCTCTTTTTTTCCATGCGATTTCACCTCGTATATTAATTCATTCACATCAAAATCAATATTTGCAGCATTTTCTTTTAAATAATCGAAGGCTTGATGTAAATATTCTTTTTCATTGTAATCTTTTAAATGCTTTAAATGAGCTAAAACAACATTACGCCCACCGTTTATTAGCATCCCTTTTAAGGTTAATATTTCGTCGTATGCTTCAGCTTCACGTTCTTCAATAGTAATAGCTCCTTCAGGACAATGTCCAATGCAAGCTCCCAACCCATCGCACATCAGTTCGCTAACTAAAGTAGCTTTATCATCAATCATTTGAAGGGCTCCCTCGTGACAGTTTGGAATACAAATTCCACATCCGTTACATTTCTCTCTATCAATTACAACTATTTCGCGTTTCATATATCTAAAATTAAATCCGTTTCTATGTTTTGATGAAACAAAATTAAGACCTATTGGTATTTTATTTTGTAACATATGTTACCTTGGAATGTTTTTATTAATTTTGTGTTGAAAATTTTATTCGAGCAAAAAAAGACAAATTATGTTTCTCAAATTATCAAATAGTCCGGTTTTTAAAGGCCTGCTGCCCGATCAAATTGAATCAATTGTAAAGAGTATTAACCATAAAATTAAAAACTATTCAAGCGAACAAATTATCGCATCGCGACAAGATGAATGCAAAAACTTATTAATTATCATCAAAGGAAATGTTCGTGGCGAAATGCTTGATTATTCTGGAAAAGTTCTCAAAGTTGAAGATATTTATGCCCCACGCCCCATTGCTGCGGCATTTTTGTTTGGCCAAAACAATCGCTTTCCGGTAGATGTAATTGCAAATACAAATACGGAGATCCTTATAATTCCTAAAGATTCGGTACTAAAAATGTTTCAGCAGAATGATAAAATACTACAAAATTATTTAAATTCAATTTCGAATCGGGCTCAGTTTTTAAGCCAGCGCATTTGGTTTTTATCCTTTAAAACCATAAAAGGAAAATTGGCTCAGTATCTATTAAATCTTGCACAACCCGATAAAGTAAAAATAACCATGCCTCTTACTCAAAAAGAACTCGCTGAGTTTTTTGGCGTTACAAGGCCTTCGTTGGCAAGAGCTTTAGGTGAATTAGAAAAAGCAGGAATTATTGAAGTAAACAGAAAAGAAATAACTATTATTGACAAAAATTTATTGATCCATTTAATTGAATAATACAACTATGAAAATAAAAAACTTTTTACTACTAATATTTATTCTTCCAACTATAGCTTTTGCTCAGGAAGAAAAAAAAGACTCCTTGGTTTATCAAATTAATGATGTGGTAAATTTGAAAGCAACATCGGTAAAAGATCAGTATCGTTCGGGCACTTGCTGGGCATTTTCAGGTCTTTCGTTCATCGAATCAGAATTGTTGCGAATGGGAAAAGGCGAACACGATTTGGCAGAAATGTGGTTGGTAAAAAAAGATTATCATGAGCGTGCTGTTGACTATGTGCGCTGGCAAGGCGCTAAAAATTTTGGTGGTGGTGCAGAATCAAACAATGTATTCGACAGAATTGCACAAGCGGGAATCATGCCTGAAGAAAACTTTCCGGGTTTAAATTACGGAGAAAAAAAACATGTTCATGGTGAATTAGATCTACTTTTAGACGCCTATGTAAATGCCGTAATAAAAAACAAAAACAGAAAGCTTACAGATGCATGGATTCATGGATTTGATGGTATTTTAGATGCCTATTTGGGCGTAGATATTGAGAAGTTTACTTATAATGAAAAAGAATATACACCCATTTCATTTAGAGACGAGATGAATATAGTTGCCACTGATTATATTGAAATAGGGTCATTCACTCATCATCCTTTTTATACTGAATTTATTATTGAGGTACCTGATAACTGGTCGCTTGGAACTGTTCATAATGTTCCCCTGAACGAAATGTTAGAAACAGCTTATTATGCACTTGACCATGGATATACAATACTTTGGGGAAGTGATGTGAGCGAAAAAGGCTTTTCTCACAAAACTGGCGTTGCCATTGTTCCCGAAGATGATATTAAAGAAATGTTGGGAAGCGAACAAGATAAGTGGGAGAAGCTTTCAGAAAAAGAAAGAAATAAGCAATTATATAAGTTTGAAGAAATTGTTCAAGAAAAAGTAATCACACAAGAGATTCGTCAGGAAGCTTTTGATAAATATCAAACCACCGACGATCATGGAATGCACATTACTGGATACGCAACGGATCAAAATGGAACAAAATATTTCAAAGTGAAAAATTCATGGAACACTGAAAACCCATATGATGGATATTTTTACGCTTCAGAATCATGGTTTTTATATAAAACTTTATCTATTATGATTCATAAAGACGCTATTCCAAAAGGAATTAAGAAAAAATTGAATATTAAGTAGGGAGTTTACAGTAGGCAGTTCTCAGTAGGTAGTTCACAGTAAACAAATGATTTTATGAGAAAGAGATTTTGTGAATTATAATCATGAAAAATTCAAATGATTATTGCAAGAATGAAAACTGCCAGACTAGTGACTGAAGACTGAGAACTGAAGACTGAAGACTGCCGCCTGAGAACTGAAGAGTGAGAACTGAAGACTAAACAAAAAAAATGGCAACTAGCAACGATAAACAAAGCAAAAAGAACTACCCATTAATTGAAGGATGGCTCTCTATTATTGTAAATACACTACTTTTTGGTTTAAAATATTGGGTGGGAATTATTACTGGCTCCGTTGCTTTGATTGCTGATGCATGGCATACTTTAACCGATTCTATTAGTTCATTAATTGTAATTATTAGTTCAAAATTCTCAAGCAAACCTGCAGATAAAGACCACCCATTTGGTCATGGTCGGGCTGATTTGGTTAGCTCTGTAATTATTGGCGTATTGCTTGCTATGATTGGATTCGAGTTTATTCTAAAATCAATAGCGCAACTTAAAACAAAAGAATCGGTACTATTTGGTACGGCGGCAATTGTAGTAACCATAATATCTATTTTAACTAAAGAAGCCTTGGCACAGTATGCTTTTTGGGCTGGGAAAAAATCGAATTCAAGTATTTTAAAAGCCGATGCCTGGCATCATCGCACCGATTCTCTTTCGTCGGTAATTGTATTAATTGGGATATTTCTTGGTAAGTATTTTTGGTGGATTGATGGAGTTCTTGGAATAATTGTAGCCCTACTAATTTTTTATGCCGCTTATGAAATTCTTAGTGATGCTATTACCCGTTTATTAGGAGAACTACCCGATGATAAACTAATTGCTAAAATTCATAAAATAATAGGTGAATTAAAAATGGATGTTTGCCCCCATCATTTTCATATGCACCGATATGGGGAACATATTGAATTGACTTTTCATATTCTGTTTCCTCCAGAAATATCTCTAGAAAAAGCTCATGAAAAAACCAATAAAATTGAAAATGCCTTACGAGAAAGACTAAATATTGAAGCTACCATTCATATGGAACCAACCAATAAATTTGGTCATAAAACCCATTTAAATAAAGGTTAATTGTTTGGTATTACTGCTAATTTAGTGGATATATATATATAATACATTCTTATCATTGGAGTTTAGTCGGCAATCAACTGTTCTCAATAGTTAAATTAGCTGATGACTGGGAACTGATAACTGTGTACTTAGAAATTCAGAAATGCACACACAATAAAATTACCTGCAAAATTAGTAGTAGAAACAATTGTTTTATAGTTATGTGCCCCACCCTTCTCTATCTAAACTTCGATATTGAATAGCTTCGGCCAAATGATGGGATTCAATTTTCTCACATTTTTCTAAGTCTGCAATAGTTCGAGACACTTTTAAAATACGATCGTAAGCTCTGGCTGATAACCCAACTTTTTCCATAGCATTTTTTATTAGCTGAGTACCCGATTCATCTAAAGTACAGTGTTTTCGAATCAAACGTGTACTCATATGAGCATTGCAATGTACGCCATGAGTTTTATTAAAACGTTCCTGCTGAATTAAACGGGCCAAAGCCACTCGTTCACGAACCGAAATACTTGACTCCAGTTTTTCTTTACCCGATAATTTATCGAAAGGTACGGGCACAACTTCAATATGTATATCAATTCTATCGAGCAAGGGTCCCGATATTTTATTTAAATACTTTTGCCGAATTCCGGGTGAACAAACACAATCTTTTTCAGGATGATTGTAATATCCACAAGGGCAAGGATTCATACTTGCAACCAGCATAAAACTTGCAGGATATTCAACGGTAAACTTTGCTCTTGAAATAGTAATTACTCTATCTTCTAAAGGCTGGCGCATTACTTCCAATACGGTTCGCTGAAATTCTGGCAATTCATCTAAAAACAATACCCCATTATGCGAAAGCGATATTTCGCCAGGCTGCGGATATTGACCTCCTCCCACAAGCGCCACATCTGAAATTGTATGGTGCGGCGAACGAAAAGGCCTCGAAACCATTAATGAAGTTTCTTGGTCAATTTTACCAGCAACCGAATGAATTTTAGTTGTTTCTAATGCCTCTTGCAATGTAAATGGTGGTAAAATTCCAGCAACTCGTTTTGCCAACATGGTTTTACCAGCACCCGGAGGCCCAATCATTATAATGTTGTGCCCGCCAGCAGCTGCAATTTCCATGGCTCGTTTTACATTTTCCTGACCACGAACATCTGAAAAATCAGCATCGTAATTTTTTATTCCTTGATTAAACTCTTCGCGAGTATTTACAATAGTTGATTCAATTGATTTTACACCATTCAAAAAATCAACGACATCCTGAATATTATCAACGGCAAAAACTTCCAGATCATTTACCACTGCTGCTTCACGCGCATTTTGCTTGGGAAGAATAAAACCCTTGAATCCTTCTTCACGAGCTTTAATGGCGATGGGCAATACTCCTTTAATAGGCTGCAAACTTCCATCCAATGAAAGTTCTCCCATAATAATGTACTTTTCTAAATCGGGACAAGTAATTTGACCAGAAGCTGCTAATATGCCAACCGCTAACGTTAAGTCATAGGCCGAACCTTCTTTTCGAATATCGGCAGGAGCCATATTAATCACAATTTTTTTCCCCGGAAAATGTAAATCGTTATTTTTTAAGGCCGCATTAATTCTTTGTTGACTTTCTTTTACTGCGCTATCAGGTAGACCTACCAAATGAAATGCAATCCCTATTGATAAATTAACCTCAACGGTGATTGTTGTTGCATTTATTCCAAAAACGGCACTTCCGTAGGTTTTTACTAGCATAATTATTTCAATTTATAGGCTATAAAAAGTAAGTTTCAAGAATTCATCTACAAATCTAAATATTCTAAATATTTTCTTAATTAATCAATTATTAAATTAGCTAATTGTTTTTACATTTCCTCATTAATAAATAAGGTTAAATACCATTTCCCATTAATTCGTTTAAATACACGTTCTGTGCTAAATCCTCCACCCTCAATAAATATACGCTCTTTCCTAATCTCTTTATTAGTTTGAACCTCAATCTTATATTTCGATGTATCCACAGATGAAATTTGAGCTTTATGCATAACCCAATTCTGTTTACTCCATTTTGAAGCATTTTCAGAAGTGTCTATATCGTAACCTTGCAAGGGAAATTTTATTCTCGATATTTGAAACAAACTATCCTTGTGAAACTTCATATAAAAGGACTCGAAGTCCTCGTAGCTTGCTGTTTTTTCAACTTTTACAGCCTCCTTTACCTTTGGTTTTGAGGGTAGAGTACTTTTGCTAGTCGATACTTCTTTTGTTTTACCGCACGACACAATAATTAAAATCATTGTCGCAATTAATATTCTTAGGCACAATCTCATACGTTGAATTTTATTTATGTTCAAAAATAAGAAAATATGATTAGCCACAAGTTATTAAGCAAAATAATTAATCATCGTATAAGAATATAATTTTGTTTGCCCATCACTTTTTTGTATTTTTCAAACTACATATTATTTAACTATCATTGATCTTCTTTGTAAGTGTAAATTAAAAACCCAAATATTCACTAAATAAATTACTATGAAAGCTTTAAAAACAATTTTTATTATTAGCGGGATTCTTATTCTGATCGTTTTAGCAGGGTATTTTTTTCCAAGTAAAATTAGTTTAGAAAGATCGCTGACCATTGACGCCCCGGTTGAAATGATTTACGATCAGGTTGACAACCTACATCTTTGGGAAAAATGGTCGCCTTGGCATAAAATTGACTCAAACATGAAAATTACCTACAACAATAGTGGCATTGGCAAAGAGGCCAGCTACACTTGGAAAAGTGATCATAAAAGTGTTGGTAATGGAACATTAACTATCACCGACGCTAAGCCTTTTGAGTTTATTGATACTGAAATGGATTTTGGAGAACAGGGAAAAGGAAGTGCCCGATTTAAGTTTGAAGAATCGGAAAATGGTATAATTGTAACATGGAACATGCATTCTGACATTGGAAACAATCCATTAATGCGGTGGATGGGATTACTGATGAAAAAAAGTATTAAGGATGCCTACGATCGTGGATTAGCCGACATTGATGCTGAGTGTCAATACTTAAAAAAACAAGACTGGTTTTATGTTAGTGTGAAAAATATGCCAAGTATGAAATATTATGGTATAATGGATGAGCTAACTATAGCAGAAATACCCACAAAAATGGGAGAATATTTTACAAAACTTTACACCGAGGGAGGCAAAAAAGGAATAGAAATCGAAGGTGCACCATTTGCATTATATTATACTTGGGGCGAAACCATCAAAATGGAATGTGCAGTACCTGTATATAACAATTCAATAAATTTAAAAGGTATTGCAGCAAAAGTATTGCCTGAACAAAAATTTGCTATAATAGAGCATATTGGTTCATATGAAAATTCTGAAAAGCCACATATATTTATGGATGAATGGCTTACAAAGAATAAATACAAAGTAGCTGGTCCTATTATGGAAATTTATAAAAAAGGACCCATGGTAGAACAAGATCCAAACAATTATGTAACTTATATAATGTATCCTATTAACTAGGTTTGATTTTAAAAAATCATATAATACCGAGGCTATTTAAAAAGTTTTACTCCTATCTAAAAAACTTGCAATTTGAAAGTTAAGGAAAAAATAGAACGCTGATGACGCCGATTACAACTGATTTTAACTTCGTTGAGGGCTAAAGCCGTTCGCTGATTTAATCCGTATAAATCAGTCTTTTCAGCGAAATCCCTGCCTGGCGGCAGGCAGGTGCGTTCCATTACTTTCAATTTGAAACCACAAATTTTTTGTTTAGAACTTTTTGGACAGCTGCTGCATGCGTCTCCCACAAATCCGCAGCTCGCTTAATAAAGCATTGATAGTCATCGGATGAGTAATAAAATTAAGGTGAAACAAATCAAAATCTATATTGCTGCTAATCAACAAACTCATCCGATGACTTACGGATATTAGGGTCTCTCGTGTCGCAAATAAGTAAATTTTATATGGTTATCCTTATAAATACCTAAATTGGTTTTAATAAAAAAACTAAGGCTGAAGGCCTTGCATAGTTTAGCTTAGGGCATCGCCCCAAGAAATAGAACCTACAAAGAAAAGGGTGCAAGCTGAAGTCTCAATTTGAAAAAACACCAATCAT
>JAEINW010000183.1 GCA_016342715.1 Salinivirgaceae bacterium | reverse complement strand
AGTGGCAGCCTTTGACCGGAATCAGTGGCAGCATATCATCGGAATGAGTGGCAGGGTTTGCTCCGGATTATCCACTTGATGATTCCCAGTTATTTTCAATAAAACCACGATCCTTAGGATTATATCCTTTTAAAGAGCTTTCATTATGTATTATATAAATATGATTACTTTCATCATTTTCAGTAGCATTCTTTAACAACTCTATTTTTGAAAAATCACTATCTTTTAGTGCCTTAATGTATTTGTCTGTTACCTGATATAAGGTGTCTCCAACTGCATACATTCCATCTTCATTTATAAAGTCAACAAATCCACGATTAAATACGGCATAGTCCCAATATTCATTTTCTGTTCCTTCATTCATAATTTTAATAACCCCTTTTTTAAGGTAATTATTGTAGATGTCAGAATGAAAATTAGATTCATCAAGGTCTTTTATGTCAACTCCCTCATACTTGCTTTCGCAAATTTTATCGTAAATATCCTCTTGTTCAATTATTTCATTAATAATACTGCGCTGTGATTTAAAGCCAATACTTTCTTCCCATACGGCTCTTTCAAGATCACTTTGATCTGAAATTTCATTTAAAGAATTAACTAATGCTTTCATAGAAGCAAAATGTAAATAACTTTCCTTTACGCTAAAATTTTGTTCATTACTAACCTTGTTGTCAGATTTTAATTGTTTCTTTATCTTAATAATCATTCTATAGAATCTTTGACTTATTTCCAACAATTTATATCAACCGTTTTTATCACAAATTACGTTGCTTTTGGAAGTTTTGAAGATTATCACAGATAACTTTCATAATATAATGTGAAAAAATTTGGTTAGAAGGAACATTGACATGGAAAATACTGCAGGTATTTGTTTAAGGTAACTGAAGCTAAGGGGTGTGTTTATTTTCAAAATACAATATCTTTCTAAGTTTTGTTCCAACAGAATCCTTTGGTTTGTTTTTATTATCCTTTATAACTCCAAAATAAACCTTATATGATACAGATGGCATAATAGGAAATAAGCTTATTTGATACAAAGAAAGCTGTTGAAATGCATTACCCATTTCGGGTCGATGAATTTCTGCTGTTTTATTTGAATTGTAGTAGTAATAACTTGAATTATGCCTATTATACAAATTATATACACCAAAAGTCCACACTGCCTTATTGCCATGCTTTTTTGTTTTTATTTCATAATTTAAAGCAACATCTAACCTGTGATAATTAAGCATGCGTGCACTGTTTCGTTCTCCGTAAACAAGAGCTTCATAGTAAAATCGTTCGGGATGATCGTGAAAATTAATTGCTGGCGTATAGTGTCTTCCTATTACCTGAGTGTATGGTAGTCCCGATTGAAAAACCCAAGCTATATTTAAGTTAAGTTTAGCAGTGATTTTTTTATTTACAATAATTGTGGCTGTGTGTGGTCTGTCATATTCATATAAATATTGGTTGCCATTATTTATATTTTTGAATTGGCGCGTTGCGTTTGAAAAACAATAAGCTAAAGATCCGGTCCACTCACCATTATTTTTTTTAATTAAAAACTCTACTCCCTTGGCAGTTCCCACTCCTCCAGACTCAACCCTATTTTCCCAATTGTTTTCATTTTTCAGATTATAGTATCCGTTTTTATAGGTAGCTAAATTTTTCATGTTTTTGTAATAAGCTATTAACTCTGTATTGTACATTCCATCAAAAAAATAACCTCTCCACCCAATAGAACTTTGATACGAAACTGCAGATGATATTTGTTTTGTTGCCGGAATCCAAGTTTCATTACTCATAAAACTACCATTTGTAAATAATAAATGTGAATTTTGACTCATTTTAGTAAACGACACATTAAGTTTATGATTTGAGTTAAGCCCCATAGTAATGTTTATACGAGGTTCAACCCAAATATTGGATAACTGTTTGGTATTATAATTTACTACTCGTAACCCAATATCAACACGTGAATTATTAAAAATATTTACTTGACTACTAAAAAACAAAGCATTTTCTAAAGCCTGATTTGTAGAGTTCTTATAGTTTATAGTATCTGATGATACAATATGACTTTGAGGATTATGAATAAACCAAGAGTTCTGTAAGCCAACTTTAAGCGTCCATGGTTTAGAAACCTTATAATTCCACTCGTTTTTAAATGCAAAATTTTGAACCGATGATAAGTATTTGTTTTTTATTGGAACACTCGCATCTTTAATAAGGTATTTGCTTTTATTACGATAGCGAGTATAAGACAGGCTATTTGTTGTAAATACTGACGGGTTTATAATTCTATTCCATTTTGTAGATAAAAGAACGTTTCCCCATATATTACTTTGGCTTGCTTTTTTATCATTATTAAATTCATTTTGTTTAGACCAATAAGCTAAGTAATCGTCTCCTTGATACAAATTTAGTTGAATTGTGTTTTTTGTGTTCGGTTTCCAAACAAGTTTGCTGTTTATATCATGAAACCCATACATAATAGTATATTCTCCCCCATCAGACAATTTACTTGCACCATATAGCAAAGCATCAAATAGTGTTTTTCTGCCAGTAACAATAAAGCTTACGTTTTCCCCTATAGGACCCTCAACCGAAAAAGAGGCATCGGTTAAACCAATACTAAACGACCCCTTAATAAAATCTTGGTTTCCGCTGCGCTGTGTAATATTAATTATTGATGATAACTTACCACCATATTCTGGTGGAAAACCTCCTTTGTAAATACTTATATTATTAATCATATCTGGATTAAACACTGACATAAACCCACCCAAATGATTAACATATAATATTGGTGTTTCATCTAATAAATATAGGTTTTGTCCCGGGTTTCCTCCGCGAACAATAAGCATACTGGATCCTTCGCTTTGCGATTTAATTCCGGGTAAAAATTGTGCTGATTTCAAAACATCGGGCTTTGCACTAAGAGACGGCAGCACATTTAATTCTTTTATGCTTAACGATGATACATTAAATGTTGCTGTTCTTGTAGCCTTTACGGTTATTTCATTAATTTCAGACCCCGACTTTAACAACAATTCAATAACAGTGTCATTTTTAAAGGAATATGATTTTTCAAACTCATTGTATCCAATAAAACTGCATTTTATTAATGAAGAATTAGAGCATATTATTGCAAAATATCCGTTTAAATCAGTTGCTGTGGCTGAATTGCTATTCCTATCAACAACATGAGCTCCTATTAGTAATTCTCCTGTTTTAATATCTTTAACAAAGCCTGAAACTTTTATTTGAGTAAAAACATTATTAACAAAAAACAGAAAGCTAATAAGAATTAGGTATTTGTATAGCATTGAATTAATTTTTATCGCTTGAAAATAAATTTAAATAAACTGACGAATATCCGGTAAAAATTCCATAGCCTCCAGTTACATTTGAGTAAAGATTATAAGGTGCTGCTATGCCACTGTCAAATTCAGGATACCTCCCTATTTCATATAATTCAACACTTTTTAAGTATTTATAAAAATCAATATTAAGTGTTCTGAGTTCTAATATATATGCAAATTCACAATCTGTTCCTTGAGTATTACCATTAAATTCTATATTCTTATTTATTAATAATCCGCTTTCATGTTCATTTGAAAAAACATCAATGGAAAACTCCTCAACAAAAGACCAGTCATTTACCGAATCACTATTGTGTTTATTCATTGCTATTATTCTTGCATTGTAATACATGCTTTTTGAGGTGTTATTATTGATAGAAAACTGAACTGCCGGGCAAAGTTCTCCCTCATCGTTTACCCAATAATTTTCATATAAAACCGCCTCGGTAATTGGTGTTTGTATAGGTATGTAGCAATGTGCACTAGCCTCGAGTAATTCATCATAGTTAACTGTACAATTATATTTATTACCTTTTATAACGCTAGCACTTGCAATATAAATTCCTTTATCAACATAATGTAATTGCTCTGTAAATACATCATTTATATAAAGGCTTACCTCTGCATTATTTAAAACAGCTAATGAGTCGTAATTCATTTTGTCAGACAATGACACATGAACTTCTATAATACTATCGGCAACTAATATTGAATTTACTACTAGTTTTTTTTCAAAATCGGGAAAGTCATGATTCACAGGTTTTCGGCAACTTGTACTAAATAATACTATTAATAACACAACTGTTTGTAAGCGTAAAAAATTCATAAAAAGAATAATGTGTTTTTATTTCTACTAGAATTTATAGCTAAACCCATATCGAGAATTAAACCGGTTTTCGTGAATATGCTCAAATCCAAGCTCAAATAAAGCACCTATGTGTTTACTAAAAAAGTATTCTACTCCCACATAAGAACTCCATATAAATTTATTGTTTTTTTCTTTGTAGGAATACAAATCTACAGTACTGTAGTTTCCACCTATTTTTTCGGTTAAATATATGCTTAGTCGTAAATTATCAGTATCAATAAAAAAAGGTAAAGTTTTTACCTTTGCACTTATGCCATATAATAAATCGTTTTGTTTTATTGAGCTTTCATAAAAGCTTTTACCAACACCAATAAAAGCACCTGTTTCAACGTGTTTATTAATATTATAATAACTATCGATACTAAAAACATGTAGTTGTTTTGAAAGATATTTTTGTGGATACTTTTGATAAGATATATTTATGCTTAAATTATCGTTTTTTGATTGTTGAGCACAAATATGACTGCTTGCCAGAAGCATGATAAAAAACAGTAAAAGGTTAATTAATTGTTTCATTTATTGATTGTTTTTCATAGAAACACTTACATAATTTTCTTTTGTTTATAAAAAGTTTTACATAAGTGTTTCTCAGATTTTATTTTTGTTTTTTGTTAAATCTAATTTGCGCTACTTTCATTACACTGAATTCTTGCATAATCTGTATCTGGAGTATCTGCCCATGAGTCAATCCAACTATAAACAATGTTGTTTGCTGTTTTTGATGAAAAAACAGAACCGTCATCGGGCAATGTACCAAGTACACTATAAGCATAAGAAGAACCTGTTCTATTAATTGTTTTATTCGGCCAACCTGTACTTGTTCTACCATAATAACTACAATTTATTTTAAAACTTATTGATCGCTTACAATGATACCAAACTCCCAATGTTTTTTTATATGGTCGAGCAAAAAAATCTACCCAAGCATTTGTTCCACTACCACCTGGAGGAGAAAATGCATTAAGTGTTAATCTAAAGTATGTTCTGTTTTTTCCATTGGTTGAGCGTACGTCTCTAGTCTGGTTACCACACCATTCACCCTTATTATTCGATTCAAATTTAATATTATAATTTTCTGCCACCTTTGAAATAATTGATTCATCAGCCATTTTTAAAATATCTGTGTGTTCTATTGGTGCAGATGCAATACCTGAATTAAATACTTTATATACCGTATTATTTATTTGATACATATTATCATTATTCATAATATACTTGTTGGCTAAATAATAATACTTTGTTTCTAAAGTATATTCTCCATTTTCATCTTCAATTAGTTGTAAATATTCATCGTTAATACTTACAAAATCTTTTAAATCGTCAAGTGATTTAAAACTCTCAGGATTCACACTATAATATATTTCATCACTTTTTCTGCCAAATGATTTATAACCTTGTGAATCTTCGTATTCTATCAACTCCTGTAAATTCATCGCTGATACTTTATTAAGAGTTTTTTGATGATCCTCAACGCTTTTAAAGCATAGAATATTATCTGACTCTTGACTTGTTTTGCTTTCCTCAGTATTAAAATTTTTATCCTTTTCACAAGATGTAAAACAAACCATGACTATAATAAAAGCCATTGAAATTTTTGTAATTCTATTTTTCATGTTAATTTTAATTAATTGTTTTTACAATTGCCTCATCCCTTTCTCATTTTAGCGAATGTGTTTTCGGGGATGGGGTTTTTTTATGCTGTTTGCCTTTTAGGAAGGCATGATTTAATTAAAAATCAATATTGAATATTCAGCAAAATAATTCAATAATCCTTCCTTCATCATAGTATTCCTTGAATACTTCGATAATCTTAATAATTTATTTCTATGTGTTTCCTTTGGTTTTTATTGTTTAGGCTTACAAAACTAACGTTATATTTTATAATTCCAATTTATTTGCGCTTTGTTTTTCCTGTTAATGCCTGATATTGTGGTTTGTACTAATATAGAGCCGTTATTTTTTTGTTGGTTTCGGTTTGTATTATTATGTCACTAAATGATTAATTATAAGACGTTAATAAACTGGTAAAAAGAAATATTGATGCGGAAAATATGGTAAAGAATTACTCCTATTAATTGCAAATAAAAAATGATTTATTCAGATTACTATGATCGAATTTTAATAAAATCTGCTTATGAAATATAAAAAGTGAGCTGTATATTAATTGTACAAGCCACTTAATTATATGCTCTATTAGTTTTTTGTGCTTTTTATTTTTTCTTTAACTTATTTAACATTATTCCCTCTCAGTCCTTCGGACAGCTCTCCCAAGAGAGCACTTTTGCTAGTAATGTATTAACTTATTTGCTTATTGATTAATAGGTGCAAGTTCTCTCCTAGGAAAGAAACCGTAACTTTAAAAGCGAAGCAGGCGCTTCGCTAGCCAGAGGAACTCACTGCGTCTGCTGTGAGAATAAATTCAAATATTTTGTAGATCTCAACTCCATCCCTAATTTTAGGAAGGGCTGGGGTAATGCCATTGATTTAAGCTATTTTTTGTTGGATATTGAATTAAATAAAATAGATTTAAGAACAAGGAACATTGATTAACGATTTAAGAACTTGTTAATTCTGAAATCAAAATTCGTTAACTTCTCTCATGAGCGTTAGCGAATAACTTCTCTCATGAGCGTTAGCGAATAATCTTTGTTCGATATTCAATGAAATCTTATATATTAAATATTCTAAAGTAAATGGCATTAAGGGCTAGGCAGGGTAAAAAAATACTTTGGTTAATTTATAAAATAGTAAAGTAGATATCGTTCAAATGATTATTTATCTGTAATGGCTGAAAGCCGTAAGTAATATAGCTTAGGACAGCGCCCTAAGTTGTTTGTTGTTAACAACAAGCGATGCAAGCATAAAACTGATTTTTATGAAATAATGGCTTACTCAGCAATTAAAAAACAGCATTGTAATCTTGAGGGCTTTCTTGTCGAATAGTTGTTTTCACAAATTTATTTTTACCCAAATTGTGCGATTTGCTATCTTAAATCAGCTCAACTTAGGTTTTAATTACTGGTGTCGTTTACATTTTATTAAAATACAATACAACGGTGGCTTGTTTTTCATAAATTTAATGGGTTCTTGAATTTCTAAATATTCCACTAATCCATAGTTTTCAAATTCTTTTTCCACCGAATCAGAATCATAATAAAACACATTCAACCCATTTGGCATCTTAAACCTATCGCTACTTATTTGTTTTCCACTTCCGTACATGGGTGTTTTTTTTGAAATAACCGTAAAAATCATATACCCATTTGCTTTCAATTGATGGTAACAGCTTTTAATAAATTCTTTTCGCTCTGGTTTATTTAATAAATGAATTAATGCATAACAAAAAATTCCGTCGTACAATTTGTTGTCGAAAGGCATTTTGGTTACTGAGCCGTGATGGATATTTATACTATGTCCTATTTTTGATTTTGCCATGTCAATGGCAGATTTTGAGATTTCAATTCCTGTTACTTTCATTCCATTTTCATGAAAAACATTGGCATTCCTTCCGTATCCAATTCCTGGAATCAAAATATCTTTGGCTTCCTTTTCAAGAAATAAATCTTTGGCAAATATTGCAGAATCAGATGGTTCAAATCCCCATGCAATCTGATCTTTCTTAAACATTGATTCCCAGAAATCTATCATGTATTACTAGGTTTTATTTGCTTTCTACTTGCAATTATTTTATTATATTTATTTTTTTCAAGGCCTTTTCCAATCGCTTGGCTTGAGATTCTTTTTCACATTCCGGCAATCGTTTATTAAGTATAGCCTGATATATTTCCTTATTCTTTACTGTAATTGAGACCAGCGCCTTCTCAATATATTGAGAAAGTTGTTTTATGGGACATTTCCATAAGATATCTATTAACAGCGGATCTATGATGTTTGTATATGCTGCGTATTTGTTTAATTTTGAGTAAATATCCACACCACAATCAATAGTAATAACCGATCCTTTTTCAACGCTTTCATTAATGCTATCCAACGCTGAAAATATCTCTTTATGTTTTATGTCGGTAATTGATGCAAGGGCAATCATTGCGCCCCAAACTAATCGATTGTTTTTGTTTGTTAACAAGCCAATAAATTCAGGATGATATGCTGCTATTAATTTAGGGTTTATATAAGCTGTTTCATAAATTGCTTTTATACAATCACTTTGTATTCTTTTGTCTTTGTTGTTTAAGTTAAGCACAAGTTCTTTAACTGCCTCGTGGTTTTTGGTTTCTGCAATCTCTTTGGCCAAGGCAATATTTGCATCGCTCCCCTTTTGCCCAAGTGTTGATGCTAATTTATTTAATACGGTCATCAGTCAATTTTTTGTTGAATTAAAAAAAAGAATTCGTTGTTTAAATAAGCTTTTGGGCTAATTTATAAAATTAAATAGATTCTCTTTTCTTTTTTCCACATTTTTGTTTTTCATCACAAATATCAATTTAGAGATGCGCACTAGCACGGTTTATTCAATATTCACTTTTCCTATGTGTTTGAAACTACTTCCTAAGTGCTTGAAACCATGTACGATGTGTTTGAAATTACGTCCTAAGTGGTTGAAACTATGTACTATGTGCTTGAAATAAGGGACTAAGTGTTTGAAATTACTTCCTAAGTACCTGAAGCTCTGTCCTATTTGTTAAAAACAACATCCTATATATAGTAAATAGGAACCTATTTGTTGAAAATGTGTTCCTATTTGTTGAAAATGAAGTCCAATTTATTAAAAATGGGCACCTATGAATGAAGTTCTGTTTTAGGTGGTTGGATTTGATGCTTTGCGGGCTGCGTTCATGTTTTTAATTACTTTCGCAAAGGTGAATTGATCTTTTTTAAGTTCGTCGAACTGATAATAGCTTGCGGCTATTTTACAGATTCCAATTAGTTCGGTATAAATTTCATTAAATATGACGGTTATTTCTTTTGAAACCGATTTAGTTACTTCTTTTAGTGTTTCTTGTGAAACGTTTGCCTGTTTCATGGTATCGGCATAAGTGATTATTCGTTGAAGCAAGGCTGGATTTAAGCCTTTTGACGTGAGTGATGTTGTTAACTCTTCGGATAGGTTTTGTTTAAATTGATACAGTAAGATAATTAGGGCTTCTTGATCTTTTTGCTGCACTTTTTTTAGATTTTTACTGAAGCCTAAAGTATTAAGAATTTCTTTCAGGTTAGCTTTATCGTTGGAGAAATCGACTTCGATTTGGGTTTTTAGAAAACTCAGATCGCGCATTGCTGGTATTTGAATGGTTTGTAATTTACTTGAAGCATTGCGTAACTCCTTATTTATATCTACTCCCAATTGGTTCTCGATGGCATCATCTATTTTTGTATCCAATTGATTTGCATAATCCTCCGTCCAATTGGTTCGGATTGTGGATAACTCTGAAAGGTTTGATTTGAACGATTCTGTGATCGTTTTTGATGCTAATAACATATCAACATCTTTGTAATTGTAATTACGTTGTGATGTCATTTGATTAAGTTTTAAATATTAGACTTCACAATTTAAGAAATTATTGTTTATAAGTCAACACCTATTTTGCTTTTAATCAACACATTCAAAAACCTTTTCCAAAAATGGTTCAGCTGCCAATATCCAAGTTATATTATTAAGGTAACGAAAACGCTCGCTATTTAATAGAAGTATGTCTTCTTCGAAATGTTGTACCAAAACTGATTTAACTATATCGTGCGTAGTTTTTTTTATTTGTTGTGATTGCTTTTCGTATTCGTATTCTTCCCAATGAATTTTTGTGGCATATTCATGGTCAGCAAGCGGTATTTCTTTTAAAAAATCTTGTAATTCTATTTCGCTTTCGGCTTGTGATTTTACTTTTGGTAGGTAACTTTTTGTTTTTTGTGCAAATTGAGAATCTTTTATATCTAGGGTTTTTATAAAGTATTCAAAAGCCATTAATGCTGACATATCGGCTTCTTTTTTAATGTGGTTTAATGCAATTGTATTTTTATTCAATATAGGGAATTGCTTGCAAGCATAGTTGCACAATTTTGAGGATAAATCGGCTCTGAAGTTTTTCTGTGTTTCAAGATATTCGTGAAGCTCGGAGCTTAACTTATTTAGGTTGTCTAGAAAATCTGGTATGTCCACAATTGTTAGAGTGATTTGTTAGGCTGTATTTTATTTCTCTGATTATTGTTTTGCTGTAAACTTAAATTTGCTACTGGTGTGCGTACAGTAATAACGATTACAATATTAAAAGTGCGGAATTATAAGCAGCAACCTTTAACATTGCTTGCAAATATAACGAATTGAACAATAAATAAAAATGAAATTGTTGAACCGCATTTTTAATGATTGTGTGTTACAGCCAGAGCTTTAAAGCGACTCATTGAAATACTTCTGTTTTTGTGTGTGAAGGGAAATTGCAGTTCCTATGTTTGTATAAGCATAAACTCAAGCTTATTTAAAATCAGTAAATTATAGTGTTAAAATAA
>JAEINW010000182.1 GCA_016342715.1 Salinivirgaceae bacterium | reverse complement strand
GGGTAAATGATACTAGCTTTTTCATGTATAGAGTAGCAAAGATTTATGCGTAACAACCCTAATGTTGAAATGATCCCAATTCCACCTCTCGAATTGACTTCACCTTTATGATATTGACCAGTTATTTTAGAAAAATATTTATCGGGGAATACTATTATTTTTCTAAAATGTTTAAAGTAAATATGCGGGTATCCAAAGGTGATTTGAATTGCAGCACCAGCGATAATTGCTTTTAATTCGGGAGTTATTTCTGTTAACCCTCCTCTGGGAATAAATGTCTTTAAATCAATAAATAATTGAACTCTTTTTTCAAAATGTTCTTTATCGCTTGTGCTAAGCTTATTGTAAAAAGAGAAATGTTTTTGCAGATAGATTTTGTATTTGGGATTTAACTTTTTGAAGGCAGGGCTAGCTCCGAAAAGAACTCTAACAAATGCGATAAATGCATTAAGCATACGTACACTTATAAAAACAATAAACAAAAGTCCCAAAATAAAAATAATATCTTCTGTACGATCCATGTAGTAATTTTATATAAATATGTTGAAAATTATTAAATTCCACAATGTGGGTTCATATTATTACTCTCACGAGTTCTCGTGATCGTGAGAATAGTTTGCCTTGCTCATGAGAAAAGTTCCCCGCAGCTTGCTGTAAGAAAACAAAAGTTCTACTATTTTGACACCTCCTCTGCAGCGAGGTAGTTCATTTATTGTGTGGGAGTATAGTCTAGATAATTCCATATTCAATCATAAGCACAATTTGTTCAATTTCACCGTCTTCTCCATTGGGGTCGTAAGTGCTTTTTAAATTACTGCCAAAAATCCGGGCTATTCCTTGCCAAAAAACTGCTGAAAAATCGCCACGGTATTCTTTCACTAAATCGAACGATGTGTTTCCCAATTCGCGGTAAACCAATTTTATAAGAATTTTCCCCTGAGAGAAAGTAAGCTTCCGTAATTTGTCTTCGTACCTAATAAACATCTGTTTTTCGTAGGACCTAATAAATTGTTTACGTTCTTTCTCCTTTGTTAAATATTGCAAACTATCGTTCATTATTTTTAGTTCGTTTCGAGCTATTATAGCAAAAGGGTAGGCCTTTTTTACATTGTACATTAAGCGTGTATATCTACGCTTTTGTCGTTTGTTCTTAAAAACCTTTTTCGAAAAAACTGGAATTTCTTTCAGATTAATTACAGGCAAGGTGTCTTTATCAATTATTGTAGTGTTCAAAAAGCAAATACTATCTTTATAATGCTGAGAATAGATTGAATTGAATTTCAATAGTAATAAAAGGCATATGATAATGATTCTGTTCACTTTATAAATTTATAATTAGCATTTCTTTTTATTAGGTAGAATTTGAAATATATGATTTATTAATACAAATTTTATGTAAAGATAAAAGTATGTTTTTTAGTAAACGAAAATTGGGCTTTCATGTTATAATATTTGTTAATCGATTTCGTAAAAATGATTTTTACTACTTTTGCAAAAAAAAAATGTTATGAATCTTCATGTAATTAATTGTGGAAATATGATGGTTGACGGAGGAGCTCTTTTTGGAGTAATTCCTAAAACCATGTGGCAAAAAAAATATAAGTGTGACGATAACAATATGTGTAATATTGTAATGCGAAGTTTATTGGTGGTAAGCGATGATCGAAAAATTTTAATTGATTCAGGTCAAGGTAATAAGCAAGATGATCAGTTTTTTAAGTATCATTATTTAAATGGCGATGGTGAATTAATAAAGTCGCTTGCTGAGGCTGGTTTTGCGCCTGAAGAAATAACCGATGTTGTTCATACACATTTGCATTTTGACCACTGTGGAGGCACCTTAAAACACGACGAAAACAAAAAGATTGTTCCAACTTTTCCGAATGCAAATTTATGGCTAAGTAAAAAACATTGGGATTGGGCAATAAATCCCAATAAGAGAGAAGCTCCAGCATTTCCGCCTGAGAATATTTTACCAATGGAAGAAACTGGAAAACTGCATTTCATTCATGAAGAGGGAGAATTGTTTCCAGGTTTTTATGTGCTATTTGCAAATGGGCATACGCGGGGTCAAATAATTCCGGTAATTGATTTTAATGGGACAAAACTTGTTTTTTGTGCCGATTTAATTCCAACCATGGCAAATGTTCCATTGTCTTATATTTCTGCCTTTGATTTATTTCAGTTAGATGTTCTTAATGAAAAAGAGCAATTGTTAAAAACGGCTGTGGATAATAATATGACCTTGTTTTTTGAACATGATATAGATGTAGAATGCTGTAGTTTAGGCAAAACATCTAAAGGAGTGTATGTTAAAGAATCATTTAGTTTGAACGATTTTGTAGAATTGAATGATTAATAGATAATTACAAGACACACATTGTTAAAATATTAATAGTGATTTTTTTGTTTATTTGTTTGTTTCCATTAAAAAAAAAATTACTTTTGCACTCCAATTTTGTGTATAGAACAAAAGAAATTGATAGATATAGCGTAACAAGAAAAAATTAAAGCGATGAAAAGAACGTTTCAACCTTCACGAAGAAAAAGAAAGAATAAGCATGGCTTCCGTGAGAGAATGTCGACTAAAGCGGGAAGAAAAGTATTAGCTGCTAGAAGATCAAAAGGAAGAAAAAAGCTTAGTGTGTCTGATGAAAGACGCCATAAAATGTAAGAAATTGCACATTTCAATATAAAAAGAGCATTGGTTTTACCTATGCTCTTTTTTTTTGCAATTTTATGATTAAATGTGCGTTTTATTCCTGTAAAAGTGGATTTATAAAAGTATAGTTCTATTTTTGTTTCGGTCAAATTTTATTGGTAACATAAATAAAAATTTTTATGGGTTTATTTGCTTTAGTAAAGAAAAAGCGTTTTTGGAAAAACGTGTTATATGCCGCCGGATTATATGTTCTTTTTTATATACTTACTGTAATAACATTACGCATATATACGCATCATGGAAAATCGTTTCCTGTCCCCGATTTTAAAGGATTAAAGGCCGATAGGGTAGAGCAATTGGCCGAATATAATAATTTGCATATTGAAATTATTGATTCGAATTATGTGGGGTATTTACCAAAGGGCAGTATTATTGATCAATATCCTCGACCAGGAATAAATGTTAAAAAGGATCGGACAATATTTTTAACAATTAATGCGTTTTCTCAGGCAAAAGTAGAAATGCCAAATGTGGTTGGAATGTCGTTTAGACAAGGTAAAAACACCATTGAAAGTAGAGGATTGGTTGTGGGAAAATTAATTTACAGACCAGATTTCGCTAAAAATAATATATTGGAGCAACGATTTAATGGAAATAAAATTGATCCTGGAGTAATGATCGAAAAAGGTCAAAATGTGGATATCGTTTTAGGAAATGGTTTAGGGAAAAGTACCAATGCATTGCCCAATTTGGCTGACTTTTATTATAAATCGGCGGTAAATCAAATTAACAATGCTTTTTTTAATGTGGGTAATGTGTATTTTGATACTACAATTCATGATCATAGAGATACTTTAAATGCAAGGGTTTACAAACAAAAACCTCCATTTTACAATGGTGCAAGGGCAATTATGGGAGCAAAACTTGATATTTGGTTATCGCTAAATCCCGATAAATTCCCAAAGGCAGATACAACTCAAACTTTTAATTAATTTTTAATGAATAGATTAATTGCAATTTTTTCATGTTTGGCTATTGTTATAAATTCTTATTCACAAGAGTTTTTAAACGACCTTAGTGTCAATAGAAATTTGTATGGATTAGAAAAAAATACCTCTAGATTACAAAGCAGTAAGGATATTCTTACACTTCCAATTTTTGATGATTTTAGTTACGATTCAGTGTTTCCTACAACTAAAATTTGGGTAAATCATGGAGTGTATGTAAATACACACTACGGAATTGGGACACCATCGATTGGTGTTGCAACCTTTGATGGTGTTGATGATAATGGAAAAGTATACGAGCATTTATCAACCAGTCCACAAGTAGCAGATTCCTTAACAACTTTAGCAATAGATTTAAGTGGCTACAATCAAGAATCCGTTTTTATCACATTTTATTATCAACCACAAGGATATGGAAACGCCCCTGAATTTAACGATTCATTGGTTTTGCGACTATTTTCTTCACTAGTTGATACTACTATTTGGTTTGCCAATGGAACCGATTTTGAGTCATTTAAAAATGATACTTTAGGATTTGATCAAAATAATTATTCTTTAGATTTTAAGTTAGTTCATCTTAAATTAAACAATCCTCTATTTTTTGAAGAACCCATTAAAGTTCAGTTTAAAAATTACGTGAGTATACATTACGATGCTACGCGGAGAACCAATAGCGATCATTGGAATATTGATTATTTTAACATTCGCAATGGAGTTACTGAAGCAGATACTGTTTTTTATGATGTAGCAATGACTCTGCCCTTTGACTTTTTTATGCGTAAATATTCGTCAGTTCCGTGGTCGCATTACGATGATGTTATTGAAAATGAACTGCATGGTGTCGATTGTTACATTAGAAATAACTATTCAGAATCCGTTGAGATTAAAGAAATTAAATTGCGAACCTTTAATGTTGAAACTCAAGAGTTGATAACAATTTATACTGCAGGTAGTCAATCGAGTACGAATGTAATACCTCCATTTTCAACCACAAATTCAATAGGATGGGGCATGTCAACCACGGCACCAGTATCCTATGATGGAAAAAAGAAAGCGAAATTTAAAATGCAAGCAAATTATCAATTAGATAATGAGAATGACATTGATAGGATAGAAAATAATTTTGCTTATAGATACGTGGAATTTGATAATTATTATGCTTATGATGATGGTAGTGCTGAAGCTGCTTATGGAGTTGATATAAATGGAGCACAGGTAGCATACTTATTTAGAACATATAAAGAAGATACCTTACTGGCAGTAAATTTCCATTTTGAAGAAACCCAAGACCCATTAAATACTGTTTTTAAATTATGTGTTTGGGCATATGATGATGGAAAACCCGGAACACTTTTGAGATACCAAGAAGATATTGAATTTATTGATTTAAAAAATGGGTTTGTAAGAATAGATTTACATGATCAAATTGTTCTAGATGGGGAATTTTTTATTGGTTGGGAGCAAACTTCTGATACCTACTTGAATATTGGTTTTGATTATAATAATAAAAACATCTCGCAAGAATTGTATTATTTTGCCTATAATACTTGGAATGCTTCAGAATTAATTTCGAAAGGATCATTAATGATGCGTCCTGTTTTTGGAGATATTTCAACAAGCATTGAAAATAATAATAAAGCACAAAATAGTTTTTCCATATATCCGAATCCAACAAATGGGAAAATTTCTATAGAAAATATTAATGATGAATACCATTCAGGAACTGTTGAGGTATTTAATTTGTTAGGAAAGTTGGTTTGCGTATCAAGAATTGAGGACAACACTATTGACTTGTCAACTCAGGATAATGGGGTTTATATAGTTAGAATTAGCCCCGAAAATCAAAAACCTGAAAACAGTCGATTAATTCTTACAAAATAATTCAGTAAAAATGAGTGAAGAGCAGTTTATAGAGGATGATGGAATAGAGCAAAATGAATTATTTGAGCATTATAAATTCCAGGCCGATGGTGGACAAAATCCACTTAGAGTTGATAAATTTTTGCAAAATAAAATTGAGAATACATCGCGTTCAAAAATTCAGTCAGCAGCTGATGCAGGCAGTATTATTGTAAATGGGAAAGCCGTTAAATGTAACTATAAAGTTAAACCAGGTGATACGGTTACAGTGGTTTTAGAATATCCTCCACGCATAATTGAAATAATTCCAGAAGATATTCCCTTGGAAGTAGCTTACGAAGATGATGATTTTGTAATCATTAACAAACCACCGGGATTGGTTGTGCATCCAAGTTATGGACATTATTCAGGAACCTTAATTAATGCCTTGGCATTTAAATACAAAGATTTGCCCATTTTTAATGGCGACGATGCCAGACCGGGATTGGTACACCGAATAGATAAAAATACTTCGGGCTTATTAGTAATTGCTAAAAACGAGGTGGCAAAAACAAAAATTGCCTTACAGTTTTTTGAACATACTACACATCGTAGATACTTGGCTTTGGTTTGGGGAAATTTTGAAGAAAATGAAGGAACAGTAACTGGACATGTGGGGCGTAGCTTGAAAAATCGTAAGGTTATGACTGTTTTTCCTGAAGGTGAATTTGGCAAGCATGCAGTTACTCATTATAAGGTTTTAGAGCGATTCGGATATGTAACTTTGGTTGAATGTAGATTGGAAACGGGAAGAACGCATCAAATACGTGTTCATATGAAACACTTGGGCCATCCATTATTTAATGATTTTGAATATGGGGGTGATGCAATTTTAAAGGGAACAACATTTACTAAATACAGGCAATTTATTCAGAATTGTTTTTCAATATTACCCCGTCAGGCATTGCATGCAAAGGAATTGGGTTTTAACCATCCTACAACTGGCGAGTATGTTAAATTCGATTCTCAAATTCCTGACGATATGCAAGCGGTATTAGAAAAATGGCGTGGATATGTTGCAACCCGAGATCAGTAGTTAATCGGGTTTTATATCGTGTAAATCGTGGAATTTCTTCAATAAAATGGCAACATTTGCAAACATTGAAGTGTCTTGAACAATAACTCCTTTTGGCAATTTAAGTTTAACTGGAGTTAAATTCCAAATAGCTTTAATGCCACTTTTTACCATGGCTTTTGCAGTTTTTTGAGCAACATTTGGTGGAGTTGTTAAAATACCAATGGATACACCGAGTCTTTGAGCCAAATCTCCCAATTTATCCATATGTAAAATTACTGTTTTCCCATATTCAGTATTAATTTTTTTAGGATCAATATCAAAGGCAGTAATTATATTGATGCCAAAGCCTTGAAGTTCATGATACGATAATATAGCCTGACCCAATTTGCCCGCACCCACTAAAAAAGCTTCATTTTTTTTGTTAAACCCTAAGTATTCTTCAATGGTTAAAATAAGTTCTGCAATATTGTAGCCAACTTTTGGTTTTCCTTTAATGCCAGTTACAGTAAGGTCTTTAACAATTTGAGTAGGGTCTAATTCTAATTCGGAGGCAATGGTTGGTGCTGAAACATTTATGTGTCCCAGTTTTTGTATGCGTTTTAAATAGGTTAAATATCCGGGCAGCCTTTTTAAGGTCGGTTCCGAAACGCCTTCTTTGAGCTTAATTTTTTTCTTTTTAGTCACCATTGTAAATTAGTCATCAAAAATATAAAATATATAACACAATAAAGAAATTTATCTTTACAAAGATTTTGTCTAAATATCTCTTATTTTGAGTTGAAAATAAAATGCATTATTTCAAGTAATCATAAATATTTTCAATAATTTGCCCTTTCAAATAGGAATATAATTTAATTCAATTTTCATGAAAAATATTGCAGTTGTTTGTGGTGGTTATTCTAAGGAAGAGGTGATTTCTATTCAAAGCGCCGAGCAAATAATGGAGGCTATTGATAAAACGAAATACAAAGTATTTTCAGTAATAATTAGTAAAGATTCATGGTCTGTAAAAACTGAATCGGGATTAATTCCTATTGATAAAAATGATTTTAGTTTTAGCAATGATGATATAAAAATAGTATTTGATGCAGTTTTTATGGCCATTCATGGCACTCCTGGTGAAGATGGCAAATTACAGTCGTATTTTGAAATGTTGAATATTCCGGTAACTACCTCCAATTCCTTTGTATCAGCATTAACTTTTAATAAATATGCTTGTAAAGCTTTTCTACAAAATTTTGGAGTATTATCGGCAAATGCTTATTTATTAAGGAAGGGTGAAAAGTATGAAGCTGATGATATTGAGGAAGAGGTGGGATTACCCATGTTTGTTAAACCAAATAGTGGAGGATCTAGCTTTGGAGTAACAAAAGTAAAACGATCGGAAGATATTATTCCAGCTATTGAAAAAGCTTTTGCTGAAGATGATGAAATTATTATCGAAGAGTTTATTGAGGGAGGAGAATTTACTTGTGGAGTATTCTGTAGTGAAAATGAAAATATTGTATTGCCTCTAACTGAGATTGTGAGTAAAACTGAGTTTTTCGATTTTGAAGCAAAATATAAGGGATTATCCGATGAAATAACTCCCGCTAGATTGGATAATGATCAGACAAATGAATGTCAGGAATTATCATACGATATATATAAATTATTGAACTGTTCAGGAATTGTTCGAATTGATTATTTATTACGAGATGATCAATTTTATTTTATGGAAGCCAATACGGTTCCTGGAATGAGTAAAGAATCAATAGTTCCACAGCAGGTTAGAGCTTATGGAATGTCGGTTACTGAATTTTATACTTTGCTTATTGAGGATGCTATAAGTAGATTGGGGGAAGGTTTAATCTGATAAAATAATACTAACCAAAATAATTTATGGTTAAAAAAATATCAATTGACCCAACTCTTGCACGAATGAATGATTAACGGTTTCTCGTGTGCGATTGCCCCAGATGCCGCACGAATGAATGATTGAAAAACTGCGGTGCTTGTGCGCGATTGCATCGCATTCGTAGTAATAAATAAATAATAGAAAGCCTGGCAGCAATGTTGGGCTTTTTATGTGTGGGGCTTTTCTTTGCTCGTTGCTAAGCATCTCAAAGATGCTAAGCAACTAATTAGAGCAATGCACTTCAGATGATGCTAATCAACTAACCCCATCCTTCACGAATGATAATTAATTGCGGCGCTGGTTCGGATTACCTTCGGTGAGCTCCCGTTGGTCGGTTGCATCTTATGGCCAGTAATTAAATAAAGAAATAAAACTAAAATATAAGCCTGGTAGAAATGCCGGGCTTTTTTTACCACAACCCCTAAAAGGGGCTTTTGTAGCTACGAGTAGTTAATATTTGTGTGTATTGGTAAAACTTGGTGGTAATGCTGGGCTTTTTTATAAAGCGGCAATATTTTTATCAAAGAAGTCTTTGACTTTTTTGTTGGTTAGCATTTTGTCAACCATTTTAAAAATAATGTTTTTGTCGTCCTCTTTCATATCAGCCGAATCTTATCTGATAAACCAAAACAAAGATTTACATGCAGATATTGATGAGTTTTATTCTTTCTAATAGAAATGAAATTGTTTTTGCAACTAAATATAGTTACTTTTGTATTATGTCTAAAAAAGAAAAGCTAATTGCTCGCTTTTTAAGCATGCCATCTGACTTTCATTATGATGAGATGGTTAAACTCCTTGGATATTATGGTTTTCAAGAAGTAAAGAAAGGGAAAACTTCAGGTTCAAGAGTAAAGTTTATGAATGATGAAGGCCTACCGTTGATGATGCATAAACCTCATCCAAGGGGTATTTTAAAAAATTATCAGTTGAAACAGATTAAGGAGCTAATAGGATTATGAAAAACTTAGAATATAAAAGATACACAGGAAGCATTGAGTATAGTAAAGAAGATGATTTGCTTTATGGTAAAGTGCTTGGAATTAAAGGGCTAATTTCTTTTGAAGGTAAAACAGGAAAAGATTTAGAACTTGATTTTATTGAAGCGATTGAGGAATATTTATCAGATTGTAAGCAACAGGGCATTACGCCAGAAAAACCATTTAAAGGAAGCTTTAATGTTAGAATACCAACAGAGCTACATCAAAAAGCAGCTTTGCTTGCAATGAAAGATAAAATGTCATTGAATAATTTTGTTGCAGAATCAATTAGAGAAAGGGTTTTTCGGGAAACTGAAAATAGTATTTAAATGAATAATGCATAATAGTTGCTTTTTTCCACATGCCTTTTCACGCAATGCTAATGCGCCGCTAATTGCTCGCTGCTGCCGCAAGATTAGCTTCCGCTGAGCTCCCAAGCACGGTTGCATCTTGTTGCCAGTAGGTTAGAAAATAAATTTTTACAAAATAGAAATTGAAAATTTACATTAGTTTTTAGTGAGAATAAATAAAATATTATTTTTGAAATTGTAAAATTCACAATGCAATGGTAGAAGATAACAAACAATTAATACCATCAGAGCAGATAATGAATAAAATATTTCTGCTTCGAGATGAAAAAGTAATGCTGGATGTTCATCTTGCTGAAATATATGATTTTGAAACTAGAGCTCTTAAACAAGCTGTTCGTAGAAATATGGAATTGTTTCCTGATGATTTTATGTTTGTTTTAAATGATGTTGAAATAGATATTATGGTATCACAAAATGTGACACCTTCAAAACAACACTTAGGAGGTTCTAAACCATTCGTTTTTACAGAGACAGGTGTTGCTATGCTTTCTAGTGTGTTAAAGAGTAAAAGAGCTAGAGAAATGAATGTTGCAATTATGTGTGCTTTTGTAGCCCTTCGAAAGATGCTTCTTAATCATACGGAAATGAAGATAGAAATAGAGTCAATTAAGAAAAAGTTAGAGAATCAGGATAAAAACATCGAGCTTGTATTTACTTATTTGGATAAATTGATGGAAAAGCATGAAAATCGGACACAAAGAAAACGAATAGGTTTTAAAAAGGATAATCACTAACAGTATCCTACTTATCATTCTAGAATGAAAAATTGCAAGATTCTAAATAATAAAAGCTTAGAAAGATATTTCAATCAATGTACCATGAGCATTGTAAAATGTTTACTTTTGCAAACTGTAGATTAAATATATTACAAACAAATTAATGATAGAAAAAATA
>JAEINW010000181.1 GCA_016342715.1 Salinivirgaceae bacterium | reverse complement strand
ACCGGAGGCGATGCCTCCGGCTGAAATAAATATGCCTTACAGGCAATTAATTGTCTGAATGTATTAACCGACTTTTTAAAACCACTTTTTCTAATTTTTTAATTTAGGTTGACATAAGGATAACCATATTATTTTATTATGGTATACTTACTTTGTAATATCAAGATTTACTCCCTCTCTGTCGTTCAGTCATCTATTCACTTTGTTCATAAAAACGCTTTGCTTAGTTCTCCCAGGAGAGAACTTAATATGATAATGTAATAGTCTTCACCTTGGGGAAGTACCTTTAGGCGAAGGGGAAGATTACTTGAGCTAAGTTGCTTAGTAACTATATTTATTAAGAGCAGTATAATTTATTGACATGGCAACTTTAGAAATCACAGTTGCTTAGCAACTTAATAAGCCAATAAACATTTTTAAATATTTAGAATAGAGCTACCGCACGATTCCATCGTGTGGTTTTGTTGTAATGCTGATTTTTAACTTTTTCCGATTTCGTAGCTTTTTATACCGGACTCAACTATGTAATTAAACTAAAATCAAAGCATTTCATATTGCATTGACAATATATCAAATATAAAAAATTGCTACTGTTAAAACCCTTTTAAATCAAAATCTTTACTCTCAACCACATCAATACTTTTTCCAATTTTCTTCTGAATAACTCCAAAGTGATGCTGTTCGTCGGGTGTTATTAATGAAATGGCTTTTCCGGGATTTTCAGCACGGCCAGTACGACCAATTCGATGTATGTAATCTTTGGGCGAGCGTGGCAATTCGTAATTCACCACACAGGGTAAAAATTCAATATCGATGCCTCGAGCCAATAAATCGGTGGCAACCAACACGCGCAGCTTACCATATTTAAATTTGGTAATTAAATCAGTTCGTGCACCCTGACTTTTTTTACTGTGAATGGGCCAGGCATCAATACCGTTTGCACGAAGTTTATTGGCCACATTATCGGCTCGCTGTATTGACGAAACAAAAACCAATACCTGGTTTAGCTCCTCCGTTTTTATCAAGTAGCGCAATAGCGGTCCCTTTCTTTCATCGGAAACGGCGTAAGCCATTTGATTGATTAAGTCAGGGGTGTCATGTGTGGGTGCAATGTTTATTACTGTAGGATGGTTTAACAAAACCTTTTGCAAGCCATCGATGTTTTCGTTTAAGGTAGCTGAAAACAACAGGTTTTGACGTTTTTGAGGAAGTAATTTAAAAATGCGATCCATTTCATCTTTAAAACCCAAATTCAACATTTTGTCGGCTTCATCTAATACTAATGTTTCAATGGAACCTAATTCCACAGCATTTGATTCCTTTAACTCCAACAGCCTTCCGGGTGTAGCAACCAAAATGTTTACACCATACAAAGCCTTCATTTGCGGATTGATTGAAACTCCACCAAAAACGGCCATAGTTTTTACAGCGTGTGGCAAAGCCGAAGAAAACAATTGAAATACTTCATTTACCTGAACGGCAAGCTCTCTGGTAGGAACCAATACCAATACATTTACCTTTCTATCTTTTGATTGCTTGGCTTGTTTAAACCTAGACAGAAGGGGCAATACATAACTGGCTGTTTTTCCCGATCCTGTGGCTGCAATTCCCAATAAATCGTTATTTTTTAATATTTCGGGAATGGCTCTTTGTTGAATATCATAAGGTTTTGTAAAACCCTGCTTAAGCAACTGATCAACCAACAAAGGATGTAACGCTAACGATTCAAATGACATGAAATGTGTTTTTAGTATTTTTAGGCTGCAAAGTTAGTTTAAATATTTTGTGATTATTAGTAAAATTTAGTTTTGCTTGCTACTTATTTAAGCGTGTAGATAACATAACGAATTATACATTCACATTTTAAGTTTTGGATTAAATCAAATTATTTTCACTTATGCAATCTTATTTTTTTTTGTAATGGAAAAATTAATAACAAATAACATGAATTGCATTTAATTCTAATTAATGAATTTTATTTCGCTTAGTCAAAAAGTGACTAAGCATTTACTTTATCTTTCAAATTAATACAATTGTGTTTCTGATACTTTCTAATTGAAACCAATTGGCGGGGTATTGATTTTATATTTTACATAACTTTCTTGTGAGAAGCAATATTTCTATATTGCATGCATCTAATAATCAGAATGACAGTATTATACAAGCTTTATAAAATTGTAAGCATATCTTTTAGATACTCGTATGCTGTAAAAAATACAAACACCCCGAACAATTCCATATTTATTTGGTTAACTGTGTGTTAAATTCAACCAAATGTACAATTAACAGCAATTTTTAATGTAAATTTATAATATAGCTAATTTCTTATTAAACTAAATTAATATGAATACACTACAGCTTACAATTAAAAACCACATTGCAACCATCACTTTTTCTCGCCCCAATGCTCTTAATGCTCTTAATTCCGAAGTTTTTAACGAACTTAATCTTACGCTCGATGAATTAGAAGCGAATAAAGATTTACGTGTATTAATTTTTACAGGTGAAGGAAAAGCCTTTGTTGCAGGTGCCGATATTGCAGAAATGCGTGATAAACTTCCTGCTGAAGCAGGTGTTTTTTCAAAAATCGGACACCAAACTTTCGAAAGAATTGAGAATTTTCCAATTCCAGTTATAGCAGCAGTAAACGGTTTTGCCCTTGGCGGAGGCTTTGAGCTAGCTTTGGCATGCGATTTTATGATTGCATCGGAAAAAGCAAAATTTTCAGCTCCTGAAGTAAATTTGGGATTGATTCCTGGTTTTAATGGAACCCAACGCTTACCAAAAATTGTGGGCGCAAATAATGCTCGCTACCTTCTTTATACAGCCGAAATGGTAGATGCAAATGAAGCAAAACAAATGGGCTTGGTTCAAAAAGTGGTTTCTGTAGAAGAATTGATGGGTACAGTAAATAAAATTGCTGAAACAATTGTTGGGAAAGGTCCACAAGCAATTAAGTCTGTTAAAACAACTGTGAATTTTGGTTTGCAAAAAGGACATGCTGAAGGTAGTTTGAAAGAGCGTGAAGAATTTGCGCATCAATTTGGTGAACAAGGAAAAGAGGGAATGAATGCATTTCTTGAAAAACGAAAAGCAAATTGGGATAGTTTCCGATAAGAAGTAAACTGTTTTTAGTAATCGGGTTTCAATAAAAGTTTGCTTACTGAGAACTGAAGACAGTAAACTAAGTGAAAAATTAAAAATATACAATTTAGTTACTTGATACTAATTACTAAATACCTAAAATATGACATTCAACCAACGATTTAAAAATGTTTCGGTACTTGGAGCAGCTGGAAAAATGGGTAGTGGCATACTTTACTTAAATACCATCTACCTTTCGCAACTCAAATTGGCACCCGAAAACAAAAACGAAACCTTTGTAATTAATGCCATCGATCAATCGCAAGAACGTTTAAATGGCTTATTAAATTACACCAAAAGTTTATTGCTAAAATGGGCCGAAAAAAATATAGTTTGGCTCAGAAAAGCTTATGATGACCGCGATGATTTAATTGAAAACGGCGAAATAATAGATGCTTATGTGTATGAAGCAATGACCTTAATTCGCCCATCAACTATAGTTGATGCTGCTTATGAATCATCATTAATATTTGAAGCTGTTTTGGAAAACATTGAATTGAAAACCGAACTTTTCACCAAAATAACAGCCAACAATAAAAACAACCCTTGGTTTTTAACAAATACAAGCTCCATTCCAATCAAAGAATTGGATACAAAAGCTAATTTAAATGGGAATATAATTGGGTGTCATTTTTATAATCCACCTGCCATTCAAAAACTTATTGAGCTTATTGAAATCGATAATGGAAACAAGGAACTTTCAAAACTAGTTTATGATTTTGGAAAAGAACTTGGAAAAGTTATGGTTCCTTCAAACGACATTGCTGGTTTTATAGGTAACGGATTTTTTATGCGCGATCTGCTTTTCGCATTGCAAAAAGTAAAAGATTTAAAACCGGAATTCACTTTTGCTGAATCTGTGGTAATTGTCGATACTATTACCCGCGATTTCATGCTTCGCCCCATGGGAATTTTTCAGTTAATAGATTATGTGGGTGTTGAGGTTTGTTCGTTCATTTTAAACGTAATGAATGGTTATCTGCCCGAAGAGTTACATAGTAAATTGCTCAATAAAATGGTTGACAAAGCCATTATGGGCGGACAAAATTCCGACGGATCGCAAAAAGCAGGTTTCTTTACTTACAAGCGCAGCAAAATTGAAAGTGTTTACGATCATGATAAGGGAGCGTATGTAACCATTGATGAGGTGTTGCCAAAAGTAAATGCATACTTGGGCGATTTACCAGAAAATCAAAGTTGGAAAGCCTTAAGTAGAAATAAAAAGAAAGAAAGCATTCTTGAAGGTTATTTTAAAAAACTAAATAGCTCAAAAAGTGCTGGATGCCAATTAGCTTCGGAATATATGCAGAAAATGAACGAAATAGGTACTGAATTAGTTAATACAAAAGTAACCGATTCTGCTGAAAATGTTAACACAGTTATGATAACCGGTTTCCATCATTTGTATGGACCGATTAATAATTACTCTTAAAACCAGACAATGTCTGTGATGTTTATTTGAGTTTCATGTGAAATATGTTTAAAACATTTATCAAACTTTAAGCATTGTCACAATTTTTAAACTGTAAAATATTGATTATGAACAGAAAAGTATATATGGTAGCTGGCTATAATACGGTTTCTCTTGGAACAGGCCGCAGTGAGTTTCATCCAAAAAAACCGCGTCCGGGATTGGAACATTACATTCAAGAAGCGGGTCGTGAAACACTTAAACAAATTGGGGGTGCCCAAAATGTTGATGAAAGTGTCATTGGTAATTTTATGTCTGCTCGATTTAATAATCAGGCTCATTTAGCAGCAATGATTCCGTCTATTGATCCAGCCTTGCGATTCAAACCAGCTTCTAGAGTTGAAGGTGCTTGTGCCTCCGGAGGCTTAGCTTTAGTTGCCGGTATTAAATCAATTTTAGCAGGAACAGCTGAGGTTGTTTTAGCTATTGGTGTTGAAGTTCAAAATACCGTTAAAGCGATGTACGGAGCCGATTATTTAGCTTTAGCTGGCTGGCAAAAAAACAGAAAAAAGGGTCATGCTTATTTCTTTCCAGGTGAGTTTAGTGATAGAGCTAAAGCTTATGAAGAAAAATATGGAGCAGAATATACAAGAACGGGTTTAGCTAACTGGTATAAAAATGCCATTGAAAATGCACGACTTTGCCCAACAGCACAGGAATATGAAAATAAAAATCCCGATCCTTTAAAATCGGGTATGTTACCACCAAATGGTAAAACCTTTGTAGACCATTTGAGTGTTTTCGATTGTTCAAAAGTTTCCGATGGAGCATCGGCCATAGCAATTGTTTCAGAAGAAGGATTAAAAAGAGTAGGCATTCCAAAATCGCAAGCTGTTGAAATTGTTGGCTTTGCTCAGGTTGAAGATAATTTATTGGAAGATCCTGAAAGTCAAGTGGAATTAACTGCAACAAAAGAAGCTGTGAAAAAAGTATTTAAAATGGCCAACATCGATAAAGAAAAGTTGGCTACCATTGAAACACATGATTGTTTCACCATTGCTGGAATTTTAGCAATTGAAGCAATAGGCTTTGCTGAGCCTGGAAAAGGTGCTGAATTTGTTGCTCAAGCTAACACAGCCAGAACCGGTAAAATTCCTTTTAATACAACTGGAGGACTTATTGGTTGGGGGCATCCAACAGGTGCCACTGGAGTTCACCAAGCTGTTACTTTATGGGAGCAATTAACTGGACAAGCTGGCGAAGCTCAAATTGAAATCCCTAGCAATAAACCGTATGGACTATCAATAAATATGGGAGGGAATGATAAAACTGTTGTTTCTCTTGTTTATAAAAAAGCTGAATAAAAAGATTCAAGTATCAAGATATAAGACAAAAGAAAATCTTGATACTTGATACTTTAAATCTCAAATACTAACTAAACCTAAACCACAAAACGATGAACTTTGAATTTTCTGAAGAACAGCAAATGATCAGGCAATCAGCCAGAGATTATGCACAACGTGAACTTATTAAAGACGTAATAGAACGTGACGATAAAGCAATTTTCCCGACAGAACATGTGAAAAATTTAGCTGAATTAGGTTTTATGGGAATGCTTGTTTCTGAAAAATATGATGGAGGGGGCATGGATACGGTTTCGTATGTTTTGGCAATGGAAGAAATATCAAAAGTTGATTCTTCCTTAGGAGTTATTATATCAGTAAATAACTCGCTAGTTTGTTATGGTATAGAAGAATATGGAAATGAAGAGCAAAAACAAAAATGGTTGAAGCCCTTAGCTCGTGGCGAAAAAATTGGGGCGTTTTTACTTTCTGAACCAGAAGCTGGATCGGATGCAACTTCGCAAAGAACTACCGCCATTGATATGGGCGACCATTACCTAGTAAATGGAGTGAAAAACTGGATTACCAGTGCCAATTCAGCTTCTACATACATTGTAATTGCGCAAACCGATAAGGAAAAAGGGCACAAAGGTATTAATGCCTTTATTATTGATAAAAATTCGCCTGGAATCACTTTAGGTGTGCACGAAAATAAAATGGGAATGCGAAGTTCCGATACGCATTCGGTGAATTTTACCGATGTGAAAGTACCCAAAGAAAATCGCTTAGGAGAAGATGGATTTGGATTTAAATTTGCCATGAAAACTCTCGAAGGCGGAAGAATAGGTATTGCATCGCAAGCATTGGGCATTGCCTCGGGAGCTTTTGAATTGGCTGCAAAATATGCAAAAGAACGTAAAGCTTTTGGAACAGAAATTATCAATCACCAATCAATTGCTTTCAAATTGGCTGATATGGCTACTGAAATTGAAGCTGCCCGTTTTCTTTGTTTAAAAGCAGCTTGGCTAAAAGATCAAGGATTACCTTATGGAAATGCAAGTGCTATGGCCAAATTACATGCTGCCGAAACTGCCATGAAAGTGACTACCGAAGCTGTTCAAATTCATGGTGGATATGGATATGTAAAAGAATATCACGTGGAAAGATTAATGCGCGATGCAAAACTTACTCAAATTTATGAGGGTACTTCTGAAATTCAGAAAATTATTATAAGTAGAGCCATCTATAAAGGTGAGATTTAATACAAGCAGAAAATATAATCGAGCAAAAAATAATATGAATAACTATCTATCAGAAAATTTATGAAAATAATTTAGGTAAGAAGGTCCAAAGGTTTCAGGGTAAAAAGAATTTTCATATTACTGACCCTGTAACCCTTTTACCTTATTACCTTTTAATTTTAAAATAGAATGAATATTCCACAGCCCTATAAAACAAAAAACAAAATTAGAATAGTAACTGCGGCTTCGTTATTCGATGGACACGATGCAGCCATAAATATTATGCGACGAATTTTACAAGCATCAGGTGCCGAAATTATCCATTTAGGGCATAATAGGTCGGTTGCCGAAATTGTAGATTGTGCCATTCAGGAAGATGCACATGCGGTGGCAATAACATCTTATCAAGGCGGACACATTGAGTTTTTTAAATACATGTACAATTTGTTTAACGAAAAAGGATGTGGTCATATAAAAATATTTGGTGGCGGGGGTGGTGTAATTCTTCCTGAAGAAATTAAAGAATTACATGAATATGGTATTGCACGTATTTATTCGCCAGATGATGGGCGTTCTATGAGCTTACAGGGAATGATAAATGATTTATTGGAAAAATGCGATAATGATCTTCATCCGGAATCGGGTGTTCCAAAAAGTGCACCTAGCTATAAAGAGCCATCACAAATTGCCAGAATAATTTCATGTTTGGAAAATGATTTGGGTTGCAGTGAATCTTTAAAAGAATTAGTAAGTAAAAACACCGGAGTTCCAGTTATTGGAATAACAGGAACGGGTGGAGCCGGAAAATCATCTTTGGTTGATGAATTGGTTCGCCGGTTTTTAATGGATTATGAAAAATTAAAAATCGGTATAATCAGTGTTGACCCTACCAAAAGAAAAACGGGAGGAGCACTTTTAGGCGATAGAATTCGAATGAATTCAATTCATAACCCAAGAGTTTACATGCGTAGTATGGCAACTCGTGAAGCCAATTTATCGGTATCAAAACATATCAGTGATTCTGTACAGGTATTAAAAGCAGCGAAATTTGATTTTATTATTTTGGAAACTTCAGGCATAGGTCAATCTGATACTCAAATTGTAGATCATTGTGACATTTCAGTTTATGTAATGACACCTGAATTTGGTGCTCCATCGCAACTTGAGAAAATTGATATGCTTGATTTTGCTGATTTGGTTTCTATAAATAAATCAGACAAAAAGGGTGCGCTAGATGCACTGCGCGATGTAAAAAAACAATATCAACGAAATAGGGGTTTATGGCATTCTAATCCTAATGAAATGCCTGTATATTTAACACACGCTTCACAATTTTTCGATCCTGGAGTAAATGAATTTTATCAAGCTTTAAAGGAACAAATAATTGCTAAGTTTCCGAATGTAATATCAACTGCAGAATCTCATTTTTATTCATCCGAAACCAATGAAATTATTCCTCCTGAACGATCAAGATACCTTTCAGAGATTAGCGAGACCGTAAGAAAATACAATTCAAAAGCAGAAGATCAGTCTTTAATAGCAGGTAAGATTCAAGCCTTAAAAGAAACTCAAAAACTTTTACAAAAATCGAATCCTGAAATTGAAACCCTGATTGAGAATTGGCAAGAAAAGTTAAAAGCTGAGAATAAAAAATTACTTGATAATTGGGAAGAAAAACGAAAAGCTTTTCAGGATGATTTCTATATTTTTAAGGTAAGAGACAAGGAACTGAAAATTGAAACTTATACAGAAAGTTTATCGCATAGTAAAATTGCTAAAATATCGGTTCCAAAATACGCTAGTCATATTGATATTTTAAAATGGCAACTGAAAGAAAACTTTCCTGGTGAATTTCCTTTTGCTGGTGGAGTATTTCCATTTAAAAGAGAAAACGAAGACCCAACCCGAATGTTTGCGGGCGAAGGAGGTCCTGAAAGAACAAATAAACGATTTCATTATCTTTCAAAAGGACTGGAAGCTAAGCGTTTATCTACAGCCTACGATTCTGTGACGCTCTATGGTGAGAATCCCGATTTGCGCCCTGATATTTATGGGAAAGTTGGTAACTCAGGCGTGTCTATAGCAACCTTAGATGATAGCAAAAAACTGTATTCGGGATTTGATTTGGTGCATCATTTAACATCGGTAAGCATGACCATAAATGGTCCAGCCCCTGTATTAATGGCTATGTATTTGAATACTGCTATTGATCAACAGTGTGAGGTTTATTTAAAGGCAAATGGATTGTTAGATAAAGCAAAGAAACTGATTGCTGAAAAATTTGCTAAAGATAAACTAACACCCCCAACATATAATTCGCTCTTACCTGAAAATAACAATCAACTAGGATTAGCCTTATTGGGAGTTTCTGGAGATCAATTGTTGCCAAAAGAAATTTATAATGAAATAAAAACAAAGACCATTTCTTTGGTCAGAGGTACTGTGCAAGCTGATATTTTAAAAGAGGATCAGGCACAAAATACCTGTATTTATTCCATCGATTTTTCTTTAAAACTAATGGGTGATGTTCAGGAGTATTTTATAAAAAACAAAGTGCGAAACTTTTATTCGGTTTCGATTTCGGGCTATCATATTGCAGAGGCTGGAGCCAATCCGATTTCACAGTTAGCCTTTACTTTAGCAAATGGTTTTACCTATGTGGAGTATTATCTTTCACGAGGCATGCACATTGATGATTTTGTGCCAAACCTTTCCTTCTTTTTTAGTAATGGCATTGATCCTGAATTTGCAGTAATTGGAAGAGTAGCACGTATTATTTGGGCTAAAGCCATGAAATACAAATACAAAGCAAATGACCGTGCACAGAAATTAAAATATCACATTCAAACCTCTGGCAGGTCGCTTCATGCTCAAGAAATAGAGTTTAATGATATTCGAACCACTTTACAAGCTTTGTATGCTATTTATGATAATTGCAACTCTTTGCATACCAATGCTTACGACGAAGCAATTACAACGCCAACCGAAGAGTCTGTCCGTCGGGCAGTAGCTATTCAAATGATTATTAATCATGAGTTGGGTTTGGCAAGCAATCAAAATCCTCTGCAAGGTTCCTTTATTATTGAAGAATTAACTGATTTGGTTGAAGAAGCTGTAATATTGGAGTTTGATAGAATAAGCGAACGAGGTGGTGTTTTGGGAGCTATGGAAACCAATTACCAGCGCAGTAAAATTCAGGAAGAATCTTTGTATTACGAATCGCTTAAAAATAGTGGAAAGCTTCCAATTATGGGTGTTAATACCTTCTTATCTTCTGATGGTTCACCAACTATTTTACCTCAGGAAGTAATACGTTCCACCGAAGAGGAAAAACAAAACCAGCTAAAAAATCTTGAAAATTTCCATATGGTTAATACCGATAATGCTCAAATGCATTTAGAAAAATTGCGCAAAGTAGCGTTGGAAAACAAAAACGTTTTTGAAGAGTTAATGGAAGCGGTTAAGTATTGTTCATTGGGTCAAATTACCAATGCTCTATTTGAAGTTGGTGGAAAATATCGAAGAAACTTATAAAATAAAATGTTCCAATTCAAATATGAGTTGGAACATTTTATCAATTTCAGACTTCCAATCCTATAATTGTCAATCAAATAGTTACGTGAATATGCTCGTAAAATAGAAATGATTATTTTTGT
>JAEINW010000180.1 GCA_016342715.1 Salinivirgaceae bacterium | reverse complement strand
TTAATCATTCATTTTGTTAATAAGTGGTACACTTTTCGATTGAAATGTGGTATAGTCCTTAATTAATATTTACAATTCCATTGGCGATGAAAAATATAAGTTGTTTTCATAGGTGTTTAGCGAATGTGCTAACAAAATGCTAAACATATAATTACACACGCAACAATTAATTAAGAATTAGTTTAGCACTTTTCAGATTAAGGTAAAATTTGCAATGCCCGTACCACCGGCATCCTTGCCGGTAATATGTTGCAATTTTAAAAACCGTCTGGAAGACGGTGGTACGAATAAAACAAAGCAACAGGTCTCGGTTTATCAACGCTAAAATGTCCTACAAAAAGGATGATTTAAGGTTGAATGCAGCTCTAAAGCTTCAAATAACATTTCAGCGTCATTCGACCTGAAATCGTTATAACTACCAAGCAAAATAAATAATTTACACTTTTTTAATGAACCCTTGATAATGCTAGTTTTCACAATTTTTATTTGTGCTAATCAGCTTAAATCAGTTGTTGCTTAGCATTTTCAAAATGCTTAGCAACTTGATACCGATAAAGCTAGTTTGATCTGTGTAAAAAATAAACTACCAAATTATTAGTACAACGCCTTAAAGTTGTGCTACGAATAGTCATTTGAAACAATCATTTTCTTTCTTAAAAAAGATAAAACAAATATTATATCAATTTGTCTAAGGGTTTTCTAATTTTGCACCGCATTAATTCTAATTATGGTGAAGTTATTATTAGCACTTAAAACCTTCCTTAAATTCGATCTTTCGAAAAAAGCATGGCAATGGACGGTACTTTTTACCTTGGCGCTTGTTTGGGGTTCATCGTTTATATTAATGAAAAAAGGCTTACGCTCATTTGAATTTGGTCAGGTGGCTGCACTCAGAGTGTTTTTTGGATTTTTAGTATTAGCCCCCTTATTTTTGCGAAAGATTAAGAAATTAAATCGTAAGAATATCATTCATATCATAATTTCGGGTTATGCGGGAATTTTTTTCCCAGCTTTTTTATTTGCCAAGGCACAAACTGAAATAAACAGCTCTTTGGCTGGCATGATAAATAGTTTAGCACCCTTCTTTGCACTTATTTTTGGGGTATTACTTTATAAAAACAAACCGGGCAAATATCAAGTTCTTGGTATTTTATTGGGCTTAGTAGGAGCTATTGGATTGATATCGGATGGAAATATATTTGAATCGTTTGGTACTATTAATGGCTATGCCCTATACGTTGTACTAGCCACTTTTGGATATGGAATAAATGCTAACCAAATTCGTTTTAAATTACGCGATTTTAATGGGGTTGAAATAACCATTTTATCCTTTTTATTTATTGGGCCACCCGCTGGAATTTATTTGCTTTTTAGCGATTTTTCAATGCTTACAACATCGCCCACCTGGGCTATCGATTTATCTTTTATTTTTATGCTTTCATTTTTAGGAAGCGTTATAGCCTTATTCTTTTTTAATAGTTTGGTGCAATACACATCGGCATTATTTGCCACATCGGTAACTTATATTATCCCATTTTTTGCCATTATTTGGGGAGTTTTTGATGATGAAAAAATTACAATCGTTCAAGTGGCAAGCATAATGATTGCTTTATTTGGTGTTTGGTTGGTAAATAAAAAGAAAAAGCCCAAAATAGAAACAAATTAAAAACGAACCTGCATTTTTGCTAAAATCCCAAAATTCATAACATCATTTTTGTTTTTGTAGGTTAAACGCCAAATAGCATCCACTCTAAAAAACTTAAAAATATTCTCTACGCCAAATCCTGCTTCTACGTAAGGCTGGTCTAAATTATCGAGGTTTTTTGGAAATAATAGCGATTCTGTTTTTCGTTGTGTTAAATCACCATATAGAATTTTAGTTTCAACAATTTCGCGCCATTTAAATTTTCTAAACATTGGTATGTGGTTTAAAAATAATCCATTAAAATGATGCTCTATCATTAAGCTAACATACTGATTACTAACAAATTCATAGTAATTCATAAGGTTAAAAGCATAATCATCGAAAGCATAGGTTTGGTTGCCTTCATGCAATTGCAAAAATGGGTACGGAGCTTTCCCAAATATTTTTCCTGCATCAATAATGTATCTAAAATCACCAAATGGACCAATGGGGAATTTGTGTTCAATTCCAATTTGAAATTTGTAATATTCGTAATCACTTCCAAAGAAATTTGGAATTCCGGTGGTAATATCAAAAGTTAAAATTGGATAGGTAGTTCCTAAGCTAACTCGTTCAAACTCACCCATCATAAATTTTTCATTAAAGGCAAAGCGGGTTGTGAGCTTTATTTCGGTGGTAAGCAATTTGTTTATTTCCAGAGTATCACCAGTCGAAGTTACATTTAAAAAGGGAACATTTTCCGATGCATACACTTGCTTGTGTGTAAAACCAATAGTATTTGAAAATCCCTGAAACCATTCGTGTTCATAAAAGGTTGAAATTTCATGTACTTCGGTTAATTTATCGTTTTGTTCTCGGGCAAAAATCGATGATAAAAAATTATCGCTTAAAAAAGCATAGCTGGTAATTCCCAATTGCTCATAATCTTTTTTATAATTTAGTCCGAAAGATCGTCGAGGGTTTTTGTTGAACATGTATAAACCGCCCAAGCCATATTTTAGTTTCTCGTCGCGAGTACCATAGGCCAAGTGACCAGTAAGCATGTATTTTGTACTAAAAGCATTACTGGTTCGCAAGCCAAATTTAAACCGATGTCCTTCAATTGGGTTGAAACTATAGAGCGTATAATAGGGACCAATTTCGACGGGTCCTTTTACCCAATATCCGGTAATTACTGTATTTATTAGTTGAATGACATTGTTAAACAGAGGCACTTTCTTAATGGTGTCAACCATGGAATAAATATCCTCTTCTCGTTTGGTTAAAGTTTCATGTCTTAAGGAACTCCATTCTTCAGCACTTAGTTCTTTTGATTTCTCGAGTGTAATGGTTTCTTGAGACAGCTGGTTAGAAAAGAATTTATTTTCAATTTCAGGATATAACTTAATGTTACTGTACGAAGTAGTTTTGCGCCCAAAAAATCCGTATTCTTTATTCGTGACCGCAAAATCAATAAAAAGCTCTTGTTTTTTAGGGAACCAAACCGAATCATCCACCAATTCATACGATTGTTCGGCCACAAAGTCTTCAACAAAGTTTATGTTAATATCATCGGCCATTCTTATTTTGAAACTTTCCAAGGCATAGGTGGTGTCTTGAACCCAAAAATTTCCGGTAAAAGTGGGTTCTTGTTTTCGTTTGGGCTTAAATGAAATATTATAACACCAACTGTTTTTGCGGAATGCGCTGTCGAGCAGATAATATTTGTAATAAGCGAAACCAAATTTTGAAATCGGGCTTACCATTTCTTTTCCCATTATAGGAACAAAATTGTCGTAGATGTTAAAATCGAGATACATTTTTCCTGTAAACTCGCTTATTTGATCGTCGCTTACTCCTGAAATGTTACTGGCCTTAATAATTTCTTTTTCTTTTTTTGGTTGTTTTTGATAGTAGTAATCTGATAGCGATTCTGTAATAAATACCGGCAAGAATGATTTACCAGTAATTGCCGAGGTGTCAATATAATCGAAAATAAACTGAAAGTGTTTAAAAACCCGCTGGTCTTTATAATCTTCAGTTATATTATTTATATCCAATTCCATTTTGTTGTAAACTTCATATTGAAAGCGCTCAATTCGGGTAGGGTCGTTCTTTTCTTTGTTATCAATAATTTTTCGAAGAATTGGATGCGCTGGGTTTTCGCCTGGATTCACCACAATTTCTTCTATCTCAATGGTTTCAGGCTCTAAATCAATTTCAATTTCTTGAAATGTTCCAGGTTTTATTTCAATTCTAAATTTTTTATATCCAATATATGAAGCTAAAAGAATATTTACTTGGTTTCTTGTTTCAATAAAAAATTCACCGTCAAATCCAGAAATGGTGCCAATTGAAGTACCTTCAAGGGAGACGTTAACAAAGGGAAGAACTTCACCAGTGGTTTTATCAATTACATTTCCTCTTATTCGAGTAACCTGAGCATAGGTATATGATGAAAAAAATAGAAATAGAAATACAATGAATGCTTTTATATATAATCTCATTTGGGATAACAAAACAGGGTTTAATAAATATTTTGCGATGCAAAAATAGTTTTTTTAAGCGGAAGCATCAATTAATTGTTATTTTCTTAATTCAAAATTTTTCCCCAGATAAACTTTTCTAACTTGCTCATCCTCTGATAATTCAAGAGCCGTTCCTGCTTTTAGTATTTTCCCTTCGAATAAAAGGTAGGCTCTGTCGGTAATTTTCAAGGTTTCATGAACATTGTGGTCGGTAATTAAAATACCTATGTTTTTTTCTTTTAACTTTTTAACTATTTCTTGAATATCTTCCACGGCAATGGGGTCAACACCAGCAAAAGGTTCGTCGAGTAAAATAAAACTTGGATCAATGGCCAATGCTCGTGCAATTTCAGTTCTGCGTCGCTCACCACCCGAAAGTTGAATGCCTAGACTTTTACGAATGTGTTGAAGACCAAATTCATCAAGGAGCTTTTCTAATTTTTCTTTTTGTTCCTCTTTGCTTAGTGGGGTCATCTCAAGAATAGTTTTCATATTATCTTCAACGCTCAGTTTTCTGAAAACTGAAGCTTCCTGAGCTAAATAACCAATACCGAGTTTAGCTCTTTTGTAAACGGGTTCATTGGTAATATCAACATTGTCAAGATAAATTTTTCCTTCGTTGGGGGTAATCAAACCAACAATCATATAAAACGATGTGGTTTTCCCAGCACCATTCGGACCAAGTAATCCCACAATTTCGCCTTTTTCAACTTCAATTGAAACCCCTTTAACAACAGTTCTTGAGCCGTATTTTTTTATAAGATGTTCTGTTCTTAATTTCATTTACTAAAATTTTAGTCTTTTTCTGATGCAATAATATTTCATTATTAAAAATGCCACTTGACGTTTTTACAATTATTATGCAAAAGCAGCTTGTAAAAATAATTTTTCTTTTAGAATAAAGCTTTAATAAAAACATATATATTCGTTTTCTTATGTTGCGAGCTATAATAAACCAATGAAATTAAAATATATGACCTTACAAAACATAGCAACACTTAACGATATAGAGCGTGCCTACCAGTTAATTCAATCATATGTTCATAAAACGCCTGTTTTAAAATCGGAATTAATAAATAAACTATTAGGATGCTCCGTTCAATTTAAATGTGAGAATTTTCAAAAAGTGGGTGCTTTTAAATATCGGGGAGCAACACATGCAATTCTAAGACTTTCCGATGCCGAAAAAAGCAATGGTGTAACAACTCACTCATCGGGCAATCATGCTGGAGCACTTGCCAAAGCTGCATCCCTACAAGGAATTGATGCCTATATTGTAATGCCGAAAAATGCACCAAAAGTAAAGGTTGAAGCAGTAAAATCGTATGGGGGAATAATCACATTTTGCGAGCCAACTTTAGAAGCTCGAGAAACGACTCTTAAAAAAGTGCAAGAAGAAACCGGTGCCACTTTTATTCATCCCTACGACAATTTTAATGTAATTTGTGGACAAGGTACTGCTTGCTTAGAATTGTATGATCAAGTTGCAGAACCCGATTATGTTTTTGCTCCCGTGGGCGGTGGAGGTTTGTTGAGTGGAACTTCAATAGTTGCCAAATCAATTTGGCAAAATACAAAGGTGATTGCTGGAGAACCAAAAAATGCTGATGATGCTTATCAATCGTTCAATACTCATGAATTAGTGCCCGCAGTGCATCCAAATTCTATTGCCGATGGATTATTGACTTCACTTTCTGATTTAACTTTCGGAATAATTCAAAAATATGTTGATGAAATAATTACCGTTAGTGAAGAAGAGATTATTGAAGCCATGAAATTGGTTTATCAATATTTAAAAATAGTTATCGAACCTTCGTCAGCAGTGCCATTTGCTGCAGTTATTAAAAATAAAGCAAGGTTTCAAAATAAAAGTATTGTTATAATAGTTTCAGGTGGAAATGTCGACTTGGCTCAGTTGCCTTTTTAATCGTAAAATGTCCATGCAATTCCGTAGCGAATAACAAATCGAGGGGAAGGATAATTTGGAGCCATAAAATAATTTGTTTCAAAAAGATTATAACTTATGTGCTCTGTTCGCAAATAAAAACGTAATCGTTTAATTTCAAAGTTTAGGTAAGCTCCCCAAAAAGGATAATTACCCACTAATTGATCTTTTTGTGTATGAAATTGTGAGCTTGCTGGTGAATATGAAGGAGCATAAAAACTTGTCCAATAATAAAGATCGGTACCGATGTTAAATTTCATTCTGCCCTCAGTATTTGCAAAGTAAACTTTTGGAGCCCAATATAATGCCGCGTAGCCTGAAAATTCGGGTAATGGCAGCACAGTACTGTTTCCGGTTTTTTGGTAGTTTAATTGAGTTTTAAGCCCAAATGGACCTAATTCGAGCCGGTTGTTAAAATACACATCTAAAAGAGCAAAAGTTCCAATAAATTGGTCAGGTAAAGCCTCGTTATTAAAAAATACAAAATCAGTTAATGTGCTGAATCTTGCTCCAGCATTTATATTGAATTTGGGGTACGAAAAATCAAATTTTAATTCGGTTCTTTTTATCTGTTTAAAATTCTCATTATTCCACCTGAAATGATTTGATTTGTAATTCATTAGGAAATAGTCAGGGCTTTCTAAATAAATACCTCCTTCTGCTTTTAATACAAAGTAATTACTATCATTTCCGAATTTTTGAGAAATGAATCCATCCAAAGTAAAATCTGTTTGTTTGTAGCCACTTATATAAAAAGTATAACTCCCCGAAAATTTGAATTTTTCTCCACGTAATCGATAGATTCCTCCTTCAAGATAAGTGCTTTTTTGTGTTTTTGACTGAGAATTGTTAAAAAGGGTATCTGTATTAAAATAGGAATATTCTGCTTTTTCGGTTCCAAAACCAAAGTATGCCCCAACAAATGGATAGTTATAGGGAATCTCTTCTAAGTTTAATCTAAAAAGTTGCTTTCTTATAAAAAAGTGTGATGAATCAAAAGTTGCTGCATCGTTGTATGTATTTGGATAGAAATATAGCCATTCCTTGGTTCTAGAATTGTTATATCCGGTGGTATCATCTTCATAAATTTTCAAACTATTTTGATGAAAATAGTTGTATTGGATACTTAAGCGGTAATCACCTAATTTTGCAGAATCTTTTATGTTTGATTTAAACAGACCTATTTTTTGATCGATAAATAGTTTTCTGTCTTTAAAATAATTAGAGGCATTGCTCAGTTTTGCCGAAATTTGGTTGGTGCTAATAATTGTATCGGTAATAAAAAAAGGATCGGTAACACCCCCATTTTCTTGAGCATTTATATTATTAAAATTATAGTTAATGTGAGTTGCAATAGGGCCTTGTGTATAGGAGCCCCCAATAATTCCTGAATTATTTCTAGTTTCTTGCGAAATATAGTTCCCTTTACCTGTATAGTTTTTGAATCGGATAAATCCATTCAGATATGGGTTTATATTTTGTGTGTGTAGAACTTCAATATTTTGCTCATCCTTAGGTCCAATGTGTGCGTCAAATTTTGTAAATGGTTTTAGAACATTGTAATATTCAGCATTTTCTGAACTGAAATTGTAGGTTTCAAAAGCATTAATGAATATGAAATCACTTTTTTGCAAGGGTTCGAAATATAGATTTGATTTTACTGCTAAGCCAGTGTTTCCTAAATAATTATTATTAAAACTCTTCTTAAACGCCGGATGAAAATTTTGAAAATCGTTTAAGGTAGAATCAAATTCACTAATTTTTAGCTCATGTGTATAAATATTATATCTCCAGTTGTTAATTTTTATAGTATCGTGTGTATTAATTAAATGACCAAAAAACGAATAATAGGTTGAATCGTTTCCTCCGGTTATAAAATTCCATTTACTGGCTTTTTGGTTTAACGAATCTGACAAAGCTATAGAATCCATTACAATGGAATCGCTAATAAATGCAGAATCCAATACAATAGAATCTTTTACCATTAAGGAATCCGATAAGGTAATTAAGGTACTATCTGGTGTTATTAAAGGAACCGTATCGTTCGTGTTTTGTGCTTTTAATGGATTCAAAAGGACTATGACTCCCATCAATACTATTCCAATATATGTAAGCTTTTTTGTCATTGTGCGCAAAGATAGATAATTTTTATACTGAGTTGCCTTTCAAACAAAAATTTTGCCAGTATTCAATAAATCTATTTTGGAAAGATATTTAACCACGCAGGAATTTTTGCTGGTTTTGGTTTTCTTCCGTAAAAAAAGTCGTCCATGAATAGCGCAAAATGTCGGAAAATAACTGAATTTTTAATGCCCCACCTTACCATATTGTGCAATAAATTGTTTGGGTGGGAATATGGACAAACACTCATGCACCGGCCGCAATCAGTGCCAGATGTACACCAGTAACTAAAGCATTTTTCTTGATTAATTTGCCAACGATTTATTCCTTCAATTTCGATCTTATTGTTTTTGCTGATAGCTTGACTTGGGCAAACATTGGCACATTTTTTACAAATAGCGCAAAAACTTTGAACGGTGTAATCGGGTTTTCTTTTATTAATAAGCAAGGGAAGGTTTGTTGTAACCACGGCTATTCTAATTCTTGGACCAAGTTTTGGAGTCATTAATAAACCCATTCTTCCAATCTCGCCCAATCCGGCATCACGGGCAACTAAAGGACAAACTACTTCGTAATCGCCATCAATGTGAGCGCAAGCTTCATAACCTAGTTCTCTGATGAATTTTGCAACTTGAATAGCAATAATTCCTGAGTTTAAGTATTGCTGAGCCGATTCCATTAACGTGGGTCCAGCGGGTCCTGTTGCGAGAAAATCTTTATCCATTTCAACAGTAAAGGCAATGGCATATTTATGATTGTTTTCTACTTTATTCCCATATTCCTTGCCTCGTCCTCTATAGGAATATAAATGATGTTTTTGGAGTTCGCAAACTCCCATATTAATGGCTCCCAGTTTTTTACTCCACTTTTTTATAAATTGGGTATATTCAATATTTGAAAAATTCTTTTTTGTAGTATTAACGTCACCAGTTACCTGATTCCGAAGCGATTCGATGGTAAAGAAACTAGCATCAGCAGCTGTAAAAGCTAAGGGTGAATACATGCTCGATTTTTCAGACATTAAACCAGGCTTTTTTCTCCAATCATTGTCAATAGCTAAATATTCAGGATTATTTTTATAATAGGATTCAAATTTTTCAGTTTTGTTTGTTAGCTCTCGTCGCGAAAACATAGTATTTCGTTCGTCAATTTGAGATTGTGGATTTTCACATCCAGTATTTTTTGAAAAATTTATTGGAATTAGTAAGGCAAAAATTGACAGAACTATTAGGCCAAATAATATTAGGGAAAGCAATTCTTTAAATTGAAAACTTGAAGCAAAAAGCAGGATAAAAGGCAGAGGTAAAATTATGGCTAAAAGTAAACTTCGTTTAAAAGCTAATGGCTCTTTCTCTATTATTGAAACCAAAGAAAACCAGCTAAAAAAGAAAAACAATACTAGTGAAATTGATATAAGACAAGCATTTATCATGAGGTGTATTTTACAGTTATTCAAATATATGTATTGATATGATATAATAAATAACTAATTAAGGTTTTTTAAAAATTTGCATAAAAAAAGCTGTGTTGGAATTCCAACACAGCCAAATTAGGCAACTATTTAAATCTACTCTTATTATTCTTTTTATAAATGTTTAACCAATAAAAAATGATGAAACAATTGATATTATGGCTACTACTATTAAAACAATCATGGTTTTTAATTTAAGTTCAAGAGTTAGACAGAGAAAAACAAAAAAGGTTACAAAAGAAATTATTTTTTATTCGAATTCCACAATGTGGGTGATATTATTACTCTCCCGAGAGTTCTCGGGATCGTGAGAAAAGTTCGCTTTGCTCATGAGAAAAGTTCCCCGCAGCTTGCTGCGAATGTTTAAAATTATACTAACTTGATACCTCGTATGCTCGTCAGCGAGGTTGTTCATTTAATCAGCATACATTGGATCATATTGAAAAGTTGTGGAGTAAACTAAATTTTTTGAAAAGGTCAGTCATAAATGATATAGTTTAGAATTTAAACAACCTCGCTGTGATGGGGGAGTAAGATCCAATATTTAGATACGCTTTGTTTTCGGTATTAGTTCGACTTTTTGTTTTTTATCTAAGTTGAGCGATTGGAGCATAGCGAACAAGCGCTTTACTTAGAGTTAACCCCGATGTAGAGATTGTAGTGTTTCACAAACAAAGTGCAGTGAAATACTTACAAGAACTAAATCGTGAGCGAGAATCGCTCAATTTGGGTTTTATTCGTTTTCAATTCAAAAAAATATAGTCTCACTGATTTAAAGCAATAAAACGTAACTCGTTTGTTTCGTCGCATGCTGATTTTTGCTACTTATTGAATCTTGCTGCTTGCGACGGTTTTTACGGTTGGTTGTGCTTGGGGCGTTGCCCCAAGTTGAACTATGCTAGCCTTACAGGTTATTAAAACATTGTAAACAATAATTTTATGTGTTGCTTTAGGAAATAAAATGGTGGTATTTTTTTTATTAAAGGGTACTTACTTCAAATGATTATTTAGCTCTATATGGCTGAAAGCCATAAATAACATAACTTAGGCAACGCCCTAAGTTGCTTGTTGTTAACAACAAGCGATGCAAGCATAAAATTTATTTTTATGAAACCCTCACCATTAAGAGAGTTAAAAAATATGGTACAAAGACAAAAGGAT
>JAEINW010000179.1 GCA_016342715.1 Salinivirgaceae bacterium | reverse complement strand
AGGAAAATAAGTTGAGAGAAAAATAGGAAAAATATTCAAACGTCATTTTTTTCAAAACTACCTGAGTTGTTACAATAGAATAGATAGATTACAGGCGATTTTAATTCACATCCAATCGAAGAAAATTGTGAAAGCACAAGAAATTGCTGATCGCTTTGAAATTAGTTTACGTACGGTATATCGCGATATTAGAGCACTTGAAGAAGGCGGAGTTCCCATAGGGGCTGAAGCTGGAATAGGCTATTTTTTAGATGAGAATTATTCGTTACCACCAGTTATGTTTACACCAGAAGAGGCTTCGGCCTTGCTTATGGCCGGAAAATTGATTCCTCATATGTCGGATAAAAAAGTGAATAAGGCATTTCAAGAGGCACTTTTTAAAATAAAATCGGTAATGAAAAGTGAAGATAAGGATATGCTTGAAAAGCTTGAGAATTCCGTTCGTGTATATTCTGGCTTAACAGAAGCTCCAAAAAAAGATTCAATTTTTTTGCAAGATATTCAGAACGCCTTAGTAAAATCAAAGGTTATAGAAGTTGAGTATTTTGCTCATTACAATCAAACTTTTTCGAAAAGAATGGTTGAACCTATTGGTCTTATTTTTTATGCAATGAATTGGCATTTGATAGGGTTTTGTAGGTTGCGAAACAATTATCGCGACTTTAGACTCGACCGAATTAAAAACCTAACCCTAAGCAATGAAACCTATAATAAAAAATTGGATAAGGAGTTTGAGAATTATTTAAAACAGCAACAAGAGGCCAATGAGTATTTTGAAATAACTTTGAATATTTCCCATGATTTGGCACACAATATTCATGAATCAAAGTATTGGTATGGTTTTATTTCTGAAGAAAAATGTGAAGATACGGTTACTATGAAATTCTTAAACCCAGACTTACATGGTTTTGCACGATGGATTATTACCATGCTCGATAAGGTAGAAGTTGTTGCACCAAATGAGCTCCGAACTATGGTTTTTGAAATGGTTACTAAACTCTGTAGTAAATACAAATAAAAGAGGGTGTCTGAAAAGGATAGCTCAACTTTTGAAAACTTACAATATTGAGGGCTAAAGCCGTTAACAGATCAAATCACTGTAAATCAGTTTTTTCAGCGTTCTCTTCTTTCAACTTGAGCGAACCTTGCTTGCAAGCTCATGAGTTCTTGCGAATAACATAGCGATCTCGTAAGGGTTAGCGAATAACTAAACGAAGTGTTCTCACGAGTAAAACGAGTAACTAAACGAAGTGTTCTCACGAGTGAAACGAGTAACTTAGCGTTAGCGATCTCACGAGCGAGTAACCCTCAACACAAAACTGAAATGTCAACAAGAGTGTCTGGTAATATCTTATTTTGCATGCAGAATCTTTGTTGCTTTCAACTTTTGTTGCAATAAACTGAATGCTAATTACTATTTGCTAATTCTGAACCAGTGCATGCAAGAGCATGCATGAAAGCATTTTACTTTCATTGTATTATGTTCTGCTTGGATGGTTCCAATTTTGAATCAACTTAGCGTTAGCGTTCTCACGAGTAAAACGAGTAACTAAACGAAGTGTTCTCACGAGTGAAACGAGTAACTAAACGAAGTGTTCTCACGAGTGAAACGAGTAAACCACAACAAATCACTGCGTGGTGCATTCAATATAGTTGTTGTAAGTAATACCATTCCTGCAAAAATCTACCGACCTACTTTTAAGTGAAGTGAAAAAATAAGAGATAATAATAATCTATGGATAATTTGTTAACTTTGGATTATGAAATTGATTAACAAATATATTAAGGAACTTAAGCATCTATGTGATAATTTTCACGTTGCTGAACTTTATGTTTTTGGTTCAATTGCAAAAGGAGAATATACAGATAACAGTGACATTGATTTCTTAGTTCGTTTCTCAGGTGTTAATCCTTTGGATTATTTTGATAATTACATGGATTTTAAATCAAAATTAGAAAAGCTTTTTTCTCGTAATGTCGATTTAGTAGAAATACAAACAATTAAGAATCCGATCCTGAAGAAATCAATAGACAGAAACAAAATTAGTTTATATGGACGAGAGGATTCAAAAGTGGCTGTATGATATTAAATTAGCCATTGAAGAAATTGAAAGTTATTTTGTAGACATACCGAAGGATTTTAATCAATATTCATCAAACTTGATTTTAAAACGAGCTGTGGAAAGAGATTTAGAAATAATTGGTGAAGCAGTTAATCGGATATTAAAACAAGAACCAGATTTTCAAATTAACAATGCTAAGAAAATAATTGGATTAAGAAATCAGATTATTCATGCATATGATAATATTTCCGATGAGAATATTTGGGCAATTATACAGAAACATATACCGGAATTGAAAATCGAAATACTTGGACTGATAAATTCATAAAGTACTACTTACAACAATTAGATCATAATCCTTTTTCAGGATTATGAACAAGGTTGAACGGGAACTCCGCCGCTCCCCTTTATATGTATTTAATAAAAAATGTGTGTCTTTATTTTGTGTGGTTTGGCTTATCGAACTTTTTTATTTTATTTGTCAAGTCTCTTTTCACTTTATCAGTGTCTAAAAAATTGTTTTTTTATGGTTTTAGTCTGAAAATTTTCGATTTAACTACAATTTGGGCAATATCTTATTCCAATTTTAAATCAAACCACAACAGCAATTTTAGTCAACTGTTCTTGCGAAGAGTAATATCTTATTCCAATTTTAAATCAAACCACAACATAGTATTAGCGTTGTTTAATTTATTGTCAGTAATATCTTATTCCAATTTTAAATCAAACCACAACACGGTGTCACCTTCTAAACTTTTAAGTTCAGTAATATCTTATTCCAATTTTAAATCAAACCACAACAATAGCCCATTGATTAACCCAAGCAAAGAAGTAATATCTTATTCCAATTTTAAATCAAACCACAACTGGGGGAATGTTATTATAAACTCGATAAAAGTAATATCTTATTCCAATTTTAAATCAAACCACAACACTTTTTAAATTCACTCGCCGGACAACTATGTAATATCTTATTCCAATTTTAAATCAAACCACAACGGAGTGTAATAATTTAACATTTTATCTTTGGTAATATCTTATTCCAATTTTAAATCAAACCACAACACTAAGAGACGGCAGCACATTTAATTCTTTGTAATATCTTATTCCAATTTTAAATCAAACCACAACTAGGCACGGGTGATATAGTAGATAATGAATTGTAATATCTTATTCCAATTTTAAATCAAACCACAACTCTTGCGGATCGTACGCTCCGATATGAAATGTAATATCTTATTCCAATTTTAAATCAAACCACAACCTAGGGCTCTGAATGGTACAATATAAAGGCTATACAGCCTTTTTTATGATTGTAAAAATCAGATCTACCGCAATGAAGTAGTTTAATTCTTGTAGTTTTTTTTATTCTAGTCTCAAAATGTCAAAGAGCTTTTCAAATGTACAAAACCCAAAAGGTTTTTAAAACCTTTTGGGTTTCATTTATGTTATATTTTAAAACAATTCGAGTTGTTTGGGGCCTTCGGGCAAGGATTTTTCGGTTTTACCCCAAAAATTTAGTATTTGTCCGTATTGTTTGTCGGTTACTGCGAGTATGCTTACCTGTCCTTTTTCGGGAATAACCGATTGAATGCGCTTTTGGTGCACCTCGGCACTCTCTTTACTGGCACAATGCCGCAGGTACACCGAAAATTGCATCATGGCAAATCCATCTTGCAACAAATCTTTACGAAAACGCGCCGCTGCTTTCCGCTCTTTTTTGGTGTTGGTGGGTAAATCGAAAAATATAAACAGCCACATAATATGATAGGCATTTAGTCGGGTTTGTTCCATATTTTGGAATTCAAACCTCAAAGGTTTTAAAAACCTTTGAGGTTTATTATCTTAATAAAGGATATTCAATTTTACGTGCATCGCCCCCAAAGCATCGTGCCAACGAGGCAGTGGTTTGCGATAAACCTACCATTAAGGGGCGGTTTACTTTATCAAACATTACATCGATGGTCATTATTTGAAGCAGTTCGGCTTTTAGTTCTGTATTTAACTCATTGGCATCGGGATAACTGATATACATATTATAAACCAAGGCATCGACAAAGGGGCGATAGGGTTCCATAATATCGTCGGCTAAACAATAGGCATTGTACCTGCTATGATGATGAATGCCCAAGGTTGGTAACAAACCCGAACCCATCAATGCTCTGGCAACAGCTGCTCGTAATACTATGTAGCCATAATTAAATGCGGCATTGGGCCATCGGCCCTTGCGTTCGCGAATAAAATCAGAGCCCATTAGCTGTCGCCAATAAGCACGTGCGGCCGCTCCTTCTCTATTATCGACATCGCCACTTTTTACTTGTTTGCCAAAGGCCTCAACGGCACCATAGTTTTTATCTAACTTTTTTAATAATGCTGCCTGATTGTCAATTTTATATTCAATGACTTGTTTCCACAGATTCTTTTTTAAGGGTTCTGAAATGGCAATTTGATTGCGAAAGTGCTCGTTTTGCAAATGGTTGCCATCTAAATTCAAAAGCATGCTTTGCGGATGATGTCGCGAATCGCAAAACACTACCGCCACGTTGTAATAAACCATCTGCTCGAGCAAGGTTGGTGTAAGCGATATTTGACAATGATCGATAATTATGAAACCAATATCTTCAATAGGCACTGTGCGAGTTTCGCCTTCGGGTTTTGGGGTGGCTAACAGTTGACGGTCTTTAACCGACAAATGGTAAGGGTTTGAGAAAAACAAGGTTCGTTTTAACATGGGTTTTTATTTATTTAATAAAAAACCTTTGGGGTTTTAAAAACCCCAAAGGTTTGATTAACCTACTAATCGATATGCAGTTTTTTAAAATCATCCAATATTTTAGGATTATAATGAAAGGTTTTAAAATTTTCTGGATTATTAAACCATGCCAACACTTGCGCCCTTTTTAAATGAGTTTCTTTCGGCGATAATATGGTTAAATATGAACTCCATGGATACAACAGCATGGATTCAACAAAGCCATGATGCACTGGATTGTGGTGAATATAATACACCATATACCGCAATTGGTTGGTATGGGTAACTTCAATTCGGTGAAAAGGATGTTCAAACAAACTGCCTGTACGGTGATACTTTTTATTAAAGGCTTTGGTGTAGGCGTTAAATAAATTTGAAAACTGTTTATTTACTCTTTTTAAACCTTCAAGGTTTTTAAAACCTTGAAGGTTTAATTCTGATATAACTTCCTCAGGTTTAATTTTTACCAATAAATGAAAATGATTTTTCATTAACACCCAGGCAAAGGTATCGGCTATGGGCGAAATATATTTGTCGTATAAACGTAAGAAATGTTCGTAGTTGGTTGTTTCGATAAAAAGGTTGCAACTATTTGTACCTCGGTTATAAATATGATAAAATTGGTCGTATTCTAACGGAGTATTTTTCATTCGAAATAAAATATTTAAACCTTGGGGTTTTAAAAACCCCAAAGGTTTCGTTTATTTAAGTTTAACTAAAACCTATCGGCAGCTACTTGCAGTTGCCCCATTAAGTCGCTCAATTCGGGAGCTTGTGTCATTTCGTATTGCAAGGGTAAAAAGGTAAATAGTTTGCGTATGGCATCTTCTATTTCGGGTCGGGCGGTGGTAGCTGAAGTAACTTTAATATTCTCGGCTTTTTCAGCGGTAAAATTACTAACCGTAGTTTCAAAATCAGCCTGAGCTGGTTTTAATAGATTAAACCAAATGTGAGCCCCCATTTCGGTTACATCTGTTAACCAATTTTTATCAATTTCGCTTATTATACTTGTTAGTGCAGCCGATTCAGCTTTATAGTTAAGGGCATATATTTGGTTGCCGTTTTTATTTAGCACACCCAATATTTTTCGTGCTTTTTCTTTTAGCGCAGTACTCGGATGGTAGTTAAAATTTCGTATCGTATTACGCAAGGCTATGTAATAATCGTCGCGTAAGGCGTCTTTTTGGGCTACTTGTTCGGCACTAACCGATAGTTTTTCGAACGATTTTTTGTAAGCATCAAACTTTAAGCTAAAATTATCGGCATAAAGCTTTATGCCCATTTTTTCAGTGTCAACGGCACTTAAAATTTCGCTTACCCTTTTTCCCAATGTAAAAAGTTCTTGATTCCCTAGTTTTGATAATGAAATTGTAATCATAATGATAATTTTTAATAGATTAATATTTGGATTAAAAATTTAAACACTTTTTTAATTTACCCGAGGCTCCAGTTTGCCATAAAAAGTCTTTACGAGTTACACCGGAGGGTCGGGTAGCTGGCAAAAAGTCTTTTTATGTATTGCCCGAGGGTAGCGTAGTACATTAAAAGACTTTTTTGTACTACCCGAGGCTAGTTTTTTGCTTTAAAAGACTTTTGTCATATTACCGGAGCCTGGCGTAAAGCACATAAACACTTTTGCTGCTTTACTTTTTACTCTTTTTCATTTTTTAACTGTTTTTAGCATTGAAATATTCTTTTTTTTCTTAAACCTTCAAGGTTTTTAAAACCTTGAAGGTTTAATTCTGATATAACTTCCTCAGGTTTTGTTTAGTTTATACTTTTTCGATTTGGCCTAGTATGTTAAGGTTAAAGTCGTAACCCTGAACCAATGCATTAAATTGGTTGTGATTCATTTTACGTTGCGCTTTATAATTTTCGTCTTTCTCAAAAGCTCCATCCTGAACTTTTAAATCTGACTCAGGTGAAGCTTCTTGATGAAAGCGCATAACAATGGTTGCAAAGTGATATTTACTTTGAATTATTTGTTCTGATAACCCTGTAACTTTATACAATCTTTTTTTAATATCAGCTTGCTCCAAATCCCATATTTCATCCGGACTATTCTCCCAAAGAATAACCATTGTGCCGGTTTTAATAACACATTTTAAGGGCAGTTGCAGTTTACCTGATTCTTTAACATCGGGAACCAAACCCTCAAGGTTTTTAAAACCTTGAGGGTTTAGTACTCGCTGAACCGAATGTTTAAAATATTCACCAGCTTTTAAATTATTTACTATTTCAAAATCGCGTTTTATTTTACCCTTTGCATCTTTGCCTTCGTAGATCGCCATTAAGTAATTACCATCGTTGGTTACGTGAATATATTCTTTGTGTTCTTTTGGATTTTTTAAATTAATATCTCTATGCTTTTTGATATTTAGGGGATTTGTAACAGAAGTTTGATATATACGAACCTTTTTTATACACACATTTTTTTCCTCATTCATCCAAATTGTACTATTCAATTTATTTGCAGAAGTATCGGATGAAGTAATTTCCAATGTTTTTTCTTTAATCGCTTGTTTAACTTTTTCCTTTATTACCTCATCAACAATTTTATCAACTTCAGATTTCTTAATATTCTCAATACTCTTTCGAACAACATATAATACTTTCTCTTCTTTCTCACCATTTTTATTGGTGATTTCTTTTTTTATGGCTCCATAAAAAGTTTCTTTATGCAAACTACCACGAACTGTGTCGCCTTGTTGATAAATAGGTTCTCCTTTTTTGTTAAGTTGAATTTTACCTCTTTTTCGGAGTTTCTTTTTACTTTGTTTAGGTAAGTTATCGGGTGTGTGGTGTGAAATTAACACTTCGTTTTCAATAGCCTTCACATCTTGTGAAAAAGTTTCCCAGGGTTTATTTACCTGAGGTTTTGAGTTAACACCTGCGTGATGCAATTCTTCCCAATCGTGGTAAAATTTTGCAAGGTTCTCATAATTCTGTTTGCTAATGCATGCAATGGTAATGGCATCGACACAATGATGAATGTGATTTATTCTGGCTTTATTAATATCGGCATCCTGCAATCCCCAAAGTTTTCTGAAATCGGCTACTGTACTACCTTTTACCGTATAAACCTTGTTGAATAATGTGTTTAAATACATTCTTGAATATTTGGTTATTATACCAATATCTACTAGTTGACTATTTTTAAAACCTTCAGGCACATCATACATAGTAAAACGCTGGTATTTATTTTTCCAATAATTATGCTCAATACTTAATTTATGCCTGTTTTGGATAAGCCTATCTTTTGCATCTTTATCAGTTGGAGAAACTTTCTTTAGCTTTTGAATTTTAACATTTAATTCCTCAAGCTTCTCCTTCCATTTCTCAATTCTGCTTAAAATATCAAGGTGATTGGCTAATTGTGTTGGTATTTTGTTTCGTTTTACTTCACGATTAAAGCGGCTACTACACAAAGTTTTATTTTCTTGTGAATTATCGAACGACTGGCTTCGTGGAATTGTATGTTCAATGTCAAATTTAGGATCGGCACCCAAAAAATCGGATACATTAATAGGTTCACCTGTATATAAACACATCCTTTCTTGTTCTTCCCATAACTGATATTTTAGAAGATCCTCATCAGTTGGTTCCAGATTTCTACCATCCTTTGTAAAATATTCTTTAATTCTTTCGGCATATTCTTTCCTAAGCGTTTCCCTATCGCGCTGCCAACTTTGCAATGCCTTACGTTCATTGGAATTTTTAAGGTCGCGCGCCATTTCAATATTCACCTTTGTGGTTTCATCAATACTATCTTGCCTAATGAGTTCATTAATTAATTTTCGTAATTGATGCAGTGCTCGCATAGCCATTGGGTTACGAACCGATGCCACCATAGGGCTGCCTAAATACAATTTACCATCGTCACCCTTTATGGGTTCTTTGTACACATCAATGGCCGATGGATGATAAATTTTTTCAAGACTGCCATTGCTAATGGCAAAATGATCACTTATAAATGTTTTTACTCGTTCATCTATGCGTTGCACTTTTGCAAAATCCCCCTGTCCCATCTTTTTCTGCATGTTGATCTTAAACAAATTCTTAGCATTTTGAGATATTCTATCTTTTTTTGCAGTTTCGAATTGTTGCCATCTATTTTCACCATAACTGGCCTTTATTTTTGCTTCTAAGTCGTTATGAAAATCCGATTCCGCTTCGTTGCTCCAAACCCAATTGTTAGTACGACAGGTTTTAATCATGCCATTCACTACCTCTAACACTTGTTTTTCTTCGTTTTGGTTTTTAATTATTTCATGAATTTCGTCTCGAATAATTTTTTTATTTTCATTGTTAGCCCAAATATCTTGTGGAATGGCAGCTTCCATATTTGCCAAAAATACAGCATGAGAATAAATCAATCCTTCACGCAGGAAAGGCAAAATCTTATTTATGGCCTTTAAACTAAGCGACCCATAATCTTGTTTTAAATGAATTTTCAAGAATTCTTTTATGTTGTCTTTATCCAATTTCAGCCTATTTTGAGCAAACTCTGTGAGTTTTTCGTCGGAATCAAAAGTAAACAGCACATGCCAAACATCGTTAATATCAATACTCGAAGTTTTCCCGTCCTTTTCTCTGATATATTTAATTTTTAAATCCTTCCAATCGTCGCCAAACAAGCTGGCAAACCTTGCCGACACGGGACAACCACTTACAGTGGTTTTCATATGATAATTCAAAAGATAATCTTCGGGATTCTTTTCACGGTCTTTATAATATTTGTACTGCTTTTTGGGAGCCAACTGTTTGGCAATATCTTCAAAATCGAAATGCTCTTTACTTTTTCTGAAAAACAGGGCTTTAATTTTTAGTTTTTCATCATTATTTAAAATTCTCAGTTTTTCATCATCAGGGGTTTTAATCTTTATATTATTTACAAAACATAGCATTCGGTATTCCTCAAATGCAGGATGCGAAACTGCACAACGTGGCTTATTTGGCTCAAAAGGGCATTTGCCTACCAAACCCTTTTGCGATTTTAAAGGGCGTTGATAAAATATAGCTTTTTGTAATTGCCCAACAAATTCGGTAGGTAGATTTTGAACTTGACAAATCTCTTTAAATTCCTGTAAGTAATGCTCGTCTCTATGGGTATATTGATTTCGTATCTTTTCTCCATTGCAATATTTTTCATAAAAATATTGACCTAATGTTTTCTCACCTTTGGCTTCGTTAATATCTGCAATGGCTTTTTTAACTGTGCCATCGCTCTCTTTGGTACTTTCCAATCGATTACTCAAAAAACCCCGACGCTGTGCCATGTGATAAAAAGCCCTGCCCAATTTGTAACGATCTTCACGATTGTTTAAATCAAATTTTTGCTCAACGGCAAGTGCTCTGAAAAAATATGGGTTTACTTTTTTATGTTCATTGGTTAGCCACCACTCACGAAATTCTCTTTGCTCAGGATATATTTTCTTATTTCGCCAATTTAAAAGTTCATTTGCTGAAAGCTGAGGGCAAAAATCGTATTTAATAAGTGTTTTTAAGGTTTCAATTTTACGCAATTTACGCCTGAATTTTAATCGTCTGGCACTTCTAAATCCTGTTCGTTCAGCTGCTTTTGAGCCTTCAATACCTTTCTCAATTTTTACTCCTTCTTGGAATATACGAACCCCTTTATCTAATAATTCAAAAGTTTTATTATCAGCAGTCTCCACCACAGCCCAGCCAATGCTGTTGGTTCCTAAATCGAGGCCTAATATTTTGCTCATACTAATTTTGTTTAATGGTTTATGTAAGCAATGTTTTCATGTGAACCGAATACAATATAATTATTTATGTTTAATAAACACAAAAGTTCTTATATGCTACAAGACAAGTTTTTAATAGCTATACTATAAACTATACGCTTTTAGTAAAAACAATTTTGTCTAGAGCGTAACGTTTTGGTAATTTGCAAAATATATTGTAAACTTGTAACAAGATTAAAATATTCCAATTGAATCTTATCACAATAAGGCTATATGCCGAAGGAAAACATTCCTATACTCCCGCTTCGGTGGGAGTTTTTTGTTTTATACCAGTTTTGTCTGCAATTTTCATCGATTTATTCTATTAAAAATAAGTAACATAGAACTATTTTAAGCTGATGATTATGTTTACAGTAGTGCAAAATATTATAGTAGAGTAAAAGGTATGTTGAATGATGCTATTGTTATTAAATTCTAAGTTGAGCGATTCGAGCATAGCGAACAAGCGCTTTACTTAGAGTTAACCCCGATGTAGAGATTGTAGTGTTTCACAAACAAAGTGCAGT
>JAEINW010000178.1 GCA_016342715.1 Salinivirgaceae bacterium | reverse complement strand
TTAATTTTTTAGTCATTTCACACTAGCCTGACTGTTTGTCTATTGAAAGGTACCTGTGTAAAATCAGAATTCCTGTCATTCGAACTATTTTATCTTCTCCTGCTTTTGTTAACTGAGGTTCACCGGGTGTTGGTTTATTAAGCATTGCAGGATTCCCGCCAGTATACTTTATCATATAGTTATAAGTATCCTGATAGGGAAATTTTCTAATGTAGTCTACAACTTTGCTATCAAAGCTTTGGTTATTATTGGTCTTCTTATTAGAATTGCATGCCAATAAACTTAAAAACAAAAGTGGTATTAATTTAAATTTCATAAGATGTTATTTTTTTGTGATTTGATTAGATTTATTATTTTATGGTAATATTTATGTCACTGCCATTTGCATTTCTTAAAAGCTAATTTAAAAAGATTATAGAATCTTATAAAGTGCTGCGACTTTACCCGAGGGGCCTTTTTCTATGGGAAAAACTTAGTCTCTTAATAGTTTACAACGGTGGTGCTATGCAGCGTAGCTTTGTGTTGCGCCTGCGGCAAAGCTATGATGTATGAGCACGTGTTGAACTAAACCCTCCTTCGTCAGGTGGAATAAAAATAGCATAAATTGTTTACTTAGTAGTTATTTACCTAAAACAAACTGTAATGACACAAAAAAAGTGATGAATTAGCAGCAGCTGCCCCTTTATTAGAGAAGATGCGTCAGCGCATGGTGGTAGAGAACCTATCGGAACGAACCATTATATCGTACCAAAATGGTCCTAAGCAGTTAATCCGCTACTGGAACCTTCCTCCAGAGCAAATTGATTCAGATCAGATACTCACTTATCTGGTTCATCTGAAGGAAGAGAAAAAGCAAAGTCGTAATACCATGCGCATTGCGGTGAATGGTATCCGTTACCTGTATAAACACTTCCTTGGTCGCCCTGAAATATGCGATGAAATCCCCTATCCAAAAGCCGAACGTTACATTCCCCAGGTGTTTACAGGTGCAGAACTGAGATTACTTTTTAATAATGTCACTAATCTTAAACACCGTACCCTTTTAAAACTCATCTATTCGGCCGGATTACGGCGTGGTGAAGCTTGTAATATCCGGCTTTGCGATATCGACGCCAAGAACATGCAAATCCATGTACGTGGTGGTAAAGGCAAGCGTGACCGGTATGTAATGCTGGCTAATCATCTTATTGAGGAGCTACGTGAGTATATTCAAAAGTACCAGCCCAAAGAGTACCTGTTTAACGGACGTCATAAAGGCACCCAAATCAGTGCTTCAGCTATACGATGGGCATTATGTCAAGCCCTGAAGCGAGAAGGCATTACCCGTAAATTAAACATTCACTCGTTGCGTCACTCCTTTGCGTCCCACTTACTAAGTATGGGCGTCAATCTGATGGTTATCCGTGATCTACTGGGGCATTATGACATCCGTACCACCATGATTTACCTGCATATTAATTATCGCATGAAAAGCGATGTGGTCAATCCGTTGGACAAGATGTTTCCGGTGCTATGAAAAGTGATAATTATGGTATTAAAGAGGTGATTTCCATTTTTCGCCACCAACTGAATAATAAACACCTTACTTCACGACAGAAAAAAGTAATGAGCCACCTGAGCCAATGCCACACACCTGCTTTGGGAGGCAGGCTCAAAGCCTGTGATAATTGTGGGCATGCTAAGGTAATGTGGTACAGTTGCCGCAATTCACATTGTCCGGCGTGTAATCACAATAAACGCGAAAAGTGGGTACTCAATCGCAAACAGGATTTACTCCCGGTAGGGTATTTTCACGTGGTGTTTACCCTGCCTGATGACCTGAATGCATTGTGCCTCCAATATCCTAAAGAGTTGTACAATCTGTTGTTCAGGTCTGCCTGGGAAACGATGCAAACCTTTGGGCATACACACAAGCACTTAGGAGCTAAAACAGGCATGATTGCTGTTTTACACACATGGGGACAGAATATAAGTCTGCACCCCCATTTGCATTGTCTGGTGCCGGGAGGAGGCCTGAGCCCACAAGGTAAATGGAAAAAAGCCCGCTCAAAAGGCAAGTACCTCTATCCGGTAAAAGCTCTGAGTAAGATGTTCAGAGGGAAATTTACCGACGGGCTGATCAAATTGCAAAAATCTGGTAAGATCAACATGCAAACCCCTTTCGATGCAGATCAGAAACACCTGCATCCGCTCTATCGCCGTCCATGGGTAGTGTATGCTGTAAAACCTACAACCGGCCCCAAACATGTGGTAGAATATTTGGGACGATATGTCAACCGGGTAGCCATTGCCAACAGTCGTATCAAAAAAGCAGATGACCAAAAAGTAGTCTTCTCATGGAAAGATTACCGTACCGACAAAAAAGCTGACATGACCCTGGATGGAAAAGTATTCCTGAAGCGCTGGCTTATGCATGTATTACCCGAAGGTTTTGTAAAGGTCAGACACTACGGTATACTTTCCTGCCATCATAAAAAGAAAGCACTGGCAGCGGCACGTGCATTCTTTAAAGTGAATCCGCCGGAAAACACTAAAGATTTGAAATGGCATGAAATATTTGAACGGCTGCATGGACATTCGCCTTTTCAGTGCCCCGAATGCAGCGAAGGTGTCATGATGGTGGTAGAAGTATACAAACCGATACGCGATGGTCCCGCTGGCGAAGTAGCGGCTTAATTGTAAACTGCGACATAATCTCTTAAAATCTATTTTTTTTGTCTGGAAAGGCCAGGGTGAGCTATGTTCAATAATCAAAAACAGTAGAAAAAACGGACTCAATAAATGATAAAACCAAGAAAAAACAAAAAAATGCCAATCTCAAGCTTAAATAGTGGCCGTCTCAACGCCTCCAAAAATCATCAAATGAAGCAGGCAAAACCATTGAAATTCCTTATGCCCGGGTAACGTCCAACAAAGGGCAAAAAGAATCCCGTATCAGCTTTTGGTGCGGGATTTTTAGGGTCGATAGGATTCATTCAGCCCTAGATGTTATAAGTTGTGCGTTCAAGGTATTTAATTGGTGATTATATTTCTTTTTGTGCCATACATCGTGTCATTCTCCAAAGTATAGCTCCAAATCACCACTTTCCCATTCTAAAATTGTATATTTTGCATCCATAGAAATGTGCTGTATTTTAAGGTCTCTAATTTCTTCAAGAATATTAATCGCCAGTTTTGTATCGGTTCCTATTAAATATGTTGCAGCCCATGATACAATACTATAATCTTTATTATTTAATAGTTTCTTTAGTTCTAATAAACTATCATTTTTCTTCAAATAAGCCATTGCTGCCACGATTTTATTGTAGGCTTTATTCGCTTTTTTTGGTTGTGCATTGTTTGAAGAAAAATGATGTATCGGACTTTGTGAGCAAATTATAGTTAAGGCTTCATCTATTGATTTAATTTCCATTTTATGTATTTTAAAGCTCAGCAGCCCCTAATTCAAGGAACTGCTGAAAATTAGTTTTATTTTGATTGTGGACTCCAACCAAACTCTTTTAATTTATCAATACCATACTCATATTGAAACTTAAAGCTTTTAGTACTAAGCCATTTTCGCACTGTTTGTCCTTTTGCAAATCTTGGCTTAGAACTATAAAAACCTGATATTTTAGCGTGTATGCTACCTTTACCATGGGGCAACTTCATAATATTATTTGTATTATGAATGGCTTTAGGTCCAAATGTAGCTTTATTGGATGGGTTTTGTTCCACAACATGATGCCATGCCATACCTTTTCCTGCCGGCCCCATAGCTCTTTTAAATGCAGAAAAAGAATTGTAACTATTAACTTGAGTCGCACCAATTTCTGTTTCTTGCAGACCACTTGGGTCAACTAAATTTATAGGGTCATTTGAAACGTAGAGATAATCATTAAAACACCCACTAAGAAATCCGATTGGGTCTTCGGCTGTCCACCGACCAATTTCAGGGTAATAATCCCTTGCCCCGAACCGGATTAATTCTGTTCTGCTGTCGTATAAGCCACCAGCATAACCAAAGGGTGTATAACCGGGATTATCGTCTGCCAATACTTTTCCGTATGCATCATATTCCAGTTGCTGGCGGATTGCCCCTGTTGTGGCTTTTACCACCATGCGCACGGAACCCCGGATGTCGGAAATAATATAGTAATCGGTATTTCCCTTGCGCATCAGCACCGGAGTATGGCTGTCGGCATAAACAAAGGTGTTTATAATACGGTCGTTTTCATTGAGTTCTGCCAGAGGTGTACTACCTAGTCCAAATATCAATTTTTGTTTTACTGACCCGTTTTGATATGTCGCAATTTGCCTGTCGTAACCATCGTAGATATATTCCTGTGTTTGGCTTGCCCATGTTACACTGTTCAGGTTGCCAAATACATCATAATTATAATCGCGGCTTGATGTTGTTTGCGGGTAACCGTTGTAAACCGTTTTATTGGCTGTTTCTAAAAGCTGCCCTGAATTATTGTATGTTAAATCAACCAAACGAGTATTGCCTGATTGTTCCCAAGAGTATGTTTCAAGACGGTTATTGGTATTTGTTGTATAGGAATATTCAAAACCTTCCTTATTGGTTAATTGCCTGTTTCCATAACTATCATATGAATAGGATTCTGTCTGTATTCCGTTCTTGTAAACTGTCTGCAATTGACCTGCATCATTGTATGCGTAATCAATAACGGTGGTGTCTTCCAGTATTATTTCTGTTGTTTGTGTTATTCGCTGTAGGGCATCGTATTGGTAAGTAGCCTTGTAGTATAAGTCTCCTTCACTTATTACGGTTTGCTCTGTAAGCAGTTCCCAATCGTTGTAGGAGCGGGTTTCTGTTACGTCATCGTTTGAAATGGAAATGATATTCCCGGTATATGGTTCCCTTGTAATTGAAAGGTCGCCACAAGAAACAACACGCCCATAAGGGTCGAGAAGGTATTCGATACTAGCTGACCTGCCCCTGCCGCTTGAAATATTATCGGATGTAATACCAATTGATAGTACATTGTTTTTATCCGCCTGTTCTTCTGTTTGATATTCTATGGTGGATGCGACAGTTCCGGTTGTGACAATATTGATGTCATCATTGCTTAATTGTTCAATTGAAATATCCTCGCCATCGGATGTGTTTGTTCCAAATTTCAGCTGTAAGCTATCTTCAGTATAAACAATATCTCTATCTATTGTAGAAATGGAGTTTAACTTATAACCATCAGTATAATTCCACTGCATTGTTCTTGAATCTGCATCTTGCAAACTGCTTGGCAAATTATACTCGTTCCATTCTGAAATAATATAATTTTGTACACCCGGAATTGAATAATATATTTTGGTGTTTTCATCGTTTCTTTCTGATATCCAAGAATAGTTTCCTTTTCCTGTATTTAAGGATATCAACTCATCGTTTTCATAAGTAAAAGAAATTGTATCGCTAGATGAAATTAAAGATGTCATCATCCCATTTTCATCATATTCGTATTTATTTGTTTCTAAAACACCACCATTTGAAACAAATTCTGAGTTAAGAAGTCTGTGGTAAAAATCAAAACTGTAGTTTATTTCAAATCCTTGATTACCTGAATGTCCAATCTCTACCACATTTCCATAATCATCATATGTTAAATTGACATTCCGTTGATAGATGACATAATATTGTTTGTTGTCTTTGTAATATTCGTCGAAAACTGTTGGACAAGCAGTTTGAATTTGCTCTTTTAAAGTAGACACCTCAAAATGGTCAAGAGAAATTGAAGGGAATAATACGGGTATGTAGCGACTATCGGAATTAATATGGTTTACTATATCATTGTAAAAACCTTCAGTCCGTCCTGTTTCCCATATTTCAACAAAGTTATCAAGGTAAGCATCAACACCACTGTTAGAAGCATTTCGGTTGAATATAACCACGTTCTCCATGCTGTTGGTCTCAGCGTTATAAGAATAATTATAGCTACCTGTTGCAACAATGCTGTCATCGAATACGGCATATTTGTGGTGCATCAGCGCTGCAGTGTTGTGATGCCAACTATAGGAATAAAGCTTAAACCTTACATCAATACCCGCTAAAATAAGTTCATAGCTGTAATAAAAATTCTTTTCTACACAGTCACTGATTTGTCCTTCTGTAGAGGCATCAGCCAAACAAGAATCCCTTTCGGCTTTTTGGTAATCGTTGTAGCTTTCGGTAATGTATTCCTGACCATCAAGATGAACCTGTATATCAATTGTGGGGTTTGCATTTTTTTTGGCAATCAATGCTTCTGAAATAGGGCGGGAACGCAAATGGTTGGCAGCTATTTTTATGGATGTTTGCGATTGTTCAATGAGTTCAACAATCCTGTCGGCTACATTCTGGCTGCCCGATATTTTTGCAAATGTTGGACCATAAGTCCCTGAAATATAAGTTCGGTAGTTTGAAGAAGTAAACACAGCCTCTACATCTGGATTGTCAACAATCAGGTTTAAAAGGCTGTCGGGGTCGAGGGTTGGCCATGTATAGCTAACCCCAAATTCCCTTGAATAATTCCAGAGGTACTCAAATTCAGCACGATATCGTAAAACCAATTCTTCATCAGTGACCCAAGTGGTATTTTCATCATAATCCCAATTTGCTTCGTTGTTCCAGTTCCCACTGCTGGTTACAAGATAATTGTTGTCTGAAATAATGAATTTGTGGTGGTTGGTTTTGTTAACGTATTTTACATCAATACCCAGTTTTTCAATTTTATGTGAAATGGTGCTATCGTTTTGTTTTCGGTCTTCGAGCGCGCCTTCGTAGAGCATCCTGATTTGCACACCTTTATCAGTAGCCCTTTTTAAGGCAAGGTATACATCGAAATCATCAAAGCTGTACAGGGAAATGTCAAGGCTTTGTTGGGCGTTGTCTATAACCGATATAAGCTTATCAAGGTATCCGTATAGCTCATTCTGCGGGCTGAAAGTGGCTGAAATATTATCGGTTGGGATACTGGCGCTTTTGAGTGTTGAAGTCCCGGTTATATTTACTGTAAACGGGTTACTGCTTAACCAGTCTGTACAATCGAAGCAACGAACCTGATTTATGTATGTATAAGTTCCAATTTCTTTTCCTTTAGGAATGGTGTAGGTTGCTGAGTTTGCACCCTTTATTCTTTTATCATTTTCGAGCCATTGGTATTCAATGTTCTCGCCTGAACTTGGTTGCTCAACTACCGGGATGGTATATGGTAGTTGATTTTGGTTAATGTTGATTTGCTGTCCGAATGTGAATTGAGCAACAAATAAATATATTGCTATAAATGATATTTGTTTGATTAAGGATTTCATGGGTTTAGTTTTTTATGATGGGTTTTGTAACTGTAGAATTGTCTGTTAAAGTCAGGTTAATGAAATACATGCCATTATTTAGATGGCTGATATTGATTTCATGAATGGAATTTTCGCCAGTAACGCTTTTTTGTAAAGAAAACTTCCCGTTAATATCAACAATTTCAATTCTTTTAACCTGCTCATTTGTAAGACTGATGGTAATTATCCCTTTTGTCGGATTTGGAAAAACAGAAAAGTCATTTATTTCATTTAATCCAGTAGCTGAGCTTTTAACGGATATTTTAACCCTATCATAGGCATCTGGGCAATCTGTTAACTCCGATTTAACCACAAATTCAGTTGTTGCGGAGGGTTTAACAAGCAAATCTGTAATTTCAGTATCAGAGCCTAATGCATACCATTTACTTTTCCAATACTTTTTAATGTTTGCAGGTTAACAGAACTGCCTAATACAATCGTGGTATCAGGCATAGAAACCACTTTGTTGTTGTGGGTGAATGTTGCGTTTGCATCATTACCAATAACTGCGGTCTTTACACAAGGACAATCCTGTGCAATTCCGTTAATACTCATTCCGAGTATCAAGCTTAAAATCATAAGGGGGGTTCTTTTCATTTTGATTAAATTTTGATTGAATAATTATGTGAACTTCAATTATATGCAGGATGTTTCTTTGCATAACTTATAACGGATGGCGCTATGAATAGTTGCCGATTGCGAGGTACTTCCATGTCAAGCTGCACTGAAGCTAATGCGAGTTACAACACTTGAAATGACCTCTGAATCGGCAATTATTTATGAGCGCGTGTTATCGGCTTTTATTTCTTCCAATAATTCCAATAAGCCTCCAATTTCTGTGACGTTATTTAGCTTATTGGTAATACTTTGTAGCTCTATTAGATTTTTATCAATGTTTGAAAAATTCTGCATATTAAAATATGATTTAACTTCATTGTAATTTGATGATTGTAAAAATGCATTAGAAGCATCTTCTGGATTTTCTAAATAAAGATGGACTTTAGTAAAAATATCCTTTAATGAAGAATACTCTATAACAACTCCGACTAAATCTTTATCGGGTAGGTATTTCCGAATAATATTGCAATTATTATTAAAATCGTTTAGTAGGGAAATTAGCTGTAAGCTATATATTCGTTTTTTTTCTATATTCATTTTTTTCTTATCCAGATATGAATTTATTCTGCCTATAAAAAAACCAATGATGGCAGCAATTACAATTCCTATAATGTTAATTTTGTTTTGATTCCGTTCCTTTTTTTCTAATCTATTGATATAATTATCAACAACCATATCAATAGAATCATTATATGTTTTATTTACCTTGTGTTCTTTCAATTGCTCAATATAAATAGCTATACTATCAACTTCCGTTGCAAAAGTAGAAGGATTTAAAAATGTCATTAAGAACATTATTAGTATGTATATGTTTCGTTTATGCATTTTTTATAGAATTAAGATTAGCCATGTGGTTTCTAAAAGCATTTTCTAACATTGTGAGATCTGGATCAGGTCTTTTACATATTCTTAAGATTCGATTCTTGAAGGAATCTGTAATACCTGGTACAATACTCCACTCATTTTTTTTATCATCTTCAATATTAGAAAGATCCCATTTTTCGATTTTGGATATAAGAGAAATAAATAATGCGACACGAGGGATTTGATTAATAATCCATTTTTGCTTTGATTCTGAATATAAACTTGAATCAATATCTAGAAAAAAGTTTTCATATTTTTCTGGGATTAAAATATCATCTAAAATTATTCTTAAATAGCCAAAATCATGGATTAAATAATTCAAATGATTTTCACCTATTCTGTTTATTTTTAGTGAATAACCATTCGGTATTATATCAATATTGATTAAATCAGATTTAAATAACTCATTAATTGCAAGTTTAATATCATATACTTTGTATGGGAATTTACTTTTAATGTGTGATACGATAACATCCTTAGTGTAATTCTTTTCTGGATCGATTGCCATGAATTGTAAAATTCTAATTTTCAATAATAGATTATAGCAACCAATATGATTTATGGAATTTACAGGGTAAAAGACACTGTAAATAAATTTAGAACTCAGACGGTTACCTAATGGTTTTATCTTTTTTTCTATATCATCATAACTATACGTATAGGGATGATTGTAATGACTATTGTTTTCTAATAATAATGGAATAACTCTATAGTCACGTCTCATTATAGCATTATAGGTAAAGATTATACTACTATTTTTTCGATGAAAGAATTGTGATTTTTCCTTTGAAATTAGGTTGTAAATATTTATTACATCAGACATTTCAACTTTAGCATAATGGATAGACTCAATAAATCCTTTATGAATTGTATTAATAGCTTCCATTAATTTTCTGAAATTATTTCCTATTAAATCTTTTAAAGCACTAATTGATGTTTTAATTTCCCATTTATCAAAATCTATATCTTCTTCTGGTTTAATGCCTCTTAAAAGGAATATCATGAACATACCAAAATATGCTTCAATAGAAGCCTTATCTTTAATTCCTTCTTTTTTCAACTTTGAGATTAAATCAATAATTTTATTATCAATCTCTACTTCAGTCTCGTTATCCTGATCTAATATGCTACTTCTATTATCATGGACGATTGTCTCCCATTGATCTAATAATAAATTAAAACGGTTAAAAACAATATCAGTTAATTGAGCAGGCTTAATTTCAAGTTTTTTAAAGTCATTTGAAATACGAGCTAGCTCTTTCGAATTCTTAATATCAACTAAAGTGTCCAAGAAACTTAAATGACTCTCCTTTCTCATTACAAAGTAAAACATACCATTTCGACTACCATCCGAAACAATATTTTGTACATCTTTTAGCTTTTCCCTAAAACCATTTGCTTCGGACAATTTATCTAAACCATCCACAATATATATGACTGGATAATTACTCTCAATATATTTAATTATTGTACTCTGAACTATGTGGTTATAAGGCTCTGTTCGTTCTGGTTCAAAAATTGAAATATACTCTTTATAATATTTTTCAAATTCAGAACTTGAGCTTGACAATGAAAAATTGCTTTCTATTTCTTGCTTTATGTCTTCTTTTTTTTCAACGCTTAAAGATTGATAGACTTTTTCTCTAAAAACTCTTGCTGCTTCAAATTTAATAGCTTCAGGAACACTTAGTTTATTAAGAAATTCTTTGCTGAAATCAACATGTAGCCAAAGAATATTATTGTTTCCATTAAGTTTTTCTTTTAACCTATTATGAATAAATTTTAAGAAAGTTGTTTTTCCTGTTCCAACATCACCAATAATAAAAAATCTTGATTCTTTGTTACTTACATTCTTATTAAATCTATTTCGAAAATTATCACGAGCAATCTGTAATGTTTCTTTTAAAAATTGATCAGATATCTCCAAATTTGAATTAATCGGTGTAATAGTAGAATTATCCGTTAATATTCTTTCATATTGAATATTTTCTTCTTTTTGGGGAAATGCGTAAATCTCATCCCATAGGTTTGAGTTTGAAAGGTCTTTTTCAATATCAGCGTATATATGTTTGAATATTTTAAGTAATGCTCTATATTCTGGACTTTCTATTTTGCAATATTCTTTTAAACTTCCAACAGGAGTGGTTTTGTTTAATATCAAAGTATTACAGTCTAATTCGTTAAAAATCTTTTTGCTTTTTAAATGCTTATCAACAAAATTATTGATTTTAGTTTCTAGGTTTTCCATAATTGTTTCGAATCATTTAAGGTTGTAGCTAATTGCCGAACCGGGTAGCTTACGCCCCCTAAGAACCGTGCGTGCCAGTTTCCCGGCACACGGCTCAGGCACTTTTAAGGCGATC
>JAEINW010000177.1 GCA_016342715.1 Salinivirgaceae bacterium | reverse complement strand
CAGCTTGCACCCTTTTCTTTGTAGGTTCTATTTCTTGGGGCGATGCCCCAAGCTAAACTATGCAAGGCTTTCAGCCTAGTTTTTTTTATAATATCTATTTAGGTATTTATAAGGATAACCAAAATAACTATTAATATTTTAATCATTAAACTTTTTACTACATTTGCAATAACTTGTAACATTTTCATAGTTAATGCAATTAAAACACATTAACTACTTATATTTTAATAGTTAAAATAAATAAGATGGATGATTGGATGTTTTTAACAGAACAGGAAATCTTAAAAGAAATAGGTAAAAGGTTGAAAAAAATAAGATTGCAACACAACCTTACTCAAAAAAAAATGAGTGAGGAAGTTGGTTTAAGCGTATCTACAATTAGCCTGATAGAACAAGGAAAATCCACAACCGTTGAAAGTTTAATCCGGATATTAATAAGATTAAACCGAATTAAAGATTTTGAATCGGTATTTAGAGTTGGCGAAAACTTAGAGTTAAAGCTAAAATTTGAGAAAGCTAAATTAAAATCAGAAAGAAAACGAGCATCTAGTAAAATAAAGTAGATATGATAGTACAAGTAAAATTGTATGATGAAGTATTAGGCTCAGTAGAATGGAGCGATACAAAAGGCAGTTCTACTTTTCAATATAGCAACAAAGCATTAAATAAAGGAATAGAACCCTCTCCTATTATAATGCCTTTGCAAGAACGTATATTTGAAACAACTAGAGACAATATAAATTTTCACAATTTACCACTTTTATTATCGGACTCAATGCCTGATAATTTTGGTAATACTATGATGAAAGAATGGTTAAAACAAAAAAATATTTCTATTTATGATATAAACCCTGTTGACAGATTAACATATGTAGGTAAAAGAGGAATGGGAGCCTTAGAATATGAACCTATTAATCATAAAGAAAATAATGACTACAATATAAAAGTTAGTGATTTATTAAATGTAGCAAGAAAAGTTTTAGATGACAAGAAAGAAACTTCTTACAATGATTTAGATAAAGATAGCTTGTCGGATATATTAAGAATAGGGACTTCGGCTGGTGGAGCAAGAGCTAAGGCTTTAATTGCTATTAAAACCGATTCAAATAACAACATTATAGAAATAAGACCCGGTGATATTATGCAACCTAAAGGTTATTCATATTGGCTTCTTAAAATTGATGGTGCTAATAAAAAAGCTTTAGGAGAAGGGGCTGGAATGGGAAAAATAGAATATGTTTATTATAAATTAGCAAAACAAGCAGGTATAGATATATCGGAGAGTTTATTATATGAAGAAAATAATAGCTTTCATTTTTTAACCAAACGCTTTGACAGAACAACTAAAGGTGAAAAAATTCATATGCAAACCTTTGGAGCTATAGCAGGTATTGATTATAAAATTCAAAAAGCGAGTAGTTATGAAACATTGTTTAGAGTAATGAAAAGACTTAATCTTACTTATAATCAATTTGAACAACAATATAGACGAGCTTTATTTAATATTATAGCACGAAATCATGACGACCACGTTAAAAACTTTTCTTTTTTAATGAATAAAGAAGGTAAATGGCAAATATCACCGGCTTATGATATTACCTTTTCATTTAGTCCAAATGGAACTTGGACAAATGTTCATCAATCATCGATAAATGGGAAATTTGATAATTTTACAAGAGATGATTTATTAAATTTTGGTAAAATATTTGGTATAAAAAAAACTAATCATATTTTAGAAGAAGTTATAACAGCAGTGAATCAATGGTCTAAAATTGCTAAAGATACAGACATACCAACAAAAAAAATACAAGCTATTAATAAGAGTCTTAGAATTAATGATTTTAATAAATGAAACCTTCAAAGCTTCCCCCTATTTTTTAGGGAGAGAGTAGTTATTTGCTTAATTTTGACCCCCGATAGAGGATATGAACCGAGTTAGCGAACTCACCAGAGCTAAATAAATAACCTCGCAGTAAGCTGCAGGGAATAAAACCCACAATGTAGGACTTAACTAAATTATTTTCTTGTAAAAATAGAAAAAACAGTAAATGAACAAAAATACAACAGCGCACTTATATACTAACCAACTATTAATAAAACAGGCAAGAAAAAACAATATGATAAAATACGATAAATTCACTTTAGATAATGGCTTACGAGTAATTGTGCATAAAGATGAAACCACCCCAATAGTAGCTTTTAATTTGTTGTACGATGTTGGAGCACGAGATGAAAATCCAGAAAAAACAGGCTTTGCTCACCTTTTTGAGCATTTAATGTTTGAAGGATCAAAAAACATTCCAAGCTACGATGCTCCTCTTCAGCAAGCGGGTGGCGAGAACAATGCTTTTACTAACAATAACATTACCAACTATTACATCACCATTCCAAAGGAGAATCTGGAATTGGCATTTTGGTTGGAGTCTGATCGGATGCTGGAACTGGCACTTACTCAGGAAAAATTAGACATTCAAAAAAAGGTAGTTGTTGAAGAATTTAAACAACGCTACTTAAATCAACCCTATGGCGATTGGAATTTGTTGCTACGACCCTTAGCCTACGAAAAGCATCCCTATCAATGGCCAACAATTGGTAAAGAAACCGCACATATTGAAACTACAACTTTAGATGAAGTAAAAGATTTTTTTTATAAGTTTTATGCTCCAAACAATGCGATACTTGTGGTTGCAGGAAATGTAGCTTTTGAGGAAATAAAAAAATTAAGCGAAAAATGGTTCGGAAATATTCCCAGACGCAATACGCCAAAAAGGAATCTTCCCCTGGAACCCAAACAAGAAAAAGCCAAATTGTTGGAAGTTGACCGACCGATTCCAGTGGATACCATTTATCAGGCCTACCATATGTGCGATCGGCTTTCACCTAATTATTATGCCACCGATTTAATTTCTGATATATTATCCAATGGAAAATCGTCTCGACTAAACCAATATTTGGTAATGGAGAAGAAAATTTTTAGTCAAATTGATGCCTATATTACTGGCGATCATGACCCGGGTTTATTTATTATTACAGGCAATTTAAGCAAAGGCGTTTCATTTGAACTTGCTCAAAAAGAAATTAGAAACGAACTAGACCAATTCATTACCGATAGTGTTGACATTCAGGAACTAACAAAGGTTCAAAATAAAGTTGAAGCCAATTTAATTTATTCTGAAATTAGTATTTTAACAAAAGCAATGGATCTAGCTCATTTTGAACTACTCGACGATGCAAATCGGATAAACTCAGAAACCGAAAATTATTTAAAAGTAACTCCAGAGCAACTAAAAAATGTAGCTTCTGAATTATTCCGAGTAGAGAATTGCAGCACTCTTTTATATCATTCAAAACAATAATTACATGCTAATTAATCGCACCATACAACCTGAAACAAAAAGCGTTCAGTTTATAAATATTCCTCCCGTAAAAAAAATAACTCTTGACAACGGTCTTCCATTATACATTTTAAATGGAGGGAGCCAAGATCTTATTAAACTTGATGTAATGATTCCTGCGGGTGCAAATTACACAAACAAAAAATTGGCAGCTCCTTTAACCGGATTAATGCTCAACGAAGGAACAAGCTCAAAAACAGCACATGAGATTGCAGAAGCCTTCGATTTTTATGGGGCTTATTTTCAGCCAAGCATTGAAAAAGATAACAGCAATGTAGGTTTGGTTTCGTTAAACAAACACTTAGCCAACACCCTCCCAGTGTTTGCTGAAGTACTTTTACAAAGCACTTTTCCTGAAAAGGAATTTTCTAATTTAATTAAACGCCGAAAACAAAAATTTTTAGTCGATTCTGAAAAAACATCCTTTGTGGCCAAAGAACTTTTCTTTGAACATTTATTTGGAGCCAATCACCCCTATGGAATGGCTACAACAGAAAACCTTTACAACGAAATTCAGGCAGAAGAGCTCCACAGCTTTTATAAAAGCAATTATCAAACGGCCAATTTTAAGCTTATTGCCTCTGGTTTAATTAATGAATCAAGCATCCAACTTATCAATCAGTATTTTGGTAAGTTAAAGATGCTTGAAAAACCACAACCATTGAATGTTGGTTTGTCTGAAAAATGGAGCTCAAAACCAATAATTATAAAAAAAGAAGATGCAGTTCAGTCGAGCATTCGGATGGGTATTATTACCATAAATAAACAACATCACGATTATATTGGCTTAAAAATATTAACCACCATTTTAGGAGGATACTTTGGCTCACGTTTAATGAAAAATATTCGTGTAGAAAAAGGGTTTAGCTATGGTATTCAAGCCATGCAAATTTCATTAGCAAATGCTGGATATATGGCCATAGCTGCCGATGTAATGGTTGAACACACCAAAGAAGCCGTAGATGAGATTTTTAAGGAAATTAGCAAATTAAAAACGGAAGAAGTTTCGCAAAATGAATTGAATTTGGTTCGGAATTACATGATGGGCGAAATGCTTCAAATGTTCGATGGCCCTTTATCAATATCCGAAGCCTTTAAAGGGGTTGTTGAATATAATTTAGACTTTAGTTATTATAAAAAAATGAAAGAAAGTATTCTAAATATTACAGCAGTGGAATTGCAAAATTTAGCCAACAAATATTTTAATTTAGATAGTTTTGTAACCGTGGTTGCCGGAAAGTATTGATACTATTAATTAAGAAATAGCGTTTTAAATACCATGAATAAGTATGTAAAAAAAATAGCAGTTAGTATAGGAGTAATTTTCCTTTTTAACTCTTATATTTTTTCGCAGGAAAGCCCACTGACACCACATATTAAAAAAGTTAGTGTTGAACCCGACGAAAATTTTCCTGGTAAAGTGGCCATTTATATTGATACAACAAATACAACGCCCGGTTCTGAATTTGTGGTAAAAAGGCAACTTATTGAACCAGAAGTAATAGGAGGTGTCACTTATGAAGTATCCTACACCATCGGTGCATTTCCATTTGATACAAATGTGGCATTTGATACTACTGCCCGAGCTCATAAAAGACCTGAACCATACGAAATTTATGCCACACACCCTGATTATACTGAACAAAGTGAAAACTCCCCCCAACATCAAAGCATATTCTTGGAAATAACAAAAAATGATTCTTGCAGCAAAGCACATTTTTTAAACTGGACACCATATATTGGGTACTCTATCAATAGTTATTCTATTCAAAGACGAAGTATAGTAAATAATGATACCACATGGGCACAAATAGGAACAGCCTATTCTGATACATCATATTCAAATAATGATGTTAGTTACTATGAAGAATATGTTTACAGAATTATGGGTTCTCAATCAGGAAGCAAGCAAACATTTTCCAACGAAGTTTCAGTTATTACAATGCCACTTGACTCCATAGATACTGAAGAATTTTATGTTGATTTAATTGAAAACTCAGGAACCCAAATGGAGGTTGGTTGCCATGTGGATGATAGCGCTGATATTTTATATTACCAACTATTTCGCGAAATTGAATTTTCCGATTCAGTGGAAGTAGATAAAATAGATTATTCAAACGACGATTACCTCACATTCACCGACCCTAACAAAATTAAAGAAGCTACTTATAAAATAATTGCCACCAATACCTGTCATGAAACTACAGGTGGCGAATTACTTTTCAAACCTTTAGTGCTACACTGCGAACTTAAAGGTGAAAAAGTACTTTTAAACTGGAATGCAAGTTATTTTGAAGATGAAAACTATCAAGTAGAACTTACCATTGATAGTGAACCTACTCAATACATCAACACTGAAACCATTAGAAGTTTTACATTAAATCTCGACAGTAGTATCTATGAAAATAACGAGAACTTTTGCTTTAAAATAGTTGGCACAACTACTGAAGGTTATAAAAGTTATTCAAACACAGCTTGCATTCCTAAAACACCGGGAATAAAAATGTATAATGCATTTACACCAAATAGCGATGGATTAAACGATAAAATTGGACCCGATTTTTTTGGAGCAGTTATCGTTGAACTTGATTTTATCATCTACAATAAGTTTGGTGAAAAAATATTCCATGCAACAAATCCAGACTCCGATTATGATTGGGATGGAAACTACAAAGGCTTAAAAGTTCAGGAAGGTGGCTATTTATATTACATCCGCATAAAAACATCCTTGGGAAAAGAATTAGAAAAGTCGGGAGTAATAAGTGTTATTTATCCTTAAAAAAAGCAGGCATTTTTCAGTCCTCAGTTTTCGCTTAAGTATTTGTATATCGATTATGGAGTGAAAACTATTTTTTCTATTTCGTTCCAATAAGAAAACTACCTAAACTTTATGTGGCTTTCCACCACAAAGTTTGTAGTTGACTTAAAAAAGTAAATACTCGAAACACCAACAAGGTGTAAATTCATTACCTTTGGTTTTAGGTATAATACCAATTGTATATTTAAATGCGCTGAAAGTGCTTTTAAATATTTACAATAGCCTGTCCCGATTTTACTTCGGGAGTTAATGCCGATAAATAATCAACGTGTTTTAAATTTAAAGCGCATTTTGATTAGTAATCGGTATAATTTTACAAACAATTGCACAATCCAAATTGGTCAATATATGAAATCATTTTCTGATGAAGAAAAATTATTAATACAAGATAAATTCGATGAACTCTTAAAAGTAGCATCCTTTGTTACAAAACAAGAGCAAATCGATCTTATTACCAAAGCCTTTAAAGTAGCAAATTCGGCGCACGAAAACATGCGACGCAAATCGGGCGAACCCTATATTTTACATCCCATTGCGGTTGCAAAAATTTGCACCGATGAAATTGGATTGGGAACCAAATCCATTGTTTCTGCTTTATTACACGATGTGGTTGAAGATACCGATATGACCGTTGAAGATATTGAGCTACAGTTTGGCGATAAAATATCATCGATTGTTGATGGCTTGACAAAAATTTCAGGTGTTTTCCTGAATCGTTCGGGCATGCAGGCTGAGAATTTTAGAAAAATTCTGATGACTATGGCCGATGACCTAAGAGTGATAATAATCAAATTGGCCGACCGATTGCATAACATGCGTACCTTGGAATCGATGCCTCCAAACAAACAAATTAAAATTGCCGGTGAAACGCTTTTTATATATGCCCCTTTAGCGCATCGTTTAGGCTTGTATGCCATTAAATCGGAATTGGAAGATTTATGTTTAAAATACTTGCATCCAAACGAATACAAACTAATTGGCGACCGAATTAAAGAAACTGAAAAAAAACGTCTTACCTATATCAATAGATTTGCCCTCCCCATTACCAGTAAATTAAACGATGAAGGTATAGAATATGAAATATCAGGTAGACCAAAGTCTATTTATTCTATTTGGAATAAAATGGAGACAAAAAATATTTCATACGACGAAATATTTGATTTGTTTGCCATTCGGGTGGTTTTTGATCCTAAAACGGGCATTACAGAAAAAGCTCAATGCTGGACAATTTATAGCATAATAACCGACATTTACATTCCTAGATCCGATAGAATTCGAGATTGGATAAGCCAACCCAAAGCCAATGGATACGAAGCCTTACATGCAACCATGATGGGTCCTGGTGGAAAATGGGTTGAAGTACAAATTCGTTCAAAAAGAATGAACGAAATTGCTGAAAGAGGGTATGCTGCCCATTGGAAATATAAAGGAATAAACCAGCAGGAAAGTGAGTTAGATAAATGGATAAAAGAAATTCGAATGATGCTGGAAGATCCAAAATCTGATGCATTTGAGTTTCTTGATGAATTTAAATTAAATTTATTTACCTCCGAGATCATGGTTTTCTCTCCAAAAGGAGACATAATAACTTTACCTGCTGAATCTACTGCCCTTGACTTTGCATTTTTCATTCACTCTGAAGTAGGAATGCACGCCATTGGTGCAAAAGTTAACCATAAATTGGTTGGCTTAAATCATAAGCTACGTGGTGGAGATCAAATTGAAATAATTACATCGGAACAACAACAGCCCGAATTTGAATGGATGGAAATTGTTACCACGGCAAAAGCAAAATCAAAACTTAAAAACGCTTTTAAAGACAAACGAAAGGTGATTACCAAAGAAGGTATTATTCACCTGGAAAAACTATTAAAAGAACTTAATTTAAAGGCTAATTCAACCATTTTTAGAAAATTATATAACCATTACAATACCAGAAATAAGGAAAAACTTTATTATAAAATTGGTCTCGAAAAATTTGATCGTTTTGCATTTCAAAAAATATTAAAACGCCGTTCAAAAAACAAATGGATAAAATTTTGGAGTGTAGCATCGGAAGACCCTAATATTGCCGCAAAAAAGTTCGATACATCGAAACCTTTGATTGTTGATGACAAAACAAAAGATTTTCAAATTGCAAAATGTTGTTACCCTATTCCAGGAGACGATGTAATTGGCTATAAATCAACCGATGATAATTTTATTATCCATAAAACATCCTGTCAGAATGCCATTCGATTAAACTCAAGTGAAAGCGAACATGTGGTAAAAGTGGAATGGACAACCCACAAAATTTTGGCGTATTTGGGACGTATTTTATTAAAAGGAATCGACAATGTGGGCATTGTAAATAAAGTAACTACAGTCATTTCAAATGAATTAAGTGTAAACATGCGCTCCATAAGTTTCGAAAGTCACGATGGCATTTTTGAAGGAAACATCGATGTTTATGTGCATAATTCAAGCGACCTTAATAATTTAATTATGAATCTGTCAAAGATTAAGGGAATTAGCGAGGTGGCTCGTCAGGAAATTATCGAAGATACATTTTAAAAATCAGGCGCTACATCTATAGCTTAAATAACATTATTACGAACCAAGTTTATCGACAATCAACTTCCTTCCTTCTTATTATTTATAAAAAGTCTTAATAACCAAAAATATTTTATATTTTTGAATTGTTATTTTGAATTAGTCTACATATGAATAAGGAAGCAAAAAGGGTTACCATTGAAGATCCGGCACATAGTGTTGTTAAAGAAATATTCATAAAGTATATCGAACGAAACGGGCATAGAAAAACACCTGAACGTTTTGCCATACTTGATGAAATATACTCCCAAGATGGCCACTTTGATGTGGAAACACTTTACATTCATATGAAAAATAACAATTACCGTGTAAGTCGTGCAACTTTGTACAACACTATTGACATATTGCTAGATTGTAACTTGGTAATTAAACATCAGTTTGGTAAAAACATTGCTCAATTTGAAAAAGCATACAACTGCGCCCAGCATGACCATTTGATTTGCACCAATTGCGGAAAGGTTACAGAGTTTTGCGATGCACGAGTTGAGGATATTGAAGATAGAGCAGCCAAACAACATGGTTTTGAACTAGCCTATCACGCACTTTATTGTTATGGAATATGCCGTGATTGTCAAAAAGAAATATCAAGAAATACAACAAAATAATTCTATTTAAATAGAATTTATTATACTAAAATCTCCTTTGGGGATTTTTTTTTGATAACTATTTAAAAAGTGATGCAGTGGTAGTGAAAATTATTAGTAAATTCGATGCGGTATTTTTTTTAGAAGTTTTAATTCAAAAACTTCAATTAAAAAGCTAATTAACAATTACATAAAGCATTTTCAAAATGAAAGTTGACGTATTATTAGGATTGCAATGGGGCGACGAAGGAAAAGGTAAAATAGTAGATGTTTTAACACCAGAGTATAATGTAATTTCACGATTTCAGGGTGGTGCAAATGCAGGACATACTCTCGAATTTAATAATTCAAAACACGTATTACATCTAATTCCATCAGGAATTTTTCACGAGAATACCATTAATTTAATAGGGAATGGTGTTGTTTTAGATCCAGCGATTTTCAAACAAGAAATTGACGATTTAAAAAAATTCAACTTTGATGCTACTCAAAGACTTTCGATAGCGAAAAAAGCTAATTTAATAATCCCTACACATAAAATTCTGGACGCTGCAAAAGAGCAAGCCAAAGGAAAAGATAAAATTGGATCAACCCTTAAAGGAATTGGCCCAGCCTACACTGATAAAGTAAGTAGAAATGCTTTACGTATTGGCGATATTTTAGAATCAAATTTCATGGAAAAATATGAAAAGCTAAAAAACATTCATTTGAATACACTTACATTATATGACTTTGATTTTGATATTACTGAATTAGAAGCAAAATTCTTTGAAGGAATCGAGCTAATAAAAACCTTTAACTTAATTGATATTGAACATACAGTAAACAATTATTTGAAAGACAAGAAAACAAAAATATTGGCAGAAGGTGCTCAAGGAACCATGTTAGATATTGATTTTGGTTCCTATCCATTTGTAACCTCATCAAATACTGTTTGTGCAGGAGCATGCACAGGAATGGGAATTGCACCCTCAAAAATTGGCGAAGTAAAAGGAATTTTTAAAGCTTATTGTACCAGAGTTGGTTCAGGTCCATTTCCAACCGAACTTTTCGATGCCGATGGACAAAAACTACGTGATGTTGGTCATGAATATGGAAGTACCACAGGCCGCCCTCGCCGCTGTGGATGGCTCGATTTAGTTGCACTAAAATATAGTGTAATGATTAATGGAGTTACTGAACTAATTATGACAAAAGCTGATGTTCTTGACTCATTTGAAACAATTAAAGTGGCTGTAGCATATAAAATTGACGGCAAACAAGTTGATTTTTTTCCCTACGACATTTGTGGAAGTGTAGAACCCATTTACAAAGAATTTAAAGGTTGGAATTGTGATTTAACCAAAATGAAATCAGAAAATGAACTTCCTGCAGAATTATTGGAATATATAGCATATATTGAAAAAGAAACTGAGGTTCCTGTGAAAATTGTTTCTGTAGGTCCTGATAGAGAAGCAACTATTATCAGATAAAAAACAATTTGAATATTATATTAATAGGAGAACCATAAAGGTTCTCCTATTTTTTCTAAAAAAAACACTAAGGATTGAAAATCCATAGTTTTAGGATCATATTGAAAAGTTGTGGAGTAAGCTAAAATTTTTGAAAAGGTCAGTCATAAATGATATAGTTTAGAATTTAAACAACCTCGCTGCGATAGGGGAGTAAGATCCAATATTTAGATACGCTTTGTTTTCGGTATTAGTTCGATTTTTGTTTTTTATTCGTTTTCAATTCAAAAAATATAGTCTCACTGATTTAAAGCAACAAAACGCCACTCGTTTTT